>JACQKH010000051.1 GCA_016204585.1 Candidatus Kerfeldbacteria bacterium
AAGGGGAGGGAGGGTGGGGTCGTCACCGGCTTCCCTTTGTCAGTTATCAACGAAACTGTAACTAGCGGATTGGCAGATCACACGCTTCCGTACAACGCGCACTCTAAACCTCCAAGCCACAACGTAGGCTTAAGCCTACGCTTGACCGCTACCTCGTAACCCAGTACAAAAAGGAAAACACGAACACCGCCGCGGCCATAAAGAAAATCAACCACAAGAACTGCAGCAACGACTGTTTTTTCTCGAGTGGATTATGAAACATTGTTTTTTGGTCAAACGTCACTAGTCAAATGTCAAACGTTCTCTTTGTCGACCTTTGATTACCTATCCACAGGATAGCACGGATGAGAACACTTGACTAGAAACGTTTGACATTTGTGATTTGCAATTTTCTTCCTCGTTCCCAACTCTACCACCAAACCGCCAATCCTCCAAACCGCTAAACATCCATTAGAAATCAACCCCCTTCGTGGCAATAATTCCACGATAATACGGATGCTTCACCATCTTCATCTCGGTCACCAAGTCACAACGCTTTAATACAGCTGGGTAGGCATTGTGGCCGGTCAGAACCACGTGCACCAGTTTTGCTTTCGCGTGCTTGGCTCGTTCATCCAGCAGCTTCGCAATCGCCCTGACCGGAAACAAATGCTGCTCGGAGCAAGCAATGATCTCATCGAGTATCACCAGCCTATACTTTCCTGAAAACAACAACTGCTTAGCCTCGGCCAAGGCCCGGGCCGCGGCTTGCCGGTGTCGCCACCGCGGTTTTCGGTCACCCAAGATTCCGACAAAGCCTTGGCCCCGGACGCGGACATCCACGCCGAGCTTTTTCAAGCTCTGCCGCTCGCCTGATGGCCACTGCTCCGACTTATAGAACTGAAAAAACAGCACGGGCCAGCCGTAGCCTGCTGCCCGCGTGGCCAAACCTACAGCGGCTGTGGTTTTCCCTTTACCATCACCAACGTACGCGATGGTTAGGCCGCGATCGAGAGCGCGAAGTTTTTTAGGGGCTTTTTTCATGGCTCGGTTCCGTCGCATACCATTGAACAAAATCATTCACCACGCGAGACAAGATATTTGCAAAGCGCGTATTCTTGCTCTCTTCGAGTGAAACTCCAGCTAACCTTTGTCCCTCACGTAGGGTCAAGTCTTCTGCCGAGACATCCAATTTTGCCCAATACACATGCTTTACGTTCGGGCGAACATCACCCTCAAGACATTCATACACGCGAAACTTATGGAACCCTTCGAGGTAGATACCAAGCTCTTCTTGAATTTCGCGCACTAACGCTTGCTCTGGACTTTCCCCTTCTTGAACTTGCCCGCCGAAAAGGTCCCAGTAATTCGGAAACGCTATCGTAAGTTTGTCATCGCGAAGATAGATCAATAAATCCCCGTTGCGATCTAACAATATTGCTGTTGCTACCTGTGGCAGAGACTTTGGCATGAACATTCTATTCAATGGGCGCGAACTACGTTCGCGCCCATTCAAAATATTTGTTGCGACGCAGCTGCGAGGATCAGGGTGGCCCCGCTCAGCGGGGACGGGCCTCTAGGCGAGCCGCAAGGCGCGACACCGCAAAAGGGAAGGAGTGGTATCGCCTGCCCGCCGTACAAAGTACCTTTGTACTTTGGCAGGCGGGGACGAGGAAACCGTAGGTTGCCTCGCCGAGTTTTCTACCCGCACTTCGAAAACCCGCAATTGTGGCATTTCATGCAGCCCTCAGCGATCTCGAGCATGCTTCCGCAGTCCGGGCAGGCCGGCGCATAGCCGACGTTCGCCACCGACATTCTCTTGGCGGTTGTGACCGCGGCCGGCGTCACCTCGGCCACCGCTGTCACGGAATCACCCTTCGGCTTCAGGTCGAGCTGCGGCTGTTTCCGACCTAAATGTTTCTGCAGAATCTTGGCGATTGCGTCAGGCAAGGACAGGATTTGCCCGCCGTCATGCCAAGACACGTCCGGCCCGCGGATCCCTTTGATCTGATCAACGATTTCTTTCGGCGAGATGCCGGAGCGCAAGGACAGCGAAATCAGACGGCAGATCGATTCGGACTGGGCCGCAAAGAACCCACCGTTCTTGCCGATGGTGGCGAAAACCTCGAATGGGCGTCCATTCTCGTCGTCGTTGATGGTTATGTAGAGCGAACCGTACGGCGTGTTCACTTTATAGGTCGTCCCTTTGAGAAGTTCTGGACGGTGGCGTGGCCCAAAGCCGTTGGTCGTTACGACTGCTGGTGCTGGCTTCTCCTGGCCGACCAGCACGGTCTTGCCGGTGGTCAGCACCTGCTCGTCCCGGCTGCCGTCGCGAAAGATGGTCACGCCCTTGCAGCCTAGTTCGTACGCCAGCTCATAGACCTTCCGCACGTCCTCTTCAGTCGCCTCGTGCGGGAAGTTGACAGTCTTGGAAATGGCGTTATCAACGTATTCCTGGAAGGCGGCTTGCATGCGGATATGGTCTTCGGGTGTGCAGTCGGCGGCGGTTACGAACATCTTCTTCCACTTGTCCGGTATCTCGTCGAACTTCTGAATCGAACCCTCGTAGGCGATTCGCTCCATCAGTTCTGGCGAGTACCATCCCTCTTGCTTAGCGATCTCCTCGAACTTCGGGTGCACGTAGACGAGCGACGTGCCGTCCATGACCGTTTTGGTGAAAACGATGGCGAACAACGGCTCTAGGCCGGAGCTGCAATCAGCGATCATCGAAATCGTGCCGGTCGGCGCGACGGTCGTGCGGGCCACGTTCCGCATTGGCACGCCCCTTTTCTCATCGTCCGAACCAGCATAGTTGGGGTAGTTGCCGCGGGACTTGGCCAGTTCGGTCGAGGCGCTGGCGGCTTGGTCGGCGATGAACTTCATCATCTTCCGACCCATCTCCAACCCGGCCTTCGAATTGTATGGAATACCCAGCTCAATCAGCATGTCGGCAAAACCCATCACGCCCAAACCAATCCGTCGGTTAGTCAAAGTTTTCTCGGCAATCTGCGGAATCGGGTAGCGGTTCATGTCAATGACATTGTCGAGAAAGTGAACGGTCTGCCACGCTACTTTCTTCAAACGCTGCCAGTCTACCGCGGCTTTGCCGGACTTTGTCTTTTTCACGAACTGGCCGAGATTGATGGAGCCCAAATTGCAGGAATCGTAGCCGGCCAGCCACTGCTCGCCGCAGGGGTTGGTCGCTTCGAGCACCTCCACATGCCGAGCGGGGTTGATGGCATTGGCCCGATCAATGAATAGGACGCCGGGATCGCCGGTTAACCAGGCATGATGGATAAGGAGCTTCCAAATTCTCTCGGCGGGCAACTGCCCGGTCACGCTGCCGGTATGTGGATCAACCAGGTCGTACATCCCTTTTTTCCTCAAGGCCTCCATGAACTTCTCAGTCGCCGCCACCGAAATGTTGAAATTCTTCATCTCGTTCAAATTTTCCTTGATGGTGATGAACTGGAGGATGTCGGGATGATCAATATGGAGCACACCCATGTTGGCGCCGCGTCTGGTACCGCCCTGCTTCACGATCTCCGTGGCCATGTTAAAAATCCGCATGAAGGAAACCGGGCCAGAGGCCACGCCGTGCGTAGTCTTCACCAGACTCCCTTTCGGCCTCAAGCGGGAGAAAGAAAAACCAGTGCCGCCGCCGGACTGGTGAATAATGGCCTGGTGTTTCAACGATTCGAAAATTCCTTCGATTGAGTCTTCGACCGGCAGCACAAAACAAGCCGACAGCTGCTGGAAGTCGCGTCCGGCGTTCATCAGGCACGGGGAGTTCGGTAGGAAATCACGACTGGCGATTAAACGGAAGAACCCCTCCTCGGTTTTCGCCACTCTCGCCGGTGAGGCCCCATACCGCGCATCCGCTTGAGCGATGTTGTTGGCCACCCGCCGGAACATGTCGATTGGCTTTTCCGCTGGTTTGCCGTCTTTCTTCTTTAAGTACCGTCGTTCCAGAACCTTGATGGCATTGGCGCTCATGTCGGCGAGAATCGAGTCGTCCATCAGCTTCTGATTTTCCGTTAGCGCCTCGGATAGGATCTTGGCAAGCTTTTTCTCATTTACCGACTGGGTCGAAATGAGTTTATGAGAGCGGGCTGAACCGTTCATACGATGCGAAATGTTAGTTGTTCTTTGTTCGTCGCGGATTTTTTGGACGCTGCCGACCGCGCTGGAAAAGCTGAAGCTCGTTCCAGAAACTCTCGGCATCCGTGAAAGACCGATAAACCGAGGCAAAACGGATGTAGGCGACCGGATCAACCTTCTTCAAACGCTTCATCACGATCTCGCCAATCTGATGAGAGGTGATCTCGTTCCGACCCCGGAGTTGGATATCCCGTTCGATGATGTTGAGGAGCCGCTTGAAGCTTTCGTGGGTAATCGGCCGTTTTTCGAAGGCTTTGCGCAGGCCGGTTTCCAGCTTTTCCCGTGAATAGGGCTCTTGGCGGCCATCCCGCTTAACCACAGTCAGGTTGAGGATTTCTACCTCTTCGTAGGTGGAAAAACGAAATCCACACCTCAAGCACTCCCGGCGGCGGCGGATTGCCACTGCCTCGTTCACCATTCGGGTATCAGTGACTTTTGTGTCAATGTTGTGGCACGCTGGACAGCGCATGAATCCTCCAAAGCTTCAAAACCGCCAATAACTTGCCCTTCAGACGTCTAGCAACCCCCAAACCAGACTTAAACTACTACATCTTGTACCCCTACAGGGAAGTATACTACTAAATATAGGTCGAGTCAAGATGGAGTATTGATGATATTAACCAAATTTTTCGCTTGGCTTGGCGGAAGACCGTGAAAATTCTTTTAAGTTTCGACTATGATCGATGCTGAGGGCTGTGGATATCTCCGGCGCGTAAGATCAAATGTCTTTAGGGAGGCCCCTGATCTCCCCAACTGGATCGGGGACGGGTGGTCGGGGTGACGCTGCCCGAGCGCCGTCACATCATTTTTTTTCGTATAAAAGCCGGAATTTCAAGGTCCTCTTCCTCTTTGGTTTTGTCTGAAGGTTTTGGAGTTTTTGGTTGAGTCGCTGGCGCAATAGTTGGGCGGCTGGACGCAGTCGAGAAGGCCGGGTACGGTACTGAGGCGGCCGGTTCAGGCATACCAAAGCTCATGGGGCCCTGGGCGCCGATTTTCCTTACGCCTTGACGGCCCTCTCCCTTACCGAAACCGGTCGCGATAACCGTGATTTTTATTTCGTCTTTCAAGCTCTCGTCCACCACCGCGCCGAAGATGATCTTGGCGTTCGCATCGGCTGAGCTGGTGATGACTCGGGCGGCTTCGTTGACCTCGTACATGCCCAGGTTCGGACCGCCCGTGACCGTAAACAGAATGCCTTTGGCGCCGTCAATTGCCAGTTCGAGCAGGGGGGAATCAATCGCCGCTTTGGCTGCTTCCACCGCTCGGTTTTCGCCGCCCGCTTGGCCGATACCCATCAAGGCCGAACCCTGATTCTCCATGATCGCCTTGACGTCGGCAAAATCAACGTTGATCAAACCGGGGACGGTGATCAGTTCGGCAATGCCTTGGACGCCTTGGCGGAGAACATCATCGACCGTATCGAAGGCGTCAACCAGTGACGTCTTCTTGTCAATTATCTGCAGTAAGCGATCGTTCGGAATGGTGATGAGCGTATCAACCTTGTCGCGGAGTTCGAGCAACCCCTGTTCACCGATTCGTTGGCGTTGGGCGCCTTCGAAGCTGAATGGTTTTGTGACGACGGCCACGGTCAGCGCGCCGACGTCTTTGGCAATTTGCGCGATGATCGGGGCGGCGCCGGTGCCGGTGCCACCACCCAAACCGCAGGTGATAAAAACCATGTCGCTGTTTTTCAGCGCGTCATGGAGCTCGTCGGCGTTCTCTTCGGCCGCTTTCTTGCCCAGCTCCGGGTCCATCCCGGCCCCCAGGCCCCGCGTCGTCATCTTGCCGATGTGAATCTTCGCCGGGGCGGCGTTGTGATGCAGGGCTTGGGCATCCGTGTTGATGGCGATGAATTCAATTCCCCGGATCTTCGAACGCATCATCCGATTCACCGCCGATCCGCCGGAGCCCCCAACGCCGAGGACTTTAATCTTGGCAAAAGTTTCAATTTCCGGTTTGACCTCAGTCGGCATACCTGATATTCCTTTCCTCCGCGCCAGGCGGAGTGGTTGTGGATAGTTCGACCACCCTTACATTGTAAGTGTTCATGCCGCCAATGTCAAAACCGCCGCCATATCATTCGTCGTGCAAAGCCACATCAAATATTTCGGCTAACTAAAGAGGTTTTTTTGGAGCATGAACACTTTCTGTGCTCAATGCTCTAGGATGCGTTAGTCGAGGGTATTTGGTCCGTGGCCTTGCCTGGTACGAAGCTAATCAGCCTGAGAAATTTACTAAGAATCGTTTCCGCCTCAACCGCCTGACCATCTATCTGTGGTGGGATATCTCGACGAACGGTTATGGCCACCTTTCTTGCTTTTGCCGGGTCACTCGCCATCTCAACCACCATCGCCCCGAACAGGGTATCGGAAAGTTGCATATAAATTATATTTGTGGAATCGCCATTGAGCGTCGCCGTTCTCCCCTCCGCACTGACGATACCGGCCTCGCGAAGTTCTTGGGCAAACGCGTCGTTGAACGCGGCCACTAGACTTATTGATTCCCACGAGTCGCTTCGACGGAATAAAAACGTCGGCGCGGTGGTCGCCTGACACTCATCGTTTTTCATCGAAAAAGTCTGTCCATCTGAACAGAGTGTCATGCCCTTGGGAAGCGGGGCGGTCAGGCCGAATGACCGAGCATAGTACTTCGGCCAATTTGACGTCTCATCCAATGGCGGTGTTGACTGGTTACCGACATTGGCGGGGCGGTTCGAAACTCGACGTTGCTGGATTACGACGATGGCGGCGACGGCGACCAGAAGTAAAACAATCAGACCGCCGCCGAGCCAAAACTGGCCACGACTAGAATCACGACGGCGATTCATCTGAGCATGTTCTTAAACCACTGGCGCATTTTACCGGTAACCGCATTGACCGACGACAACTCGCCGATCCTGGCCAAGAATCCGCGGGTGCCACGAGACTCAGCTCCCCAGATGACCAGACCCAGCGCGGTCGTGAAAGCTGGATCGCGCACCTTGTCAATCGCCGTTACCAGATTCTGCGGCACGCCGACCGAGGCCGGCAGCCGGAGCATCTTCTTAGCCACCTCAAGAATTCCCGATAGCTTAGCTCCGCCGCCGGTCAAGACAACACCCGCCGGCAACAGGCCGGAGCGGTCGATTGATTGGAACTCGCGGTCGACCATGTGGAAAATTTCCTCAAGACGCGCCTCAATGATTTCCGCCACCTGCCGCTTTGACACCACCGCGTCATCGCCACCGGCAAACTCGGATAGCATTATTTCTTCTCGCTTGCCGACGCTGGCTGGCGTGGCCACCCCGAGGTGAAGCTTAACCTGTTCAGCTAAGTCAATCGAAGTGCGCAAGCCGATAGCAATATCATTGGTGATATGAGCCGCCCCGATCGGCAAGACTTTGACGTGGAGGACGTCGCCTTCTTCGAAGACCACCACACTAGTCGTGGCACCGCCGATATTCACTAGCCCGACGCCCAGTTCTTTTTGGCGCTTAGTTAGGGCCGACTCGGCGGCCGCCAGCGAACCGAGCACCAGGTCATCCACCGACAGCCCGGTGCGGAAGACGGCCTTGGTAATGTTCTTCACTTGACCGGACAGCCCTTGGATGATCTGCGCGTCGACTTCCAAACGCATCCCCGTCATGCCGACCGGGTCTTTAATGCCGTGCTGGTTGTCCACCGAGAACGTCCGCGGAATGACGTGCAAGATCTCATAGTTTGGCGGGGTGGCCACGGCCTGGGCCGCTTCGACCGCCCGATCAATATCATCCTCCCTGATTTCCCCGTCGGAGCGCGACACGGCCACCACCCCGTGGCTCTCCATTGATGTAACGTGTGTTCCGCCGATGCCGACGAAGGCATGCTCGGTCGGGATACCGGTCATGCGCTCAACCGTTTCGAGCGAGGCTGACAGCGAACTGACGGCGTCTTCGATGCTGGTGACCGCGCCCTTAGAGATGCCTTGCGCCTCGTGTTCGGCGGCGCCAATAATGTGGATAGTCGGGTCGTTTGCTTGACGTTGTCCGACTGCCACCCGGATGGTTGACGAACCGATGTCAAGGCCGGTGATAAATTCTTCTCGAGCCATTGGTGTATTAAGTCAAACGTAAGATGATAAGGGGAAGGAAGATAATGAGGCCGACGGCTAGCGCCGAGATTGAAGCGACCACCACCGCTGCCGCCATTAGGTCTTTGATCGCCGCCACGTAGTGGTGGGCGCGAGGCTGGACCAGATCAAGCAGTCGTTCAAAGATCGAATTGACAATTTCCAGAACGAGGACGGAGGCGATGGCCGTGATCACGAACAGCCATTGGGTGATAGAGATTCTTAGGAGGACCGCCAGGAACAGAGCGAATAGGGCGAAAATGGTGTGGATGCGAAAGTTTCGTTCGTGTTTGAAAACGTGGCGAACGCCCTGGATGGCGAAGCGAAGACTGGACAGGAAATTCGTTGGTGAAACGAGAGACATATCACTGCGAAGTCGATTGACGATGAATGAGCGATGATCCGTAGAGAATTCGCCGTTCCTTCCGTTGCATCCTTATCCGTTCGGCTCGAGTTCGGTGGTCATAGCCAGTAAGGTGCAGGAGTCCATGAACAATCAGCAGACTAATTTCATCGAGCAGGGTGGTGCCGAAGCGCTGGGCCTGGCGTTTAGCTTGCGGTACGGAGATGACAATATCGCCTAGTTCGCTCCCCATCCCCGAGAAGGATAACACGTCGGTCGTTCGATTCTGCCGTCGGTAGCGCCGGTTGAGGAATTTCATGCGAGCATCACCGACGAACGCCAGCGCCACATTCGTCGTTCGGGGGTTTAAACGAACCGCGGTAAAAACTCGAGATACCAACCGCCGGAGAAGAGACGCGGAAACACTGAGCGGAACGAGTGTCCTGAACTCGCAGGACATGGTCACGATTTTTCACTGACCGAGTATCGGCGGCGAATTCGTGTTGATGTTGGAATTCGTATTGGTGTTAGAATTCGCATTCGAGTTCGAGTTCGAATTGGTTGGTGTTGTCGCCGGCACCAGATGGAAGCTCCGATAAATAATTATGAAGGTCGTACGCAGGTTGGCCTTGTTAAGAGCATCGGTGTTGTAGGACAGGATATAAATCTTCGTCCCTTTCACGAAGTAAACCGAGCTCTGATCAAGACTTAGCACCCCATCAAGACCGCTGACGGTAGCATCTTTAACCTTGCTCGGATCGACGCCTGGATTAAGATTCACATACCAGTTCTTGGCCGTCAGCTGAGTTGGGTTATCCTGGACCGTCACTTGGAAAAATTCCGAGGTGGCAAAATCAGGCGTCATGATGAGCGTCTTGTTATCCTGCGAATTCGTTACCTGCGCCACCCAGTTCCGCGGTAACCACAAAGCGTAGTTGAAGCTCGGGTTGGTGTATGTTCGCATGACCGGGCAAACAGTTGCGTCGTCCAGTCGGGCACTTCCTTTCTGGGTCGGGCAGTAACCGAGGTATGCCTCGCCCTCAATCTTCCCGCTAGCCAGAACGCGGTAACCGTCAATGAACCCGTCGCCGTCGGTGTCTTGGCTGTTCGACTGGGTGCCGTAGACCTGTTCTTCGGTGTCGGTCAGTCCATCGTTGTCCGTATCGGCGGAGGACGGCAGCGGCGAACCGATTGTGGTGGAATTGGTGTTAGCGTTAGCGTTCTGGTTGGCATTCAGATTGGCATTGAGATTTATGTTCGTGGTCGCGTTGACGTTTGCGTTTAATGGAGCGTTGAGGTTTAGATTTGCGTTCGCTGGGCGATTCACGTTGAGGTTGCGATTCGTCACCACATTGGTGGCGTTAGCGACGGTATTGCCGGAATTTTTATTGGCCAGTTTAGTAAAGTAGTACCAGGCGCCAGCCGCCAGCGCGCCGACAACCACGATTACCACCGCTACCACTATAATTTTTTTCCCACCCCCACCGGTCGGCCCTGACGGCGCCGGCGCTCCCACTCCAGTGTCAAGGAAACGCTCGGGCATGGTATGGATGTCCTGCGCTACCGGCGGTGGCGGTGCCGCTGACGGCATATCTGGTGTGGTCGGGTTTGGTTCGTTCTCGAACATAGGTTAACGTCTCCTCTTTTTTAAAGCCGACGGTTTAGCGGTCGACTCAAATCGATTGATTATTGTTCAGTGTTCGTTGAGGCTGATGGTTTCTTCTCAAAGAGTTTTCCCGGCCCGGTTGGACTGTAGCCCTTCTGTACCTCCGGTCCGTCAGAGTTTCCGTCATTGTCCGTGTCGGGATTGCTTGGATTGGTTCGGTAAACCCTGACCTCGTCGAAATCGGAGAGTCCGTCTTTATCCGTATCGGGGTTGGTTGGATTAGTTCCGAGAGTGGCTTCCAGGTCATTGGTCAGACCGTCCAAGTCACTATCGGCCAGCGGACTGGCCTGACGGGCGTCAAACGTCTTGGTTGTCAAATTGGTAAGACCTCGTCCAGCCGTATTCGTGTTTTCCGCATTCTTCGGCCGTCTGACTGCCACGATAATAGCCCCAATGATTGCCGCCACGACGATTATAATTATTATACGAAAAACTGGACGATTGTACAACGGAGTTGATTCGGTGTCGGACATCGTTTCTCAGTCTGCTAAGGTATCGGCAGTGAATAGTTGAAGCATTGGCAGTGGGACGGCGAGGCACAGATCGTCTGGCCGGGGGCCGGACTAGCCGGGTCGCCCAGCGGGTAATTTGCCCAACTCCCAGTACCATGGTACTCGAGGTTGGCGTAGAGTTCAACTGAGCCGTCCGCTTTGTAACGATAACTGAGAATATGCGACTGCGGGTCGGGTTGTGGCTGGGAAGCTTCCGGCACGTCGGGCAGACAGAAGAATTTCTTCTTCGGCTCATTCCAGCATGTTCCGTCAGTGGCCTGTCCAGCCGGACAATCAGCAACAGTATTGATCGGATCAACGGGCAGATTTTTACCTACTTCATTGCCGAGCGTCTGCTGCCAGGACGGCCAAACCGAGAAGGACAGCTGCGACAGGAACGATCCGGAACCTAACTGCGGATAAGTGCCATTCTTAATTTTTGCGTCACGAAGATACTGAGTAATGTCGGTGACAGCGGCCAAGCGTTTGAGGTCGCGCTGGATACAAACCTTGTTAATGTCGTTTAGACGATTGCAGATGCCGACGGAATTCGTGTCGTTATTGAAAAACCAGTTTTCGACCATCTGGCCGAAGATGTTGAGAAGGACGGGTGAGGCCTCCTGGCTGTACGAGATCAGGACGATCTTCGGGTTATAACGAGATCCGTCGAAATCCGTCATGGCCACATAGATCGTCCGTCCATCGCGCAAGGCCTCGTAACCGTCGACCGTCATGGATGACGGCGTGCCTGGTCTCGGCACGTACTTCTTGTACCATTCGAGCGCGGACAAGCCGGCGGAGTTGTCATAGATACGAATGCCAATCCCCTCTTTCGTGGTCTGATTGAGTTCCTTGAACAGGAATTCTTTCAACTGTTTCGGCTCAGTGTTGCCGCCAGTCGCGCCGGTGATCGTATATCTGTATCTTTCCGGCGGTCCGGGGTCCTCAAGATTGAGCTTGGGCAAACCGTTATCAGCGCAGTAGGACGAGTCAAAATGGAAGTCCTGGCATCCGCCCGGGTTCAAAGTGCAGTTTGTCGCGTTGTCCTTGAATGTCCAAAGTTCAGTGCAAGCGGTTATCAAGATCGAGGCGTTGCCAAGAATGGTCGTCTTACCGCCAGTCGGCAGCGGGACGTTATCGGCCGCGGCGATTACCAGCGTTCGCCCTTTACCGTGACCAACCGGCAGTCCGACAGTCACCGATGACACGCCAGCCCTGACGCCCTGATACTCGGCTAGGGTCGGGTCTGGAATATCGCGCCAGTTCCAATCCCAGTTGTAGCTCGGGGTCGGGAAAATCTCAACGTCAGTCTCGGAGAAGGCATGAGCGGTGAAGGGATGGGTCGCATCGGTGGCAAAAGTCCAAGTTGGCGGATCAACTTCAACGCGCTTCAACCGGCAGGGATCGGTCCGGTCCTCAGTCAGGAAGGTCCAGTCGGTCAGCGGCAGGGCCACGCCATCAGCGCTGCGAATCCTGGAGCCCTCGCTCAGACTCACACGATGATTAGTATTTCGCCTTAAGAGGTCTCGCGGAGTAATCGAAACTATCTTGCTCGAGGGATTGTAGCTGACGGCGATCGGCACCTCGCGCCAACCGCTGACGCCGCTTTTTGTAACGTACTCCTGCAGATGGACGCTGGCGGTATTGATGCTGGCCGCATCCATGGTCCGATCAAAAGTCGCGGTGGCAACGGCATTTAGACAAATACCGACGCGGCCAGCGCTTGGACTCCGATCAACCACCGTGGGGGCTTGGGCGCAGCAGCCGTTATACCCGCAACCATTGCCAGCGCCGCAGATCAAATCTTCAGTACAGGCCTGACAGCCCGGCGGCCGCACGTCGAAGTTCACCACGTTGCTCCACTCGCCCTGCTTCAATGCCACTTCCTTGCTTTGCCATTGCTGACCGTCAAGCTCATAAGCCGGATCAGTATTGTTGGCAATGCCGTTTGGCGCGGTTACTTCAACTTGCTTCTCGGACCACGGAAGTGGGCCGTAAGTCAGGACATCTTTTTCTTTGTAGAACGTCACCTTGCCTGACCCCTGAACCGAACCGAAGTTCTGACCGTAAATGTTTATATTCGGCGTGCCTTCGCTGCCGGCTGACGGCTGGATTTTGCAAATTCCCGGAACATTCACGGCTGGGTCGACCACAAAGGACGACGATGCATTAGAGCGCTTTCCATCCCAGCGCTGGACTTGAATCGGTCCGCTGGTCGCGCTCAAGGCCGCGCTGGTTTTATCAGGCACTTCGCTGAGAATGTCCGAGTCTCCCCAGTGCGTGGATGGAAGACCGCACATTGCTGCGTCCGGCCAGACGCCGCGCTTGTCACTGGTGTAGATTACTGCACTTCCGTCCTGACAGTTCTGGCTGTCGCAGTCGCGGTTCGTGTCGCAGGCATCGCCGTCGTCTGCGCCACCAACGCATTTTCCCCGCGCATAACCTCCGAAGTAGCAGCCATTGATTCCCAGCCATGTTCCGGTCGCCCCTTGGCTGCGGCTGATTGATTTCAGTACCGGCGTACACCGACCGTTGACGCAGGCGCTACCAGGACACGTCCCACCGAGACTGCAGTCCGTGGTTTCGTCGCAGGTCGTACAGTCCACGGTCAAAGGACTCGACGACGATTTGCTGATCCCGCTGTTTGTGCCGGTTGCGCGAATCGGCGTGCTGCCAGGTACTGGAACTGTTTCCCTGACTGCGGCAACCGCGGCAGTCCACGACTGAGCTTTTGGCGTGACCGTGGCGTAGGTGATGTCCGATGACCATGTCCAGGTAAGATCGCTCGGTGTCATGATCTGTCCGACGGCAGAGCAGCTATTCGGTTCGGTGTAGGCCGTGGCCACGTAGTCACCAGGCGAATCGGCCGTACACATGGTGGCAGAAGCGGGCGTAATGTTAACTCGATCTAATTTACAACCGCCGCTGCCCGATTGAGTCTTGAAAACCCAGGAATAGGAATCATTGGAACCGCTGCCATTGTTGTAGTTCAAGTTTCCAAGCGTCCCTCCGCCTTCAGCCGGAGTAGACTTGATGGTGTTTTTGAGAATAACTCGATAGTAGGTGTCAGGATCAAAGGCACTGGCCGGTGGAAAGTGGGCGGCCTGAGTCGGCGGACCGTCGTAGAGCACGGTCGGCGGAATAATGTCAGCGCCGACAAAGCTCGAACAGGTGGTGTCGCTGCACTTTTTAATTACGATGGCTCCGCTGAACGACGCGGTGTCCATGTCCAAGGTAAACTCCGCACCCACGTCCACGCCAGTACAAGAAGTTCCGCAGTTCGGCCATTGTTTTCTCACCACCGGCGTTCCCGGCGGAACCACCGGCGGCGGAGTGACAGTAAAGTCTAGGCGGTTCGACTCGCCCTTATTATTTTTCACGTACACTTTCTTCGGAATGGCACTCGGGCTCAATGGCGGATCAGCTGGAACCGATGTTTGAATAAGTTCATTTTTCCATGTGCGCGGACTATCTGTTCGGAACGTATCAAAGTACACTTCTTTAGTGGCCGAGGTCTCGTTAAAGCGCTTGCCGAGAAAATCAACCGGCGTCAGGTTGAGTCCTTGGTTAGGATTGATTGAAGCTAGGCACGGACCTTCTGACGGATTGCCCGAGTCTTTCGTCCAGTCAAACGGCGGGCTCGACAAGTTACCGAACGGCGCGGGAAAATCGGCTTTCACCACGAACGGTTTTGATCCGGCCGGTCCAGCCGGCACTTCCGCCGCGATCTGGGTGTCTGCCCAACTCAGCACCTGCTCGTCGGGAAGACCCTTGCGGTTAAGGTCCGCCCCGTCGTACGAGAGGTTATCGCCTGGGTTATATCCACTGACCTTGTCGAAGTTATAACCGTTGACCGTGATGCACTGACCGTCAGGACCATGAGAAGGATCAATCCAAGTAATCACCGGCGGATTGACGCACTCCCCTGCCGGCTTCACGTCAAAATGCCACTCGCCAAGCGACGACGACTGTGGCACAAACGGCTCGCCGAATCGCAAGGTTTGCGTGTCGCTGATTTGATAGCGGTTGTCCACGGCTACTCTGTACTGGGTGTTAACCCTCAACCGTGACGATGGCGGATAAGGCGGCGGCGGCGTGAACTCATACCATTTGCACAAATTGTTGTAATCGCAAGGCCGGCCGGGGAGGCATTGGATCAAGGGATCCTGGGACGGGTTGACGTTAAATGCTTTCGGTCCAGTGCCGGGTGCCGGTCCCGGACTCAACGCCGCTTGGGTTACAAAACCGTAATTGCTCGGGTCAATCCCGACTTCACAGCTATGCGATACAGCATCGTACATGGATAACGTGTAGCGGATGAAAATTTGCGTGTCGTCGCAGGCGTTGTTGGCGCCGTTGCGCGGATAGTGATCCGCAATGCCGGCCACCACATTATTTGTTTCAAACACCCATTGGAACGGATTGGGTTCCTGCGGGTTATTGCAAAGATCGTAAATATCCTTGACCACTACCTTATACCAGGTGAATTCATCCAGTTTTTTCCCGGGTTTCATTTGAATCACCAAGGACGTGCCGTCAGCCACCACAATGAAATCCCGCGGATCAACCGGCGGGCCCTCAGTCCCATCCTCGAAATCGGCAGTACCGGTATCGGGAGTGAAAGGAATTAAGGTTATTGAGTTGTTTCGCGGGTCAATCAGATCGTTTTGATTGATCTGCAACCCGTCAAAGGCCTGATCAAAGTTCACGGTAATAATCGGTTCGCGCGGCACGTTCTGGTCCGGGGCTGCTCCGGCACTCTTGCAGTCATTGTCGATCGTGCAGGACTGTCCGGCCTGGCGGCCGCTCGAACAGACTTTCGGCGCGCCGACGCAGCGGGCATTGTACTCCGACGTCGGATAGGTCGAGGTGATTCGTGGGCCCTCAGTATCAACTTGGTCACCGACCAACATGGTCCATTGATATGATGCACCGATGTCATCGCATCCTGGTACCGGCGTTACCAAATTCTGGCGGCAGGCGGAAATCGCCCGGTTATCCGTATCGGAAATATCTTTTGTAATCGTTAGACGGTAACTTGTTCTCGCTGCAAAGAGCTCGTTTCGGTGGTAAAAAATCACGGCGTTCGAAGGCTCTGGATTTTCCCGGGTCACCCAGTAAGGTTTATCGGACAGTGGCGCATCTGCTCGATATTCTTGATTGGCCACGGCCGCTTCTTGAGGATCCGCGCATGTGCCGTCTGGATCAATCGTATTGCACTGTTCAATGATGAGCTTTTTATCCCGCACCGCTGCGGCTACGGTTTCCGGCTTGACCGGATGGTTGAAGTTGATGCTGACGCTGCTGCAGCGGAAGACGTCGCTTTGGTAGTCCGGCGGGCTTCCGCAGTCTGTCGTAATCGAGCGAATCTCAAAGCCCACCGCCGCGGTTGAACAACGCGGATCCCCAGGGATGCACGGAGGCGGCGTGGTTCCTGGCGGACCGCCAGAACTTGACCCGAGAATAACCCTGGCCACGAAGAATACGATCGCCCAGGCAATCAACACGATCACCAATCCGATCACGGCGTTTATAATCACCCGTTTTGCTTTCTCGATTCGGTCAGAATTTCCAGCCGCGGTCAGCCATAGGTATCCGCCGTACATGATGAAGCTGACCGCCACCAACGCCAAAATACCGAGCAGCCATCGGATAACGTTTATGACGATTGATTTCAAATCGGCCGTGGTCAGACCGATGGTCGTGCCAATGTCCTCGATTGAGAGTGGGGTCTGCGCCTGGGCGCTGAAGGCAACCAAGCCGAGAAAGATTAGCGCGGCCGTAATGACCAACGCTCCTTTCACCTCGATTCGCCGACGTCGTCTCATTTTCCTAAGCGCCTAATGTTTTTTTCACCATGACTTGAACAGCCGAACCGTCAGCGCGTCCTTTGACCTTGGCCATTACCGCAGCCATGACCTTACCGATGTCTGACGGTCCAGTCGCGCCAACGTCAGTAATGGCTTGCCGCACTATACCCTGAAGTTCCTGCTCCGTTAGCTGTTCGGGCAGGTATTTCTGGTAGAGGGCGACGTCGGCCTGTTCCTTCGTCGCCAGATCGGGCCGGCCGCCGCGTCCGAACTGCTCGGACGCCTCGCGCCGTTTCTTGACCTCGCGGGTGATGACCTCAATCGTTTCCTCGTCGGTCAACTCCCGGCCGACTTCAATCTCACGGTTCTTGATTGATGATTTGAGCATTCGCCAAGCCGACACTGCCGGGCGGTCATTAGCTCGGAAGGCCTGCTTATAATCGTTCTCAATTCGCGATTGGAGACTCATGAAGTCTTCGGTAGACGCGGAAGAGGCTTCGGACGTTTTCCCGAACGACCGAGAAAGGTTTCGTCGAGCTTGCCGATTTTTCGGAGATATTCCTTCCGCTCACGAATGCCTTTCCGCCGGAGCGCGTCTTCACGAATTTCGCGCTTCGTCTTGGATGGTACATAGAACCTCGCTCGCTTCGCCCGCAGGAGCACGCCGCTCTGCTGAACGCGCTTCGAAAACCTCCGCAAGAGGCTCTCCATCGATTCTCCTTCTTTTCGTCTGACTTCGACCAACCGTACCACCTCCTTAGAAAGTACACACTCGGAAAAAAATTTGCGGTTCCATGATCGCCGTTCCGAAATGTGAAAAACTTCAAACTACCCGCGTGAGTATAACACAGACTGCGGGGTTACGTCAAAGTAGGTTTAGGCCATCGACCCCAGTTTTTTTCCGCCGATGAGGTGAAGATGGATGTGGTCAACAATCTGACCGGCGTGTTGCCGGACGTTGAAAACAAGCCGGTACCCAGTCATCGCAACCCCCAGTTGTTCGGCCAGCCTCTTCGCCCGCCAAACCATCGCTCCAATCAGGCGGTCATCCTGTTCTTCAAGATCAACTAGTGTAGCAATGTGCTTCCGCGGCACGATCAGCACATGAACCGGGGCAATCGGGCGAATATCATTGAAGGCGACTACCAAATCGTCTTCGTAAACTATCGTCGACGGCGCTCGTTTTGCTGCAATTTTGCAAAAAAGGCACTGCTCGTTCGCCTTGTTAGAAATTGTGTTATCGATTTTTCCAGTCATGTTGACCCTTGAAGTTAGCTCGTTAGTATATTAGCTCGCTAGCGCCTTTGGCGTTTAGTGATCACAAACGAGCTACACGGCGCAGCCGCTAACGAGCTAAACCGCTATATCCTCATACCGCCACCCTCTTCTCTGGCGGGACCGCGCCGTTCGTTTTAGCCAGTCGCTTCTGTATTTCCGGTACAACTTTTTTGAAGTCAACGACTTCCTGAATTCCGCTTTCCATGTCGCGGATCAGAATAGTGTCATCCATCAGTTCTTTCTGACCAATGATTAGCGCGTACTTGACGCCCAATCGATTAGCCGTTTCCAACTGACCCTTCAGACTGTCCTTCGAAAACGACTCGGCCGCCCTAATCCCCAGCGTCCGCAGGGTGTCGTAAAGCTTCAAACTTTTCTTTCTGGCCGCCTCGCCTAATTGACCAAGGAAGATATCGGGGTGCCGGATGGGGGCGGGTACGTACTGACGTTCACGCATCCTCATCATTAAGCGCTCAACGCCGCCGGCAAAGCCAACCGCCGGCACCGGTCGGTTACCAAGTTGTTGGAGGAGGTCATCGTATCGCCCACCTCCACCCAGGTCGGTTTGACCGTAGTGATCTTCCACTCCCTCGTCCATGATCTGCCACACCGTCCGGGTGTAATAATCGAGTCCGCGGACGATTCTGGGATTGAGCGTGTACGGCACTTCCAGTTCTCCTAAGTACTCCAGTACGCGGACGAAATGGTCGCGGCACTGCTCACAGAGGTGATCGACGATCTGCGGCACGTCCTGGCTGACCGTATGACAATCCGGCTCCTTGCAATCAAGAATCCGCAAAGGATTTTTCTGCAATCGCCGTTTGCAATCCTCACACAATGAATTCCGCCTAGTCCGAAAATACTCGGTCAGAATTTTCATGTAGTTCGGCCGACAGACCGAGTCGCCGAGGCTATTGATGTGGGCGGTAACTGGGACCGTCAGCGCTTTGTAGATAGATACGGCCAGATAGACTAGTTGGGCATCAACCACCGGGTGAGCATCGCCGAGGACTTCGAACCCAAACTGCCAAAACTGGCGGTAGCGGCCGGCTTGCGGGCGGTCATGCCGGAAAAACGGGCCGAGGTAGTAGAGCCGGACTGGCTGCGGCCAGCTGATCAGGCCGTGCTCGAGGAAGGCGCGAGCCACTGGCGCCGTATTCTCCGGGCGAAGCGCGATCTTGTCACCGCTCTTATCAACGAACACGTACATCTCCTTTTCCACGATATCCGTTTCCTGACCGACTGTCCTAGTAAACAAGTTGGCCGCTTCGAGAATCGGTGTCTCGATACGACTGAATCCCGCGCTGTGAGCGTTGTCCTCAACGACCGTGCGGATAGCGTCCCAATAAGGTTGATCGGCCGGCAATATATCCTTCATGCCCCGCAACAACTGGGGTTGGCCCTTTACTTTCTCGAGCGGAGACGGCGGCTCAGGCGCGGTCTGGGTTTGGGGGGTAGTATTTTTTTGCTGAATCGGCATTACTGGATTGTTACTTCTTAATCTGAATACTTTGGCGACGAGAAAATGCTCAAACGCGTGACTGGCCACGCCCGCACCCAGGCGCGGCCGACGATGTTCCGCTTCTCCACCGGACCAAGGTACCGAGAGTCAAGACTGGAATCACGATTGTCGCCCAAGACGAAAAATTCGTTCGGCCCGAGCTTTACGTCCAAGGTGCCGTGGGTTCGCACATCCGGCGTGAGGTAGGATGATTCGTCAATGGTAAACCCGTTCGGGTTATCCCCGTTGTAAATGTTTACTCCACTGTTGATTATCTCGACCCGCTCCCCCGGCAGCCCGATTACCCGTTTGATGAGGAAATCCGATTCGCGGCGGGGGTTACGGATGACCACCACGTCGCCGCGGTTGGGCGCGTGAAAACGATAGGAAACCTCGTCAATCACCAGGTACTCGTTGTCATAGAAATTTGGTTCCATTGAGGCACCCTTGACGTAGAACGGTTGGATCAGGAAGTACCGGACCGGAATGATGATGGCCAGCGCGATCACGACCACCTTCGCCACTTCCACCACAAACGAGCCGACCGATTCGGTAAAGCTCGGCACCACGTTGGCGTGGCGCTGCAGCGGTCGCCGCGGCGGATTAGAAAATTCCGGTTTCGGCGTTGTCTTCGGATTACTGTTCATTACCATTTTTCACTACCTACTGTTAGTTTCCGATTTATCAGACCTTCCTGGAGGAGTGAACCCCTCGGCCATCCTCTAGCCATCACTGCTGGCCACTGCCCCGCCCGCGGCGGGACGACCTCGCCGATCTACCCGCTCGCTGGTGGTCGCACCTGGGCTCGAACCAGGGACCTTACGGACCCGCCTGCCAAAGCGGACTGGTGGCCACTGCTGGATTCGAACCAGCGACCTCGCCGATGTGAACGGCGCGCTCTAACCAGCTGAGCTAAGTGGCCGCGGCGGGCAGGTGTGAACCGTACGCTCTAACCAACTGAGCTATGCGACCGTGGCGTAAAAATTTGAGAAGCGCCCCCTGCCCCGCACTTGCGAGCGTTAACGAGTATAGTTCGGGGTAACCAACTGCTTGCCCCGTACCACCCCGACCTCTCGGCCGCGAGCTCGAAGCCGAGCGGGCATAGTCGAGGGGTTGGTGCAGGGAGCTAAGTGGCCAAGCATCTTCCAGTGCCGTCAATTTAATAATTGCAATAATTGCTAAGATAAGCGCAAAACATGGACATGATACCATCTTTTTTCAGAAAAATCAAGCTTCCTAAAGCAATACAGTTGATTTTGTGAACTGGGACGAATCAAAGAGCACTGATCAATCACAAAAGGGGCTATTGACGATAATTCCACGGCTACCCTATACTTTCCCCAACGGCACGCACTTACCCATGCCGATTCAGGGTTTGCAAAAACTTCCCGCCGAACGCGACCAGACAAACAATCAGGAACCGCCAAAACGACGGCGTTCTTGGTGGTGGTGGAAAATCACCACCGCCCTCGTATTGGTCGTGATTGGCTTCATCGGTTTGGTTGGCTACCGACTGTTGTCGGCGGTCAATACGACCAGCAATGGAAACAAGCGCCTGTCCGTTTTCGCGCAGCTCGGCCACCTCGTCCGCAACCGCGACGCCCAGCTCCGCGGCGAAGCGCCGGATCGAGTTAACGTCCTTCTTCTAGGCATCGGCGGAGAAGGGCATGAGGGCCCCTTACTCACGGACACCATCATCCTGGCTAGCCTGAAACCTTCAACCGGACAAGTGGCGCTCCTGTCCATCCCGCGCGACCTGGCCGTTGCCATCCCAAAGTACGGTATCCGAAAAATCAACAACGCCAACGCCCTTGGTAAAGAGCTCAAATATCCCGGCGGCGGGGAACAACTCGCCTCAGAACTAGTTGCCAACGTCACCGGTCAACCCATCCATTACTTCGGTCAAATCGACTTCGCCGGTTTCATGAACATCGTCGACGACCTCGGCGGCATCGAGGTCAATGTGGAGCAGCCGTTCACCGACCGCGAGTATCCGACGCCGAACTTCGGATACCAAACCATCCGCTTCGATGCGGGCCGACAACCAATGGACGGGGCAACCGCGCTGAAGTTTGTCCGCTCTCGACACGGCAGCAACGGCGAAGGTTCTGATTTCGCCCGCAGTCGGCGCCAGCAGCTGGTGCTCGAAGCTATCGGCGACAAAATCTTCTCCTTCGGCACGTTTTTGAACCCGGTCAAGGTCGGGAATGTCCTGGGTTCGCTCGGTAGCCACACCGGTACGAACATGGAGGTCTGGGAACTACTGCGGCTGGCCCGACTGTCGCGTAAGGGAACGCCCTCGATTATCACTCGGGTGCTCGACAGCGGTCCGACCGGTGCGCTCAAGAACGTCACTGGTGCCGACGGCGCCTTCTTACTCCAGCCAAAGGACGAGACCTTTGCCGATATTCGCATTATTGCCCGAGACATTTTCATCGAGCCGCAGTACGTAATGGAGAATGCAAAAATTACTATCGCCAACACGACCAGTCGGCTCAGTTCATCTAAAACTCTGGCCGCCACCCTCGAATCCCTCGGCTATCCGAAGGCATCCGTGTTTGAGTTAAGCAAGTTTGAAGCGGCTGAACCAATTCGCCTGGTTGATTATTCCGGCGGTCGCAAGCCGTACACCGTGGCTGGACTGGAAGATTTTTTTGGCGTCAAAAGTCTGACCACCGCCTCCCCTCTCCTGGATCCCGCCTTCCTGGCTAATACTTCAATCGGCGTCAATTCCTCGGTTAGTGATTTACCGGACCAACCACCAGATACGGACATCTTGATCGTCGTTGGGCCAGACTACCTAGATAAGCAGCTGGCAAAAAAACAGACCTCGTTTCGCGCCAGATGAACTTTGCCGTCATTATCGGTTTGGGCAATCCCGGACCGCCATACGATCGCTCTCGTCATAACATCGGTTGGCGCGTGCTCGACCAGCTAGTGACCGCTGACCAAAATAAATGGTCTTCGTGGAAACTAGAGAAAGACGCCATCGTCACACACCGAACTTACATGAACACAAAAATCTTTGCTCTTAAACCGCAGACCTTCATGAACGACAGCGGCGCTGCGGTTTCGCGATTCGTAATTTTTTATAAAGTCCGGCTGGATCGACTGTGGGTGGTTCACGATGACGTTGACCTGCCGTTCGGCGAACTTCGTTCGGCCTTTGACCGCGGCTCAGCCGGGCACCGGGGCGTCGAGTCAATCACCGAGCATCTTGGATCACAGGCGTTCAATCGACTGCGCATCGGTGTGGGCTCGAACCGAGCGATTGGTATGGCCAGCGAGGACTACGTTCTCCAACCCTTTACCGATGAGGAAGAGCAACAGCTCGTTGGTAAAGATGGAGTAATTGCCAAAGCCGTTGACTTGCTTTCACGACAATTGGTATCGCTGACGCATGAGCATAAAAAAGAAGACGGGGCGTAGAGATGGATGTTTACCACGTGCGCCCCGGCGGGAGTCTCCCAGTTAAGGCCATGTTTAAGCCCCCAAGAGCCCCGGACGATCAACGGGCGAAATACGACTGTGAGCTGTGGGCCGCGCACAGCGTGATCGCAATCGCATCCGCCCCGCGAAACAGGAGAGCATGGTGACACTACCAGATCGCACAAGACGCAATTTGCCGGCCGCTTGATACGACTGTTCCATGCCTCCCACAACTTTGTACCCACAATTCTACTTACAAGCGTAAGATCTCACCCGAAAACGAATGAAACCTTAACTTGTGGCTACTTAAGGAACTTAGGAGGGGTTGTCCCTCGTTCACCGCTTGCAAGTAGGACCGTGGGTACAGGATAAAAACGATCGGTTTTCAACGATTTTTCTGCGACAGAATACCTTAGCAAAACATCCAAAACGTGTCAAGAGGACATGGCCAGGTCATTATGATTTGTTGGCCTGGACGGAACCAATGCCTCTCAGCTCTTCCAGTAACCACGCCGTATGAAAAAAACTGAAGTAACGACAACGGATACGACCCTTCTTTTTGGAAAAGGAGAGCATGCCGCCTCTCTTCCACCTCTACCCGCCAATGGATCTAGCGTCCTACGGGTGTCTGGAGTTGGGCCACTTAGCGCCAAGACGTTCCTGGTGGCCAAGTCCATTAACAACGACCGTCTCAAAACCAGAATCTGGCTTACTAACGACGAAACCGAGGCCGAGGTAATTGCCGAACAACTGAAGTTTTGGAAGTCCCGATTCACTGACCCTTTGTTCTTGACCGAGGCCGAGCTGCCGAGAATCCTGCGCCGTTTGTCGGTCGGAGAAAAACTCCTATTGGTATCGAGCGTCAGCAGTTTTGAACGATCGGTCTTACCACGCCCAGCCTTCCACGACACCAGCATTGAACTCAGGGTCGGTGAGGTACGGAAACCGGGAGAAGTCAGCCAGGAGCTGTCCCAACGCGGTTACGGTTACGAGGGAACAGCCGCGGTCGAGGGAACGTTCGCGCGGCGCGGCGGCGTTCTTGATATCTTTCCAATTGATGGGCGTCATCCTTTTCGCTGCGAGTTCGACGGCAATACGCTCGCCAGCATCACCGTCATCGAGGGCCGGAAAAAAACAACTAAGCTCTCGCAAGCGCTGATCACGCCGGCCAAGCTGGCGACTAGTTCGGGAGCAGTACTATTTTCCTACCTCAATCCGGAAGAAACGCTCTTTATCTTGTCCGATCCGGACCAGCTGGCCGCTGTTGCGCCGCGCTGGGAACACTGGGAAGAAGTTCTGCGGCCCTACCGAGCAGTCATCTTCGAAACCTTCGGTGGAGAAGAAACGGTCCAGGTCGATTTCCACCAAGCGCCGTTCTTCCACCGTGACTACCGGGCCCTAGCGCATGACCTCAAACGCTACCGCCAAGAAGGCTGGGAAGTTGGAATCGCCACCGCCCGGCGGCCGGAAGTCGGGGAACTCTTTGGCCACCTCAAAATCCCGCTGCCGGCGATACATGAACTTCGGAGGTCGCGCGCCCTCCTGACTGGGTTCAGTGCGATGCAGGAAAAAATCCTGTTCCTGACTGATCAAGAAATTTTCGGTCGGAGCGAAGCCAAAGGCCGGGCTAGCGGAAAAGAAAAAGTCGATCTGGCCTTCCTGGCCGAACTGAAAGCGGGCGACTACGTCACGCACCTCGATCATGGAATTGGCCGGTTTTTGGGGATGACAAAGCAGCAGATTGACGGTCACGAGCGCGAGTACTTCACCCTCGAGTACACCGGCGGAGACAAACTCTTCGTCCCCGTCGAGGCGGCCGATAAAATTTCAAAATACATCGGCGTGGCTAACCCCAAACTGCACCGTCTGTCTGGTTCAAACTGGTACCAAGTAACTCAGAAAATCAAGGCCGAAGCCATGGCGCTGGCTCAGGAGCTCCTGAAACTTTACGCCAAGCGGGCGACCGCGCACGCCACCCCACTCAATGGCACGACCGACGTCGAGGAGCGGCTGGCCAGCTCCTTCCAATACGAGGAGACCGAGGATCAGGCTGCCGCGATTGACGACGTGTTCAGAGACCTGGGGCAGCAAACGCCGATGGATCGTTTAGTTTGCGGCGACGTCGGTTTCGGAAAAACAGAGGTGGCGATTAGGGCGGCGGTCCGGGCGGCGGTCCGGGGAAAACAAGTGGCGGTGCTCTCGCCGACGACCATTCTGACGCAGCAACACTACGACACCTTCGTGATCAGACTCCAGGGCTTATCGCTCAGAACTGAACTCTTGAGTCGCTTTCGAAACGCCAAGGAACAACAACAAACTGTCGCCAGGCTGGCCGCCGGGGACGTTGATATCGTCATCGGTACCCACCGACTGCTCTCCGACGACGTAACCTTCAAAGATCTGGGCCTCATCATCATCGATGAGGAACAACGCTTCGGCGTCAAAGACAAGGAACGCCTTAAGGAACTCCGGCAGCAAGCTCACGTCCTAACGCTGACCGCTACCCCGATTCCGCGCACGCTCAACTTCGCCCTGTCCGGCATTCGGGACGTCAGCATCATCGAGACTCCGCCGGAAGGTCGATTACCGATCGACACGCAGATTCAGCCGTATTCGGACGCTACCGTCGTGGCGGCAATCCGCAAAGAACTTAGCCGCCAGGGACAAGTCTACTACGTTTACAATAACGTCGAGACTATCGAGCTGACTTTGAAACGGTTGAAGCGGCTTGTCCCGGAAGCGCGGTACGCCATCGCCCATGGGCAAATGGACGAACACGAACTCTCGTCGGTGATGGCCGATTTCGACACGGGTCAGGTCGACATCCTTGTTTGTTCCACCATCATCGAGAACGGCCTCGACCTGCCGAACGTCAACACCCTGATCGTCGACAACGCTGGTCGTTTCGGCCTGGCCCAGCTCTACCAACTCCGTGGCCGGATCGGCCGCGGAGCGCGGCAGGCCTACGCTTATTTCCTCTACCACTCCGCCAAGCTCACGGCCGGACCGCGGAAACGCCTGCAAGCCCTGTCCGAAGCGCGCGAACTGGGCGCTGGCTTCCAGCTGGCCCTCCGCGACCTCGAGATCCGCGGCACCGGCAGCATTCTCGGGAAGGAGCAGCACGGGCAGGTCGCGGCCATCGGCCTTAATCTTTATACCCGTCTCCTATCGCAGGCGATTGAAGAACTCAAGACCGGCATCAAGCAGGAGCCGCTCCGCGACATTATCATTGACCTGCCCCTTGACATCGCCATACCGAAGACACTCATTCCGTCCGAGCCGAAACGGCTTAAGCTCTACCAGGAGATGGCGAACTTTGTGCGCATTGCCAACCTTCACGAATTCAAGAAAAAAACGTTCGGCCACAAACATTTGCCGACCCCGCTCAACAACCTGTTCGATCTCTTGGAGATCCGCTTGCTGGCGCAGCCGACCGCCATCTCCAGCATTGTTATCAATACCTCGACGGTTGATAGTGTCGCTCGACGAAAACTGACTATCGAATTTTCCGACACCATCACCCCGAACATGATCGGTAAACTCCTAGCCAAAAACCCAAAATGGGATTTTACAACCAGGTTGGTCAAGATTGACTTCGATCAGCTCGGCCCTAGTTGGTTGCGCGATTTAAAGTCGTGTGTTAAAGTGTTTCAGAAGGAACCGGAACCGCTGAAGAAACCCGAAGAAACGCCGGTCAAAACCTGAAAATCTGGGTGGCGCATGACAAAATGCGCCCTTTCAACATTTTCTTAAAGCAAACCGGTCACCTCGCTGGATGACCGGTTTCACGAGCGTCTCCTTCCGGAAAGTCCGGCGGAGTGGACACGGGCTGCCAGCGCTCGTACAGCTCGGTGGGCAGGCCGGTTTGATTCATCGGGTCATAGCCCTCGCGCTCGAGGATGGTGATCAACTCTGCCGGCAGTAGACTGTACCGCGTGTCGGTCAATCCCCGACCTTGTAAACAGCGCTGCCAAGCGTCGAACAGGGTACCGCCACTGATCTGTTTGAATGCTCCCGGTGAGAGATCCACCAGCATGCTGGCGAACCATTCCCGAAACTGCCGTTCGATCTCCGTCCGCGGGACAAAGCGTCGGCACTCAGTCCCCCACGCGGTCGTTTCGTACCGCGTGTCTCGCAGCGCGACAGTGTGCACTGCCATCTTTATTCCCTCCTTCAACGAGCGCTCAACAACCGCACTCAACGAATTCATTCCGCTTCAGTCCACATTTCAACAAACACTACACTGTACTCCTCTTGACGGAACTTGTCAAGCCACGCCATGAACAACCATACCAAATATCTCCTCGCTTTTCAAAAACTCGGCATCGGTTATCAGACGCTGCAAAAACTACTCACACATTTTACCAACATTGAGGAGCTGTGGCGCGCTTCTGAATCCCAACTTCGCACAACTGCCGTTTCCCAAGAGTTCATCGAGAAATTCATGCGTCGGTGCCACACTATTCGTCCAGACCAACTCCTAGATGATGTGCAAATTCCTGGAATACAAATTATTTCCGTGGTGGATTCGCGCTATCCCGTTTTACTTCGTGAAACTCACAGTCCGCCGCTGGTTCTGTTTGTCCGTGGTTCAATCGACAGTCTCTTCACCAAATGTCTGACCGTGGTGGGAACGAGAAAACCGACTTCCTATGGAAGATCAGCCACGCACGCGCTGATTCGGCCGATAGCCCAAGACGGCGTTACCATCGTCTCCGGCCTGGCTTACGGCATAGATACGGAAGCGCATGAAGCGGCGCTGGCGGCCGGCGGACAGACCATCGCCGTGCTGGGGAGCGGGGTGGATATGGTCTACCCTCGTCAGAACGAAGAGTTGGCCGAACGAATTCTCGCCCGTCGCGGCGCGCTGATCAGCGAGTACCCGCCTGGCACTGAGCCACAAAAACACTTTTTTCCGCAACGCAACCGGATCATGGCCGGGTTGAGTCCGGCCACCGTAATCATTGAGGCCGGTAAAAAATCGGGGGCGCTCATCACTGCGCGCTTGGCCTTGGACGAAAACCGCGAGGTCTTTGCCGTTCCCGGCCCGATCACCAGTGATGCCTCGATTGGGCCAAACACTCTCCTCAGCCAAGGGGCGACGGTGGTCCGATACGCTCAAGACCTCCATCAATCGCTGGGCCTTGACATTTACGGCGCCGTCCAGAAGAATGATCAAATCCGAGCTGGTTCACCAACTGAGGAGAAGCTCCTCGCGCTCCTTACCGAACCCAGGCATGTTGACGAACTCGTCGCAATCAGTCATCTTTCCGCCAGTGTCGTCAACGCCACTTTAAGTGTGCTGGAAATGAAAGGACGAATTCGCCACCTTGGCGGAATGCACTACGTCAGAAATTAGTGGTTCAGCTCGTTAGTTTATTAGCTCGTTGGCGCTTACCGCGTTTAGTGAATCGCTAACGAGCTAAAGAGCTAGCCGCCAACGAGCCAACCGCTTTATGTCCAAAAACCTCATCATCGTTGAATCGCCGACCAAGGCCAAAACCATCTCGCGATTCCTCGGTAAACAATACGACGTTCAATCAAGCTTCGGTCACATCCGTGACCTGCCAAAATCGAAGCTCGGCGTTGACGTGGAACACGGCTTCACGCCGCAATACGTCATCCCCACGAAGTCGAAGAAAACCGTCACTGCCCTGAAAAAATCAGCGGCCAAGGCGGCGACCGTCTACTTTGCAACTGACGAGGACCGCGAAGGTGAAGCGATTTCTTGGCATTTAGCTGAGCTCTTGGATCAACCCGCCGATAAGCTCAAGCGCATCGTTTTCCACGAAATTACCGAGGAGGCCATCGCGGAAGCGCTAAAAAATCCCCGTGAACTCGACCTCCGATTGGTTGACGCTCAACAGGCCCGACGCATCCTTGACCGACTGGTCGGCTACGAACTCTCACCGTTACTCTGGAAGAAGGTAGCCAAGGGGCTTTCGGCTGGCCGTGTTCAATCAGTGGCGGTTCGCTTGATTGTTGAGCGCGAACGGGAAATCCAGGCCTTTAAGCCGCAAGAGTACTGGTCAATCGAAGCGCTTTTTGCCAACCAGGCCGGACAACAGTTCAGTACCAGACTGGCAAAGAAAAATGGCGCATCGCTCGATCGGCTGGCGATAAACCATAAACAAGAGGCCGACGCTATTCTCAAGGCGCTCGACCGAGCTCAGTACGCTGTTGATGATGTCCAGCAGAAAGAAGTCCGGAAAAATCCTTACCCGCCGTACACCACCTCCACGCTGCAGCAAGACGCTAACCGCAAGCTGGGTTTTTCCAGCAAGCAGACCATGGTCATTGCCCAGCAACTCTACGAAGGCGTCGAGCTCGGCCGTCAAGGTCCGACCGGACTAATCACCTACATGCGCACCGACTCAGTCAACCTGGCCGCCAAGTTCATTGGCGAAGCCGGCGCTCATATTAGCCGGGCCTATGGCGCAAACTACCATTCGCCGCGGCGTTTTCAAACCAAATCCAAGGGCGCGCAAGAAGCTCACGAGGCAATCCGGCCGGCCGATCCGACAGTTACGCCCGAGACGGTCAAACCTTATCTCGAAGACTGGCAATTCAAACTTTACGACCTGATCTGGCGGCGTGCGGTCGCCTCGCAGATGGCTGAGGCGATCATGGACTCAACCACGGTGGACATCGCCAGCACTGGAACGACCGACAAATTCACCTTCCGGGCGAATGGGCAGGTGACGAAATTCGACGGCTACCTCAAGGTCGCCACGGAGAACGTCAAGGAAACTGAGCTTCCGCCACTCCACCGAGGCGAAAAAGTGGAACTGAAATCCATTACCCCCAGCCAGCACTTCACCGAACCGCCGGCCCGCTACTCGGAAGCGGGCCTCGTGAAAAAACTCGAGGAGTACGGCATTGGCCGGCCCTCTACCTATGCGCCGACCATTGCCACTATCATCGAACGCGGTTATGTTGAGCGGTTCGAGCGACGCCTGAAACCAACTGATATCGCCCTCATCGTCAACGATCTCCTGGTTAAGCACTTCCCGGAAATCGTGGATTATGCTTTCACCGCCAAAATGGAAGAGGAACTCGACGAAATCGCGGCGGGGACCAAGCAATGGATGCCGGTCATCGAAAAATTCTACACGCCCTTCAAGCAGCACCTGAACACTAAACAAGAAACGCTGTCGAAGAAAGAACTTACCGAGAAGGCGACCGAGTACGTTTGCGAAAAGTCCGGTCATCCGATGGTCATCAAGTACGGCCGGTTTGGAAAATTCCTGGCCTGCTCCGGTTACCCGGAGTGCAAGAACACGAAGGAATTGAACGGCGACAATTCAATTGCGGAACAGACAAAAACCATGGAGGGTGTCGGCGAGACCTGCCCGACGTGCAAACAGGGTAAACTGGCGCTCAAACGCGGCAGGTTCGGCCCGTTCCTCGGGTGCGACCGTTACCCGGAGTGCAAGTACATCAAGAACATTGAAAAAAAGACGGGCGTGACCTGCCCGGAGTGCGGCAAGGGCGACATCATCGAAAAGCGCTCGCGCTACGGCAAGACCTTCTACTCCTGCAACCGATATCCGGAGTGCAAGTTCGCCCTCTGGAGCAAGCCGACCGGGGAAAAATGCCCCGAATCCGGTGACCTGCTGGTCTACGGCGCGAAAGGCACGGTTCGCTGCTCGAGCAAGACCTGCAAGTACGTCAAGCAAGCTGAGCAACAGCCGCAGCCAACACAGTAACTAACATTTGACGTTTTACGTTTGACCATTGACCAAAACGTGAGAAGGGTTAGTCAAATGTCAAGGGTCAAACGTCAAATGTTCTAAACATGCTCCTCCGCTGGATTTTAAACTCGCTCATCATCCTGGCGCTGCCCTACCTGATTTCGGGCATCACCGTCCGTAACTTCTGGACCGCGCTGATTGTGGCTCTGGTCTTCGGCATTCTCAATGCCCTGGTCAAACCCATCCTCATCATCCTGACCTTGCCGGTCACTATTCTCTCACTCGGCCTCTTTGTTTTCATCCTCAACGCCGTTCTGCTGTGGTTAACCAGTACGATTGTCAAAGGTTTTGAAATACGCAGCTTTTCGGCGGCCGTGCTCGCAGCCGTAGTCCTCTGGGTCGGCAGCATGCTGATTAACGCTTTGTCAAAACAAAAACGGGCGCGGACTTGAGAGTCCGCGCCTGTAACGATTTTTTCTCCAGCGCACCTTTTCTAAGGTGCACAATGAAACAAAACGAAAAGACCCACCGGATTTCCTCCAAATCCGATGGGCTCTGTTGCTGCACAGAACATCTTCGCCGTTCGCGTTCGACTATCACCAGTCGAACCATTCAGCGAGCTTCTCCAGGATCAGCCCGACCGGCGTGAACAGCCACCCGAAGAAATTTCCGAAGGATAACCGTGGCTGCTCACCTACATCGTTGACCCAGTCCCCCGGCGGATCTCGATGATGGTGCTTGCCCGTACTGGTCATGGCGTAACCCCCTTGCAGTTGTTGTCCATTACCTTTGCCGAGAAACGTGTGGCTCGGCAGTACCGTCATGCGGATCGTAGTTGATGATACCGCGAATCACGGTCCGATCTTCGGTCCCAGCCATGTGGTAAGGAGTACCCACGCCACGCCGGCCAGCCATATCAGCACCAGCTTCCAGCCGAAACTGAGGGAATACTTCTTCGGCGGCGGAACGACTCGAGCCGGACCGATCGCGGGTGGAAACTTCCGCGAACTATCGGCCACGTCCAATCACCTCCTCACTGCCTGACGCTCACGATCTAGTTAGTGAAAATGACGGTGAGCGGAATCCCGATGAACATCAGGACGATCGAACCGATCATTGCAAAAGCCATGATGATCATGGCTCTACCTGCGGTTCTGATCTCATCACGTCCCAACTTCATCACCTCCTACTTATGGTGCGAATCCGGGACGATGTGAATGCCCCAGACCACCGTGTTGACCACGCCCAGCCCGACAGCCAGTCGGTTCTGCCACTTCGCTGACTCGTTTCGCCGATCGAGATCGCTCCGCAGGGCGTCAAACCCGCCGCGCAGCTGCGTTGCCGAACGCTGCGCTTCATCGGCCTTGGCAACGGCGGCATTGGCGACCACGAACGCCGAGTCAATCCGGTCGGACACGGCGTTGAAATCATTGTCCACCGCCTCACCCAGCTCGTTGAGATCGGCGGCCACCTGCGTTATCGCGCTGTCGAGTCGATCGGCCCGCACTTCGATGGCATACTGCCGGCTGGCCAGCTCCATCATCTTGGTGTTGATCGCCGCCAGACGCTGCTGGGTGACGCCGGCCAACTGCTTTGCCGAGTCGGCACGGGCCGCCGCCTGTTCAGCTCGGCTGTTGGCCTGCTGAGCCAATGCCGCGACCCGCTTGGCCGAGTTCAGTTCGTCCTCTAGGCGCTTAACGCGCTGGTCGTCCGCCGCCTGGCTGAAGATCATTGACACGACGGCTCCGACCAGAACGAGAACCACTGCCCAGACACCCAAGAGCCATCCGTTCGTCTTGCCCAGCCGATCCCCAACCGTCGGTTGCGCCTTCTCCACCACATCCCAACTGCGTGACATGATTGTTTCCTCCTTCGCATGATACTTCAGCGGTAACTACGTCAACATCGAAGCCAGGGCAAACAACGCCCCGATGATCGTTCCCCACACGATTAGTCCCATGCATGACCTGAACATCAGACCTTCGATCAGAAGTTCCCGCGTGATCTGACCAAGGTACGCCCACTCCTCTCTGGTAGCCACTGTCTTCCTCCTCCGTGATCGAACTGTCCGCCTTCAATCTCAAACAACAGTCCGGGAACAGAACTTCACGGAATCTCGGGGTCTGGCATGTAGATCTCGAACATCCGACACAACGCCTTCATGCCGTCGAGCACGCCTCCCAGCTGTTCACGCGATCCGCACGTGATCTTCCATCTTCCGCCGTTACCCTCGACATCGAGTAAATAAATCGAAATCTTGGGATCACCCACGAGGGCGTTGCGAACGACCACATTGATGGCCTTCTCACCTTCTTTCACCACTTCTGCCAGCACCTGATCGCGGCACTCTCGCAGCACCCGCTCCAGTTCCGGGCTAGATGCCCTGGCAATGAACTCATCGAGAATACGCACCATCTCGCTTTTCTTGCCTCGCCGAGCATGCACACCGATCAACGCATTGCGACTCATAGCCATGACGTTTTCCCCTCTCCGAATTGTCCGCCCAAACAAAAGCGGCGAGTTGTGATCCGAACCTCCAATCTCCAACCTCCGACTTCTGCTTCTGGCACGAACAGCACCCTCCGTCCTCAAATCACAAACGGCCGTATCTTGGCACAGCGACCACGCCGCGTCAAGCGCACCCCGCGCTTGTTGAACAAAATTGTAGCGTGCCCATTTATGGGCTTTGTTCATTGCCGATAAATCGGCACGCTACGTAAGACAGCTACGGCGCGGGGCGCGGTTATTGTTTCGGCAGTCCTTCCAGTTTCTTCCCGACCTCGGTATTGGTCGGATCAAGCTGCTGCACGATCTCAAATTCCTGCCGCGCCGTGGCCGTATCTTTATCCGCTTCAGCCAGAAGTCCGAGTTCCCAGTGTGCCTGCGCCAGACCTGGTTGGAGCTGCGCCGCGCTGGTAAAGGCATCCTTCGCACTCTTCGCGTCCTTCCGATCTTTGTACCGAAGTCCGAGTTCGTACCACAGCGCGGCCATCGTCGGATTCGCTTTTGTCAACGCTTCCAAACGGTTGAAGGCCGTATCTTTCTCGCCCGCCAGTTCGTCCAGCAACACCAATCCGAACGATCCCTCAAGATTGTTCGGCTGGAGATTGAATACAGTTTCGAACTCGCTCCGACTGACGATGATGCTTTTTTGAACTTCTGGATCGCTAGCCGAGTTCCCTTTTTGAGCATAGAGCGAAGAAGCGCGCAGATAGTGTGCCTGACCCAGGTCGAGGCGTAGCTGCGGATTGTTCGGCTCCAGCTTTACCAACCGTTCAAAGGCGGAAAGCAGCAGGTCTCCGCCGTTGGCGATATTCTTGTAAAGTTGGGCGACCGATTCCAAGACTAACGGGTTGCCTGGGTCGCGGCTGACCGCCGTCTCGGCGTCGTTGATGGCCTGAGCAATCAGGTTTTGGATTTTAGCGCGGTCGGGAGACGACGACTGACTAAGTAGCTGCGCCTGAATCAACTGGTTCTGAGAGCGAAACAACCACGGCAGGGCAGCGCTAGGATTCAGTCGAATGGTCCGATCGATGCGTTGACCAATAATGCTCAAATCCTCTTGTCGGGACAGCGCGGCGGCAACTTGATTGAGACCGCGGTCGGCCAGGACCAGGCGAATTGACCAGACCAGGACAAACCCGAACGCGGCGGTGATCACCAGGAAGGACAAGGGGCTGAGCAAACGACCGGCCGTGCGCTTGAAAATTTGGGTCCGTACCTTTGTTTTTACCACGACTGAAACAAACGCCGTGGTGGCCCACCACAGGACGAAGGTCGTCATCGTTGACGGCGCGAATACCAGCGCTGCGGTAACGCCGGCCCATACGCCGATCAGGCTGGAGATGCTTGACCATTGCTGACCATGGTCGTCAGCCAATTGTTCGCTTTGCCGGATGAACTTCAGCAACAATCCGATGATCACGCTAAGCAACGCCAACGCGCCGAGCAGGCCGAGGGTCGCCAGTACCTGAAGACCGTCGTCGGAGGCGGTCGGCATAACCAGCGGGTTTCCCCGAACGGCGGCCGGCCGGAAGCGCACGTAGTCATACATGAACGTTGCCGGGCCGGACCCCAGAATCGGGTAGGCCTTAAGACTGGCTTTGGTTATCGACCACGACGCGGCGCTATCAAGGACTACGTCGGTCTGCAACCCACTTTTTACAAAACGATTAGTCGGCAAAAGTAAGCCGACCACGGCGATGATAACGATTAATCCGGAGACTAACAATTCAACCCGAGCGAGACGGCGAAGACTCACAAACACGATGGATACGACCATGCTGATAAGGAGACTTATCCAGCCGGCTGGCACGTCAACAGCCAGCAGCCCGATCACCGCTACCACCATTCCCGTCGCGGTTAACACCCTCCACCGAAGTTCGCGCGGCTGGTTGAAGGACATCAGACAAAGTGATGCCAGGGCTCCCATCAGGATGCCGAAGGCGGCCAGGCTATTGGCGGTAGGCAAGAAGTTCGGCGATCGGAGTTCAACCAAGGAGAAAGGAGACAATCCGGCAATCTGGAGCATGCCTATCAAACCAGCCAGACCCAGAGAGGTGGTAATCAGCGCGACAAAGAAATCAACGTCGTTCACTCCATCGAACACTTGGCCAATCAGCATCAGGAAAACGATGGCCGCCAAGAGCACCGGCAGCGTCTGGTGCACAAACGCCGAAACTCCGAGGAGCGAGGCGACGTGGCCGATCGAGAATATCGTCGACAGGACGACGACGATCGCCAAGGCCAGCAGCGGCCACTGACCAGGAATCGGCCGCCAGCGAAGCTCGCCTGAGATGACCCAGGTCGCCGTCCACGACAACCCCGCCAGCAAAGTCAAAACAAGAAACAGCGCCGCCTTCGGAAGCTCATGCAGGTCGGTAAGTCCGGGCAGGAAGAACAGCGGTACGGAAAAAACCGCCAACGCCAGTAGGACCCTAGTCAATCCTTGAAGGGAGCTCACCAGACGCTGGGTGGAATTGCGACGTTGGAAAAATATCATAGATTTTGATTTTTAGATTGACGGAGTCGCTTGACCAGCGCCTCGAACTCTTCGTCCGAATAAAATTCTATGGTAATGTTACCAACCCTACCGTGTTTGTCAATTCGGACGCGGGTGCCGAACAGTTCTCGCAAGTCATCCTCCGCGGCGACGAAGGTCGGATTAGCCGGTTTTTTTAGGCGGCGATTCGGCACCGTTCGCTGGGCTAGTTGCTCGCCGCTGCGCACGCTAAGCGAGCCCTTGAGGATGGCCGCAAACAAACGCAGTTGCTCTTTAGACGTCGGCGCGCTGGCAATAACCTTGGCGTGCCCTTCGGTGATTTTCTCCTCAGCCACGGCTGCCTGAACCTCGGCGGGCAAATCAAGGAGTCGCAGCGTGTTGGCCACCGTCACCCTGGATTTTCCCACCCGCTTGGCCACCTGTTCCTGGGTCAGGCCGAATTCTTCAATCAGCTTGTGATAGGCGTGCGCCCGTTCCATCGGATTCAGGTCTTTCCGCTGGACGTTCTCCACGATCGCCAGTTCGAGCTGCTGCTGGGTGGTGGCGTCGCGGACGATTGCCGGCACGGTCTTCAGTCCCAAAATCTGGGCGGCTTTCAAGCGACGCTCGCCGGCGATCAGCTGGTAGCCGCTTCCCGATTTGACCATCACCAGCGGTTGCACAATGCCGTGCTCGCGAATCGAGTTTATCAAGTCCTCAAGGGCGGCGTGATCCTGCGATTTGCGCGGCTGGTGCGGATTGGTCACAATCTGGTGTACCGGGACTAGCAGCACGCCCGGTTGTTCAACTCCTGACTTCCGAGCGGAAGCGTTCGGAATCAGCGAACCCAAACCACGGCCGAGAGCTCCGTTCACCCCGTTAGAAATTACCATGGTAACCTCCACGAGAGTGTCCATGACTGAAAAAGTTGATGACGAAATTTCTAACGGGGTTCATTTTGCCTCTCCAGTCCAGTGAATTTCCCGAGCCAGCCGATGATAAGCCCGCGCACCGCTCGAGTCGCGGCTGTGCTCGAAAATGGATTTGCCAAAACTCGGCGCCTCGGCTAGCTTGACGTTTCGGGGAATGACCACGCGAAAAATATGGTGCGGAAAATGTTTGTAAATTTCATGAAACACGCTGTGGCTGAGCTCGTGGTCGTCTTCGAACATAGTCATCACCACGCCCAGCACGTTAAGATCCGGCTTCAGATTCTGCTTCACCAGTTCAATCGTTTCCAAAAGCTGTCCCAGTCCCTCGAGTGCCAAGTACTCGCACTGCACCGGAATCAACACCTCATCCGCGGCGGTTAGCGCATTCACGGTTAACAGCCCCAAACTCGGCGGGCAGTCAACCAGCAGGTAGTCGTAGCGATGCACCACCGGTTCCAGCGCTTCAGCTAATCGCCATTCTCGGCGTTCGACCGTCACCAGTTCCACGTTTGCGCCGGCCAGATTCTGGGTGGCCGGTAAGACATGAATGTTCGGCCGTCCGCTCTCGCGAATGGCGTCAACCGTCGGTACCTGACCGCTGAGCGCTTCGTACACGCCGTGCTCCACCTGGCGATAGTCAATGCCAAGCCCACTCGTGGCATTCGCCTGCGGGTCGAGGTCGACGATCAGTACTTTGTGATCGTGGTTGGCCAGGGCCGCGCCGACGTTAATGGCCGTGGTCGTTTTCCCGACCCCGCCCTTCTGGTTGACAATGGAAATTTTTCTGGCCATATCACGATTGATTACACCGGTAGTATACTAAAGTTGCCCCAAATCCTCAATGATTCATTGACTTTTTAGTGCCGACTACGTAGACTAAATCACTGCGCCGCGGTGGCGGAACCACAGCACTACGCGCTTCGCTTGAGTGCTGGGCGGGCTGGCAGACCCCGCACAACGCCTCGCACGGCTCGGCGTATGCGGGGCAAGCGCGCACGACTCACCCCGTACCATGTAGGGTTCGGGGCTGTCGCTCGCAGTCATTCACAATTACTCTTTAAAAAGTTGCAAAGTGTGCAGGTGGTGCCAGAGTGGCGGAACTGGCATACGCGCACGACTCAAAATCGTGTTCCCGTAAGGGATTAAGGGTTCGACTCCCTTCTCTGGCACCACCTGCATAACTTTACTAGCTGTCGGTTCGACGGAGTTTACCCCGCCCTGAGCTTGCCGAAGGGGCGGGGACCGGCGGCACCAGTCAGGAAATCAATACCATGAGTGAAAAACGTAAACTACTTCGACATTTTCTTGCTGCTCTAGCATACCGAACGCAAAAAGCACTTCGCGGAATGCCTGATGGATTTGAACAATTTAGTCCGGGATCGGGAGTCAGGACTCCGCACCAGCTTATTTGCCACATGATGAGCGTGTTGGGATATGCTCGAACATTTTTTATCGGCGGAACGTTCCCTCCGCCGAAACCCACGGACTGGAAAAATGACTTGAATGCATTCCACGAACTTCTTGAAGATCTTGGCCGATACCTGGATTCGGATACTCCACTGAAAGGGACAACCGAGGAGCGCATGCTGCAAGGCCCGTTTGCTGATGCCATGACGCACGCCGGACAACTGGCAATGCTTCGACGGTTCGCGGGTTCACCGGTCCGATCGGAGAACTTTATAAAGGCGGACATCCGGTCAAACAATTTAAGCGCCGATCAGCCAAATCCGATTGCTCCGGATTTTCCCGAATAACCGATTCTGATGAAATATCATTTCTGGAAAGGTTTAAAGTTCGACATCAGCAATCCTGATGTGTATCCGCCTAAACCCGCGACTCTCTTTTTTGCAGAGATTGCGCGCAAAACTGTAAAACCAGGATCGTCAGTGCTCGAGATGGGAGGTGGTTCGGGAGCAATCGCAATAGCAGTCGCAAGATTCGTAAAAAAGACCACCGTAGTTGCTTCTGATATCAACCCGCACGCTACCAAGGTGACTCAAATAAATGCAAAAATTAACCGGGCAAAAGTGACTGCGATCACCAGCGATTTCTTCAAACGCATGCGGACAAGAAAATTCGATGTGATTATCGTTCATCCGCCAGCAATTCCCTATCCAAAAGGAAAAACTTGGGGCATGAGTCGAGGAATGACTATAGCGACAAACGGCGGCCCTGATGGATCAGCTCTGGTTGTGCGTTCGATAATCGAATCTGTAAAACACTTAAAATCGAACGGCACATTATTGCTTGGTCTTCCTCACTGGTCGAATACCGGAAAAGCATATCAAGTGCTATTTGAGCATTTTTCCAACATCAAAAAATTAGGTCAAAAAGAGATTCGATTTTTTCCAGTCATGGAGGGAAAACCAAGTACAACGGTTTTGCGTCACGCAAAAAAATTAGCGGGCAATGGAATAATTGAGCTTTGGGGGAAAAATAATAAACTTTATTCAAGAGTTTCCGTAATAGAAGCAAAGAAATTTTGAGTAAGTAAACTGCATCAGTTCTAACCCCCCATGCGTCTCATCTCACTGGCTCCAAGCAATACGGAAATTCTCTACGCGCTCGGCGTTGGCGACCAGCTGGTCGCGACCACGCACTTTTGTGATTGGCCGGCGGCTGCCACCAACCTGCCTAAGATTGGCGGCTGGATTAATACTGAGCCAGAACAAATTGCCGATTTCAAACCGGATATTATTCTGACGTCGTACTTTGTGCCTGAACCACTGCGAAGTTGGTCAGGTCCGGGTACGTTGCTGCACGTTGAGCCAAAATCTCTTTCCGAAGTAATGGATAGCATCGTTCAAATCGGCCAAGCAGTGGGCGCGAACAAGCAGGCGCAGAACGTTGTGGAAACCATGCAAGCAGCCTTTACAGAACTCCGAGCGCAGCCGCCAGCGATCAGACCGACGGTGTACATGGAAGAATGGCCGCAACCGCCGATGGTGTCAGGTAACTGGGTACCAGAGCTGGTCGAGATTGCAGGTGGTCAACCAGTCTTGGCCAAATCGGGAACGCCGAGCCGCGGTTTCGAGCTACCAGAACTTAAAGACGCAGATCCAGATTTCATGATTTTCCACTGGTGCGGCTTTGGTGAACGCTTTGACCAACAAACGCTGAAGAAACGCGGGGGGTGGAATGATCTTCGGGCAGTTCGGAACGGCAACATCCACGCGCTCGACGACTCACTGCTGAACCGTCCTGGGCCAAGACTGGTTGAAGGCGCGCAACGCATTCATGCCATAGTAAAAACATTCACCACAGTATGAAGAACGTCACAATCAAACAAGGCTGTATGCTCCCCGGCACCCCGCACCAAGTGTATGAAATGTTCATGGACAGCAAACAACACGCTGCATTCACCGGCGGCGAGGCCTTGATCAGCCAGAAAGTCGGGAGCGCTTTTTCAACGTTTGACGGCTGGGCCTCCGGCAAAAACATTGAACTCATACCTGACAAAAAAATCGTCCAAACCTGGCGGGCTGACGACTGGCCAGCCGGTCACTACTCGACGCTGACCATCAAGCTACTCAAAGCGCCGAAAGGCACGAAGTTACTGTTCACCCAGATCGATGTTCCAGCTCAACATGCCAAATCCATTGCCCAGGGATGGAAGGATTATTACTGGGAACCAATGAAGTTGGTACTCGCGGGCAAGCGTTAAACCTATGCGATACAAAACACCCGGTCCGAGTTTGGCTCGATCCGGATGTCTTGGTACCAGGGGTGGGATTCGAACCCACGACCCCGGGCTTATGAGTCCCGTGCTCTAACCAGCTGAGCTACCCTGGCACGACCTGATTTGTATCAGCTTTTAGGTAGTTGCGCAACATTTGTTTAAGCGTGGTTTTGCCTTTGGTGGTTTTGAAGTAGCGCCCGCGGCGTTCGGCGTCCTGTTTGTTGAGAAATGATTCAAAGAAGATCGACGCGAATGGTCGGCGCTGCGCGGTTGAAACTGTTTGTCCAGCATTGTGCCAGCGTAAACGATTAACTACATTTTGACTCAGGCCGATGTAGAATTTCCGGTCTTTGAGACTTTGTAATGCATACACATGAAACCATGGCATGGTATATCTCCTAGTGCCACCGAATGTCTTGTTGTTGCCATGTACCATTCGTCTAGCCCCGTTCATTACCTTAGCAACCCCAGTTTTTAAGATGTTGCGCCAGCAATGAACCTGAGCGAAGCGAATGGTTCATTGCGGGAGGGGGATTTGCACCCCCGACCTCCGGATTATGAGCCCGGCGAGCTGCTACTGCTCCATCCCGCGGGAGGAGTATAATGGAAGCGAGAAAATTTGGCAAGTCCGCCCGTTAGCCACCAGCCATCTTTCGTTACAAAAAAACTCTCCACAATCCGTGTGGAGAGCCGTGCAATACCGTGTCGTCAAAATGAACTTCTGTGACTGGAGACCCGGTTGTTCAGCCGGGGATGACCGAGATACGACTAGTCATCGTCACTGGATTTGTCTCTCTGATCCTTGGAATCACCGCGGTTCTCGGAGCCGGATGACCCGCCGCTGCAAGAACCTGTGCTCTTCCAACCGATCCCAAACCCCGGACGAGCCGCTGGGGTCGAATCAAAAAAGCTCGCCCAAGCTTCCTGATCTTGCCAGTAACCCATTTCACTTCCTCCTTTTCCGCGTTGTCAACAAACGACACGGGTATTGCGATTACCTGCTCTTTCCCTACCGCGGTGGTGGCGGCGGTGGCGGGACAGGCTTCGGATACCACGGAACTCCCGGCGGTCCACCAGGCATTTGACTCACCCCCTTTCTCTGTCAACGAACAGTATTGTTTTCTATGCAATAGCCATCCTTGGACGGTTGTGCTATGGTTCTGAATTAACAGGAAGGGCCAAAAACCCTCAAGCCATGTCGTATACCCCCACCCCCCAGGCCGAAGTCGTGAACCGACGCCCAGCGCCGGACCTGGAGGATGTGCTCGCCGAAATCAGCGAGCGCTTGTTTGTTCATGGGCAACTCGGCGAGATGAGTCTTCCGTCGGCGCTCCGGCTCGGACCAAAAACAACCGCCGCCATACAACAGCTCTTCACCACCCATCTGCCGTGGTTCTCCACGACCGACAAAGTTCGCTACCTGCTGGAAAGCCGGACGCTCCGGCCGTATCGTCACTACTGGGGACTGCTGGCCAACGTCTTCCCGCGGCCCCAAGCACAAATCATCTCCGATCTCCTCTCACATGCTCAACCGAAATTGAGGATCATCATGTTCCTTGGTCTCATACGTCGTGAAGATGCGGTCGGGGTGTTGTCAACATATTTTGATCAGTACTTCACATCTGGTTGGCGTGACCGTGGACTTGAATTATTTCTGCACGCTTTTGAAGACGGTGTGGTTGTTCGACCGGACGTGGTCATGAATCGTTTTCAGGCTTGCGGTTCTTCCTTGGCAACCAGTGGCATTCGAGATTTACAAAAGTCAACGACAAGCGGAAATTTTCTCAGGGACTTCCTCCACGGATACAATAAACTCCGTACAGCAGCGCAATGGAATCCAGCTGAAACCTCCCTGGTTCTCCAGAACAAGATACCAACAAGAGAAAATCGAACAGATGCGTATCAATTCTTTGTTACACGTGCCCTTCTACGAACAAGTCACCTCGTGGCACACGATGTATGGTCAAACGCATGGCTGTCGTCCTTGCTGCAACATGTTGAGGATCCAATCGAAGGAAGATTCTTTGCTGCATACGCCGCTCTTTCGAAAGGGAACCTCCTCAATGACCATACAGCGAAGAACATTCTCCAACCAGCGGTTCTTGCTGATGCTTGGAATACTGTTACCTTCAATCGTTTTTTGAATGAGACGATCGATGACGTTCATCGAAGATGGCACCGTAATCCATTCCGCCGAGCTTCTAACCTCTTGCGGTTTATGATCTACCTACGCACCCATCCATATCCGAACATTGTTCATGCTGTGCCTGCTGCTAAATTACGGATTCACAATCTCATTCGCTATTTCTGGCGACAAGAATCTCGATCCTCGAAAGCCGAGCGGGTCAGGTCGCTGCCGCTCGGGCACCTGGTAATCGGTTGGGTCGGACGACTGGAGCGTTACCTCCAGACTGCGACCTGGTAAGCAGGCCGGTAACATTTTCCGGACCAACCGCCATCCGTGAATAATCGGCGTTTTGATGTCGCCTGCGGAATGGTACAATAGACGAATGTCGCCCGGTGGTCGTCGTTTTCCGCCTGAACTCAAATACATCCTGCTGCTGTTTGTAGTTACGCGGCTTGTATTGACTATCGTCGGCGTTACCGCTCGCCAGGTCATGCCGCCGTCGGCCGACCGCGCCTTGGTATACAACTACACCCCGCATAACTGGCTCAACATTTGGACGGTCTACGACAGCAAATGGTACTTGGAAATCGCGCAGCAAGGATACCCGCACGGCCCGAACATCCCGGAAGAACCGCTCCATGCCTTCGCCTTCTTCCCACTCTATCCCCTGCTCACCAAAATTCTCAGCAGCATCATTGGCAATTTCTACCTGGCCGCGATTCTAATTGCCAACGCCGCGCTGATTACCAGCGCCTGGTTTTTGTATAAGCTGGTATATACACAATTTGGCGAACCCGCGGCTAAACGTACTATCTTGTTTCTTTTTCTCTTTCCCACCAGCTTTATCTTCTCAGCCGTCTACACCGAATCGCTGTTCCTGCTGCTGACCCTGATGACGCTGTACTTTGCGCGGCGCGGACATTGGGTAATCGCCTCAACCTGCGGCCTGCTGGCCAGTCTGACGCGCTCACTCGGTATGTTCCTTGTTGTTCCGCTGGCGTACGAATACTGGCGCAGCCGAAAAAACGAATCGCGGCCGTTGCGTTGGAACGTGCTCACGCTTTTTCTGCCCATTCTCGGATTCCTGCTTTACGCCGCTGGTAACCGTCTGGCCACCGGCAGCTGGCTTACTTTTATTCAAGTCCAGACCGTCGTCCCCTGGAACCGGACCCTCGGCAATCCGATCTGGTTCATTGTTCAAGGACTGGCCAGCCACAGCGCAGTTCTTAAAACGTGGGCCGTCGTCGCCACGGTGTCGCTGGCCGCGCTCCTGGCTGGATGGCGGCGGCTGGGAACGACGCTGGCAATTACCGGCGCGCTCTTCATTATTGTTCCGCTGGCCACTGGCCTCTTGAGCATGCTGCGCTTCACCGCCGTCGTTTTTCCGCTGTTCATTCTGCTCGGCTTAATGACAAAAAACAAGCTAGTTGCCATGGCTGTCGCCATTATTCTCATTCCCGCCCAAATAGTCCTAATGTCGCTGTGGACGAACGCGTACTATGTTATGATTTGATTGAATAACCTGTCGATCCCAGAACACAGCTTGTTCCAATCGCCGATTAATCGGCTTACGACATCTTCTCATCCCCTAACCCCCTAACACCTAAAACCTAATCCCTAACACCTACCCAATGTTTCTCACCACTCACGCCGCGGCCGGCATTTTTTTGAGCCAGTACGTCAGTAATCCAACTGCCGTCTTCGGTTTGTCATTCGCCTCGCACTTTCTCCTCGATTTCATCCCCCACGGCGACGAGAATCTTTACCACGATCACGAATGGCGACACGAGCACCGCTACCGACAGGCGGTACTGATTAACCTGATTGACGTCACTACCCTGACTATTCTCACCCTGTGGGCGATTCAACAGCAATCGACGCCCAGTAACCTCCTGGTCATCGCCATCCTCGGCAGCATTTTACCGGACTTCCTCAGCCATTTCTTCCCATTCATTCACCAGCGCTTGTCCTGGCTGGGCTTAGTGCGCTGGATTTATGCCGCCACCAAGCCGACCGGGTTTCGCTACATGGTCCGGTTCCAGAACTGGATCCATAATGCGCTCCATCATGAGTTAGTCCGGCGCGACGTACCGTTCGGCGTCGGTCTGGTAATCCAATTAACCATCGTCCTAGTGTTGCTGACGATCGGGGTACGTTGATTATCCACAATCCCCCTCAGGGGGATTCGGTAAGCCGCAAAACGCTCGTATCCCAGGTGAACACCGTCGGTTTGACGTTGCCTGGGATGTTCCGGAAAGTGAGTTGCAGCGTGACCGCTCCTGGGGAACCGGACGGTTTACGAAACCAGGCCACCCCGAGAACGATGCGGTCGCTGTCGACCGGCGCGACCACCGGATCAAATCGCACAAACGGATACGGCGCGCTTCCGCCCGCCTGAAGTTCGAGGATGTCCTTGAACGGTAGATTCTGTTCCAGTGCTTCGTTTCGCTCCAGGTTGATGAGAAAAGGTATTAGCGTTGGATCAGAGTTGTGCTGTATCGCCAGCAAGGTTTGCGCTTGGATCGGCGAGCGTCCAGCATAGGCGATCAGCGAGGAGACCAGCGAGGGGAAGTAGTAGACTGCTTCGACCGCCGTGTTACCGGCGCGGCCGTCAAAACGATCGCCAAGCACGTAGAGTTGGTTAAAAAGGTCTCGCTGTTCATCAGCTGGGTATAAAACGTTCGTGTTGGAGGTGGCCCGAGTCGTTGGCGGGAGTGCCGTGGTGGTACGCCGTAAGATGTAAACCAAACCGACGACGGCGATGGCGGACATTGATGTGTAAATCACAAGCCGGAACGGAGATGTTCTCCGTCCTGGAGGTTTCATCTTGCCAGGTTCTCTATTCAACCTACTCGGAGCTCACCAACTCGATGTGGCTCATGGCCGGGACCCATGTCCGGATCGGCGCCGTACAGAGTTGCCGCATCTCCCGACATTGGCCGTTCGTCACCTGGTCAACTCGCGCGACCGCCGCGCTTACCCGAGCACTGGCTGAGCTCACGGCCGCGATGAATCCAAGACTAATCAGCACCATCACCAACACCCAGCGCCGGCGCGGTCGGACAACTGCTTGACCGAGCAGCTGGTCAATTCGCCGTTCATTCGTTCCGAAAAACGTCACTGGCGCCGTCCCCATCCTCCGAGGCCAGCGGCTAATCGCCAGCAACTTTAACAGCGCGCTGCCCAGTCGGCGAAGCGAGCCGGAAGTTACGAGGACTGCTTCGTCGGCCGCCAGCTCAAGACTATCCCGATACTCGCCAAGGACGCTTCTCATCCCGGGAATCCATCGCCAGGCCAGAGTCAAAACATCAACTAGAAAAATTCTGAGCGGGTCGCGCTGTATCAAATGCTGTTGTTCATGCGTCATCACCGCCTGGAGCTCATCGCTATCAAGCGCGGTCAGGGTCTTACGCGAAATAAAAATGATGGGCTTCAAGAGTCCGGCACAGAACACTTCTGCCTCGTCTCCCTCGACTTGGCGAATCCGGTCAGTCAGGCCGAGTTCCCGGGCCATGTTCAGAAGCACTGGCGATGGCGAACGGATAGCTTGATGAGAAACAAACCGCCTGGTCCGGCGGAGCAAGAGCAGCGTTCGCAAAAGCGTTACTAAAATGATCGCGCCGGATAGTGCCAACAGGGCGCTACCGTAAATGATGGCGCTGGTCTGCCCGGCCTGGGGTCCGAGTTGACAACCGCAGTCAAGCGAACTGGCCGACCCGAGCGTCACCAAGCGATTGACCACTGGTGCGGTCCGAACGACCACGACGCCGGCCGCCACGACCAGCGCTGTCCCGAGGGTAACCAGCAGGATGAAAAGAAGACTGGTGTGACGACGGTGATTTCTGAGCATCGCTTTAGTCGGCTCCTTCGCGCAGCTGGCGCCGGAGTTCCGCCAGCTTCTTCGGATCAACGTCATCGAGCACGTCAATGAACTGGGCAATCGCCACGTCGCCGAAGTACCGAACAAACTTCGCCACCGCCTGGCGCGAGCTTCGTTCGAGGAATTCTTTCTTCGATTTCGTCGCCGTGTAGCGGTAGCTTTGACCCTCCGGTTTCCGCCGCAGGACGCCCTTCTCTACCAGGCGGTTCATCACCGTCATCACCGTCGTATAGGCCGGCGCGCGGGTTGCGGCCAGCGCCTCGACCACTTCTCGAACCGTGACCGAATTCCGCGACCAGGTCACGTCCATGATCGCGCGCTCAAGCTCTCCGAGAATTGGCAGGCGTTGGTCAAACATAGGTAGAATAAACCTACTACATAGTGTAGCAGGTCAAAAACATTTGGCAAGTGACCCTTCGACTTTGCTCAGGGTCATCCACAAGTTCGTGATTTATAAAAATTTTTGTTCTGTGACAGATGTATATGGTCATCCTGAGTTTTATCGAAGGATGACTTTTGACATTTGACGCAATCGTTTATTTCTGGTCAAACGTCAACGGTCAAACGTCAAACGTTTTACGTCGTAATCATCACAATCGTCAAGCCGTACAGCAACAGCAGCGAGTACAGAATCACCGGTCGGTGCTGGATGCGGATTTTAACCAGCACATTGATCGCCAGCGCCAAAAACACGAACAACCACAGGGTAATGAAGAATCCGCGAGAGAAGAACACCATCTTCGTCAAAAACTGAATGATGCCGCCCCGTTCCGGTTGAAGAACCGTAACGTTAAGCGAGGACAAGGAAGCGATCGGCACGACCGAAATGTTGTCAACAGCATCGCGCAGCTCAAAACCAACGGCCTCCGCGTCTTCTCCAACAATTGGTTCAATCCGGGCCATCAGCAGGCCTTCAGCCACCGGAACTTTCTCCCGCCTGCTACCGAGACTGACCGCCGCCTCATTAATGTCTTTTCCTTGAAGCGTGCCGCTGACCGTATAGCCTCGCTCATTGAAGTATGAAGGAAGGATGACCACCGACGCCACTGCGGCTGACGGCGGTTGTGTGTCAACGGTCAATACCAGCGGCTCACTTGGTTCGCTCTGGCCGCCCGTTCCGACAGCCACCGCCGTGATTTCGTGTCGACCGTCGGGAAAATCGTCTGACGGTTGCAGCCGGAAGTACCCCTTGTCATCAGCCACGGTCTCACCAGCTGATCGCGCATCTTGAAATAGCCGGATGGTGACGTTCGGTTGCGATTCTCCGCCGATCCATGGTCGGGCCGTCGCCAGCACGGCCGATGTAGACGGACTTGTCAGGTTCGGTCGCACCGGCGGCGGCACGTTCTGTTCCGTCGTCTGGCCGAGAACCGGCTTTGGTGATTCAACGGCCACGCTCGACGGTTTCGATTGAGCCGCCGGCTGGGGAGGCGTGACTTTCGCCACCTTGGTCGGGCGTTGCTTGGTTGGCACTGGCACGCCGAAAAATTGCACCACCACCGTGGAGGGCGCGCCGTTGAGCTTTCCGGCAACGACCGCCACCCCGATATCAACGTAGCGCGGACTTAGGAGATTCTTGCGGTGGCTGGGACTCTTTAACCACGCCTGGGTGACGTCTTCGGCCGTCAGGAAATCTAAGGCCAAGTTCTCCCCGGCGGCCATGTATTTGTACCCGGCTTTGGTGATCCAAAACCACGGAGCCACGCCGGTTTGGCTGTAGTGCGCGAAGTATCCCTTCCTCAACATGTCGTTCCCCTTGAGCTGCGCCGCATTGTTGAGAAGCGCATTCGATTTCAAAGTGCTAAGACTGCTCGACTGGCGCGCTTGGTTAGTCAACCGCACAACATTACTCGGCGTCAGGTTCGAGGTGACCGACGGGCCGGGATAAACAAGCAAGGCGACGCTGACGATCACCTTAACCGCAATGACCGCGATGGCGTACGCGGTCAGGGCCTTGTGCCGCAAGGCATGCGGCCGATGGTCATTCCCCTCGTGCGGAATGAAAGCATTACGCAAATGGTGTTTCACCAAATGCGCATGGCGACGGACGTGATGTTTGAGGCGGTGAATCATTAACGTGAAGCTCCATGGCCTCAGCCCTCTCCGCCGAAGTAGCTTCGGCTACTAAGGCCGGGCGGCCGTGGTTTCTCTCGATTCGTGGTTCCGTGGAGCGGAACCCCGCACCGAGAGCCATTCATCCACGGGTTTACCCAGCACCAAAATCATGGTGCTGGGTTTACACCCGTGGCTTTCTGGTGCGTGGGTAAAATCAGCGTATCATAAAACAGGAAAGTGTAGCATGTACGCGACAAAAAGTCAAGTGTGCGTACAGTTAACACCTAGCGCTGACAGTCGGGACATTCAAGGCTGACAGGTGTTAACTATGAGCATATGAACTCCATTACCTACCCCCAAGAGCTCCGTGGACGCTGGTACCTGTCC
>JACQKH010000054.1 GCA_016204585.1 Candidatus Kerfeldbacteria bacterium
GCATCAGTGCCGCAGGACAAAAGACCAGTGGAGGAAGTGTCAATGGTGTCGCAGGAGATGAGATTATCAAGGGTGACTGCTCCTGCTGCAAACAAGGTGCCGTTGAATCTTGTGGCGCCGACTACCCCGAACGTGGTGGTGGGAGCGCTGGTGTTAACGCCCACTCGCCCAGTTGCCCCGTCTGCCCAAATAACGGGCGTGTCCAAGGAAGCCGTGGAGGACGCTACCCGGAAGTAGCCGGTAACCGTGGTGGTGGCGTCATCGCCTGTTGCAGTGTTGACCAAGAATGCGTTGTCGCCGCTCTTTTGTATAGCAAGAGCCGAAGAAGAAGCGATATTCACAAGTAATCCCCCAGCGCCGCTAAACCCAGACAAGAATGTGCCGGAAGAATTTTGGAACTGCAAGAGATTGGCGTTTTGGGTGGCGTTGGCCTTCACCGTCACGCCGGGGATATCAATGGCGTTGTAAACGCTTAACTTAGCAGGGGAAGTGGTAGCGGTTGCGCCCAGTAGTAAATCATCGGTCGTCGTGGTCATGCGCAGTAATGCCTCTTGGTTCCACACCCAGCCAACCCCGCCTCCGCCGCCTCCGCCTCCGCAGCCGGTGCAGGAAGAAACGGTAATATCTTGAAAACGGGAAGAGCCGTCCACTTCCAAATCGTCCTGGATATACACGTCGCCGCCGGCAAAATCGAGCGTATTCACGGTGCCGCCGGTGCCAAAAAAGCCGTACAAGGTGGTCGTCGCCCGGCCGGTGGTATAAATTCCAGCGGCAACCGAGGTAGTGTCAATGCGCACTACGGAACCACCCGAGCCGTCTTGAATTGCTACAGCAGAGGTAGAGGAAATGTTCATCAGCAGTCCCCCCGCGGCCGTGAAGCCGGAGAGGAAGGTTCCAGCTTGAGATTGGAATTCCAGCATATTGGCCGTGGGAGAAGTTCCGGAATGAGTTACCCGGATGCCGATGGTTCCCTCATCCGTGGTTGAGGCGTGGAGCATAGCTCCGGGAGCGGTCGTCCCGATGCCGACGTTGCCGGTGCTTCTTAATACCGTTAACACGTCACTGGCTGTGCCATAACTATAAAGACGGAAGTCGTTAGTACCAGCATTTCTTTCACCAAGAATCCAGTCATCTGCCCCACCAGTTACAAATTTTATCATTGCGTTCTGACCAGAGCCTGCTTCTATTTTAATATTAGAATCCAAGAGACTGGCCGTATATAAATGTAACTGCCCGCTCGGTCCCGCCGTCCCGATGCCGACGTTGCCGGAAGCGTCAATCACAAAGGGCGAAGCGTCAAGGGCCTGGTCTGTAGCGTAGAAGGTGTAGCCCGTGCCAGTATTTTCAATGGTGAGCTTGGAAATAGAAGTATCAGAGGAGGTGGAGATTTGGAATGAAGTATTGACGCGCAGGGTTGAATCAAAGGTCGAGGAGGCGCGCACGAATATTCCTGCGGTGGTAGAGGTCGGGGTCAGAGCATTGGTAAACAGGGTTTCCCAGGCTCCAGGTGAGCCAGCGGCAGTACACCCTGCTCCCGTGACCGAGAGCAGTCCGGCGGATGAGGCTTGCACGCATTGGGTTGAGGCCGAGGCGAGATTATCCAAAGTAATAGGTCCTGTAGCAGTGAGGGCGCCGTTTAATCTGCTTGCCCCGAGCACCCCGAGCGTAGTCGAGGGGGTAGCCGTCCCGATCCCCACCCGATCCTCATTGGCATTGACCACGAGAGTGTTCGAATCAACAGTCAAGGCGCTTGAAATGGTGGAAGTGGCACTGCCTGTAACATTCAAATACTCGCCCACATGAGCCACGCCCGTGGTCGTGGCACTGCCCTGCAGATAAGTATTGTGCGCCACGATGTCATTGCCCACGAAATTATGGGTGCCTTCCACTTCGATGTCATAGACCTGCTCGGCGGGCAGGAGCTCTATTTTGGCTATCATCTCATAAATGGGTTTGCGGTTGCCGCCGGCGGTTGCGATAAATTGCCCTTCCCGCAACGTGTGGACATTGCGCCAAGTTCCGCCCTTGACAAACGGAAATGCCTGTGCTAACATCCCCAGTGCAGGCGAAAGTCTGTGGTGATGGGCCTCATTTATACGGCCCTTTTTCATTTGCTCAATTCTGACAAAAGACATCTGGTTCAGAGTCAAATACAGGTCAGCTGACTGGCGCAATTCGCGGGCAGTGGCTTTCCATGGGGAGACGACTACCAGCTTTTTGCCGAGGGTTCGCAGTTTTTCCGCCAGATACACAAAGTCCGAATCGCCGGAGAACAAAACTGCAATATCGTACTGGTCTTTGAGCAAAATCGCATCTGCGGCAATTTCCACGTCAAAATTTGCCTTGCCTTTGCCGGCAGACTGCAGCCATTTCAAGGTTTTGGTCACCAAAATAAATTTCAGGGTATTTTTGAGATAGGTAAAGAAGCGGCTTTGCGCCGGTGTCTGGTAATTAACCTTGTAATACCGCACAATCGGCGGCAGACCGTCCAAACCGGTAAGCGCCTTGACCAAACCCTCATAATCGACAGTCGCGCGGTTATGCTTCAAGGCGATCTCAAAATTAGCCGCGTCAATAAAGGCGGCGATCCGAGAGGCTGGCGCTTTATCCAAAACCAAATACGGATGATTGCCGGTGGTGCGGATGGTCTTACCGGTGGCGGTGGTCAGTTTGTAAATGGGCTTTGTGCCCATATCCATCAGGGCCTTGACTTTCTGGTATTCAAACCGGCCGGTGGCCTCGTTCAAGGAGAGAATTTCGTCCCCGGGCTGGATTTGGTCAATGCGGACAGAGTCGTAGATGTATTCCGCATCCACCTCACCACTCCTCTCCTTAGTAAGGAGAGGTTGGGAGAGGTCAGGTTTGGGATTTGGATCATTGGGATTTGTTTGGGATTTGGGATTTGGGATTTGGGATTTGCGGCGGCGCCTGCGCCGAAGTTTAGTGTCCCCGGTCACGCACTGCCCCAAGACATGAAAAAGATAACCTGGAGTGGCCGTGCCGACTCCGACCCTTCCCTCATTCGTATTCACCACCAAAGTATTCCCCGGCACTCCGCCAGAGAAAGCGGCAATCGTGGTGGAGCCGGTGATAAATGTCCCGCCAACTACGGTGAGCTTTTCGCCAAATGTCCCGCCCGGGGTGGTGGTGGCGATGCCGACGTTGCCGTTGGTTCCGTAAATACCCATCCTGACCGATCTTGCTGAACCGTCCCAGTTAGAAAATTCAAGTTTAGTAACATTACTTGAAGGGTTGGAAAACTTTATACCTCCGATAATGGTGCCATTGCTGAAACGAATGTCAGAGTTTGCAGTCGAGCTATTGTTAGTCGAGGTTCTCAAGACAACCACATTTTCAGATGAACTGGTATCTGAATAAACTTCCAGCTTGCCGCCCGGACTTGCAGTATCAATTCCAAGATTATTGGTATCTCCGTCAATGAATAGTCCTGCTCTGCTAAGCTGCTCATTGTAAATAGTGTAGTCATAGTTAGTGCCAGCCGGAAGGTAAGTGGCGTTTGACCACTTTTGAGATCCGCTTATAAACAGACCAAATCCGGCATTTAACGAGGAATTTATACCAAGCCTAGTAGTACTGTCAGTATCAAAATAAGCAGGAATTTTAGTACTGCCACTGGCCGTACCTCCACTGATATGCAAAGGATATCCGGGGCTCGAAATACCAATCCCCACCCGATTATTCGTGGCATCATAGAACAGCCCTTCAGCTCCGGCAGTGGAGAGGAAATGCACATTGCCGCCTTGAACCTGGAGGGTCGAGGTGGGGGTGGCGGTGAGAAGGCCCACTCTCTTTTCATTCGTATTCACCACAAAAGTATTATTCGGCGCTCCGCCAGAAAAGGCGGCAATGGTAGTGGAGCCGGTGATAAATGTTCCGCCAACGACCGTGAATTTTTCCCCAAATGTCCCGCCGGGAGTGGTGGTGGCAATGCCGACATTGCCGGCGGTTGTTATTCTAACCCTTTCCCCAGTCGCATCATTAGCCCCTGTAACAAACCTGATACCATCAAACGCGCTAATGGATAATGAGTCCATACTGCCACCGCCACTAAAATCGTCTGTAAGAATGGCAAGATTGTATTTATTGGAAGCAGTAAAACCTGACCTAAAGAATAATCCACCTTGAACACTGGATCCACTGTAGATGTCAGCAAGCACATTTCCAGCAACATGTAATTTCAGTTCCGGCCCCGCCGTCCCGATGCCGACATTCCCTGACGCATCAATCACAACGGGCGAAGTATCAAGGGCTTGGTCTGTGGCATAGAAAGTGTAGCCAGAACCAGTATTTTCAATGGTCAGTTTGGAAATGGAAGTATCAGAACTGGTGGAGATTTGGAATGAAGTATTCACCCGCAAAGTTGAATCAAAGGTCGAGGAGGCCCGGACAAAGATGCCGGCAGTGGTGGAGGTTGGGGTCAGGGCATTGGTAAAGAGGGTTTCCCAGGCTCCCGGGCTTCCCGCAGAAGTGCACCCCGCTCCCGTGACTGACAAGAGTCCGGCCGAGCTGGCTTGCACACATTGGGTGCCTGCTGAGGACAGATTGTCCAGAGTGATGGCCCCAGTGGCCGTCAGTGCCCCGTTGAATCTTGAAGTGCCCAAGACGCCGAAGGTGGTGGTGGGAGAGGCTGTCCCTATCCCCACTCTCGACTCATTTGTGTTAACTACCAGAGTATTCCCCGGCACTCCGCCAGAGAAGGCGGCGATGGTGGTGGAGCCGGTGATGAATGTCCCGCCGACGACTGTTAATTTTTCCCCAAATGTCCCGCCGGGAGTGGTGGTGGCGATGCCGAGGTTGCCGGAGGTTGTAATTCTTGCGTATTCTGTATTATTTCCGCCTAAAACCAAGCTGTTGCCACTGGCGGCAACCACACTTAAATTGATATTAGAATCGGTCCCGATTCTTCCTGAAATGCCGTTTGAGATGTTTCCTAAGGTAATCATTGTTCCCGAGTCGGTACCGGGCAAACGAATATCCAATGAAGAGGCCGGCACCGCCGTCCCGATCCCCACCCGGTTCTCATTGGCGTTCACGACCAGAGTATTGGCGTCAAGATTCAGGCCGGTGTTCAGGGTAGTCGTGGCAGTTGGTGAGTCTGGCATCTGGAAGATGGCTGTCCCTCCATCTGTCAAGATATTAAAGATATTGCCGGTCAAGCTTGAGGCGTTAACCACGAGCTTGATGACATCGCCGGTGGTCAGGGAGGAGGTGGAGGCCGTGAAAAAATTGCCCGTGGTAATGCTGGAAGAAGACGCCATGATTTGACCCAAAGAATTTACCTGGAAGAGATCACCGTTTCCCACTGTCAGAGCGGAGGCGGGTGAAGTGTCGCCTATACCCACATTGCCGCCAAAGTACGCACCGCCGCTTCCAGTGATGAAAGCCAAATTGCTGCCGCTCACATTCTGCGCTTCCAAAAGATTCGTGCCGCTCTGCCCCGCGCCGGCTCTGACCAGAAGTCTTGTCACGCCTGTTCCGGCCCGGGAGTCATAAACAGTCAGCGTGGAAGAAGGCGTTGGCGTCCCAATCCCCACCCGATTCTCATTGGCGTTCACGACGAGAGTGTTGTTTGCCGTTCCGGCAACAAGTCCCCAGGTGAAGGTGGAGGTGGCCGTTCCGGAGAGCGCGCTAAAGGCCCCGTTGACTCGCAGCGTACTATCAAAGGTCGAACTTGCTCGCACAAAGATCCCGGCAGTGGTCGAAGTTGGCGTCAGGGCATTGGTGAATAATGTTTCCCAAGCCCCAGATGAGCCGGCAACAGTACACCCTGCGCCCGTGACCGACAGCAGTCCTGCAGATGTGGCCTGGACGCATTGGGTAGAAGCCGAGGAAAGATTATCAAAAGTAATGGCGCCGGTAGCAGTTAAGGCCCCATTTAATCTCGTGGCGCCCACTACCCCGAGCGTGGTGGTTGGCGAAGCCGTCCCAATCCCCACCCGATTCTCATTGGCATTGACCACGAGGGTGTTCGAGTCAACCGTCAAACCGCTTGAGACGGTGGAAGTGGCGCTGCCCGTAACATTCAAATACTCGCTGATGTGATGAACACCCGTGGTTGTAGCACTGCCCTGCAGATAAGTGTTGTGCGCCACAATGTCATTGCCCACGAAGTTGTGGGTGCCCTCAACCTCGATGTCATAGACTTGTTCGGCCGGCAGGTGTTCGATTTTGGCTATTCTCTCATATTTAGGACTGTTATCTTTGCCTGCCACAGCAATATACTGTCCAACTTCCAGCTTATGAACTTTGGTCCATTTGCCTTGTCCCTTGACAAAGGGCAAAATGTTGTGATACAATTGCTTCGTAATATCTGAGGCAGAGTCGTTCGTAGAGTCTGCTTTTTCTTTTTGCCCACTTGACAAAGCCTTTTCATTAGCATATAATGAACTCAAACGTGAGGCAGATTCTACAAAAGCGTCTGCCTCGTTTTTATTTACCCTACTCCCTTGGCCGACTACCGGCTTCAGTGTATCCAAATTAGTAAATTCGCCTTTCATCAACACCTTGAGTTCTTTAGCAGTACGTTTCGCATTGCCAATAACCCAAACTCTGCCTTTTCGTGCCTTGCAGTGAGCAATCAAGCGATAAAAATCACCGTCGCCAGTTAAGAATACTGCGCGGTCATACTCATCCCAATACAACATCGCATCAAAAGTTAAATCCACATCCACATTGGCTTTGCGTACTTTGGTGCCGTCCTCGCGACGATACTCTTTGACTGATTTTAAGACCGTTTCGTAGCCTAGACGTCTCAAATCGTTGTAAAGCTCCTGCTGTTTAGCGTTGGCCTTGTCTTCGCCCGCATAGTATAGGATCCGACTGGCATTGAAACGGTACCGAAGATACGAGTAAAGCTCGGCAAAATCAACCTTCCAGTTGGACTGGCGACAGCCGTAGATGATATTGGAAGCGTCAATAAAGACGTAAGTTCTAACTGATTGTTTTGGTATATGCCTCTCCTCCAGCGCCAAATACGGATGATTGCCGGTGGTGCGGATGGTCTTACCGGTGGCGGTGGTGAGTTTGTAAATGGGTTTTGTGCCCATATCCATAAGCGCCTTGACTTTCTGGTATTCAAACTTTCCCGTGTCTTCGTTCAAGGAAAGAATCTCGTCCCCGGGCTCAATCTGGTCAATGCGGACCGAGTCGTAAATATATTCCGCATCCACCTCACCCTCCCCTCTCCTTGACAAGGAGAGGGTGGTCGCAGACCGGGTGAGGTTCTGCGCTTTGGATTTTCTTCTTCGCCTGCGCCGAAGTTTAGTGTCCCCGGTTACGCACTGCCCCAAGACATGGAAGAGATAGCCGGGAGCGGCTGTGCCGACGCCGACCCTTCCCTCATTCGTATTCACCACCAAAGTATTCCCCGGCACTCCGCCAGAGAAAGCGGCAATGGTGGTGGAGCCGGTGATAAATGTCCCGCCGACTACCGTGAATTTCTCGCCAAATGTCCCGCCGGGAGTGGTGGTGGCAATGCCGACGGAGCCAGAGGTTGTATCAATCTTAAAGACACTATTCGCAAGTGTTCCGTCTGATGATACATAGAGACTTTCGCCGCCGAGGTCAAAAAATGTAGAATCTTCATCATTTGTTCCATCATCCACAGATAATCTTAAGCGTTCTGCGCCACTACTGTCATAAAATTGTATTTCCGGCCTATCACCAGTATCTTCAATTCTCAAAAAACCGGCCGACCCTTTTATATGCAATAATGCCCCCGGCACAGCCGTCCCCACCCCCACCCGGTTCTCATTGGGATTGACGACTAGGGTGTTGTCCAGCTTATCCACGGTAAATGTTGCCTGGACTACAGTGGAGGTGGCAAAAGCAACGCCAAAGTTATCCCACGGGGAAGTGGTAGCCACGGTGAATGGACCAGCGACGTTCAGGCGAGCGTCAATGGTTGACGACGCCCTTACAAAGATGCCGGCAGTGGAAGAAGTTGGGGTTATAGCCGTGCCGTTGTTGAAAATATCCTGCCACGCACCGTTAATGCCTTGCAAAGTGGCGGCGTTGACGGTCAGAGCGCCGCCCGAGATGATTAAGCCAGAACCGGTGATATCGGTGATGGCGGCATCGGAAGCGACCTTGAGTGAGTCGGTGACCGTGGAGGTAGCGTTAACCACGCTGATCCTTCCGTCAGTTGCCCGAAGGTTATCAATAACCGTCGTGGTTGCGTTAAGAATAGACACTCGCGCGTCTGATGCTCGCAAATTGTCAGTCACGGTTGTCGTGGCGTTGACTACCACAAGCCGCGCGTCGCTGGCGCGAAGGTTGTCTGCCACAGTGGTCGAGGCGTTGACGGTCGGGATACGGGCGGCGCTAAGCGCAAAAATTTCTCCGCCGAAAATGGAAGTACCGCCAACCTGCAAATCCCAGGACTGCGAAGTGGTCGTGGCGATTGCCAAAGTCCCGGTCACGTTCATAGTGTCGGTGGTGGTGACCGAAGAAAAAGTCGAGCCGGCGTTGAAATTCACGCTGCCTCCAAAAGTGGCGTTATTGGCAAAATAACTGCTGGTCGCCACGGTGAACCCGAAGCCGTCTTGCGGCGTGGTGGTAAAAATCGAAACCCGGTTTTGCGTATCCACAAACAAACCGCTGGTGCCGTTGTTGTTCTGGACGTTGAATGAACCGGTCACGGAAAAAGTGGAGGTTGGATTCATTGTTCCCACTCCCACCCGGTTTTCGTTCGCATTCACCAGCAAAGTGCCGCCGTCAACGTTAAGACCCGAGCGAATCGTGCTGGTGGCGGTTGCGGAACCCACAAACTCGACAATTCTAGTGCCGTCAATCTGCTGGACCGTAAACGCACTGCCGGAAAAGCCGGAATTGTTGACCACAAGTTTAATCAGGTCACCGGTGGTCGCGGCAGTTGAGGTGACGGTAAAAAAATTATTGACGGTAATGGTCGAGGTGGCGTAAAACCTTTGATTGGGAACATCGAAAACAAAAACTGCCGAAGAAGGGGTGGCGCCGCCGAAACCCACGCTGACCGTAGTCGAGGTTGGGGCCAACAAACCCGATGCCACGTCCCACTGCGAACTCACTCCGGCGACGGAGTTGCAAATCACAGTGCCGGCAGAGTTAGTCTGTAAAACTCCAGTACACGAGGTTATGCCGGAAATGGCAAGGTTGGTGGTGGTCGCCGAGGTCACGGAAAGCGTGCCGGCGCCGATGCTTGAGGCCGTCAATGTGAGGAAAGACGCCGGACCGGTCACGGTAAGGTCGGCCACGGTCAGAAATTCGGAGGAGAGATATTTAAAAGAACCCGCCAGGCCTCCTTGTGTCTTGGAGTCTGGCGCTATGATAATTCCTCCTTGCGATCCTGCTGGCCCGGGTGGTCCCGCTGGCCCCTGCAAGCCCGGCGGCCCCTCGGGTCCGGTCGGGCCAATTAGCCCTTGCGGTCCCGGTCCCTGTACGACCGGCCCGCCGGCGCCGTCCAAATAGACGACTTTGGATTCCGGGATGCGTTTTTTGGCGATCAGGGCGAACACCGTAAAATGAGGAGTGGCGGCAGTAACGGTTTTGGTGAAGCTGTCCACTTTGGACTCGGGAAGCTCCGTCCACTGTTTGGATTTTTCGTCCCAGTAAAAAATCGCCAGCTCGTCCTCGACAAAGCCGATGATGTCTTCCTTCTCGTAAGTAAAGGTGACTTGAATATCTTTGTTAAATTTGGTGCGCGCCTGCCCGTCGGTGCGAGCGGTTATTTCATAAAGCTGGGAATTGACTATGGCCTGATCTTTTTGCGCCGCAAAAGATTCCAGCCGCTGTAATGTCACCGGCGCGACGGTGACGGTGGTGGTTTTTTCCACCGCGTTTTCGGCAAAGGTCAAATCCAAAAGCGGATGATCGTCTTTGACCAAAGAAACCCGGCCGCCTGCGGGGTGAATGTCTTGAGAAAGCGGCCCGGATAATTTGGGCTGATAGGGCGTGGTGAAGCGCTGATTAACTTCTTGCGCGAACTGACTGAAATTTTCCTGCTGGCGATTGAGTAAAAACCAGGTTGAACCGGCCAGGGCCGCAAGCAGCAAAACAAAACCGGCAAACGCAAAAGTTGGGCCCCAGGAAAAAATTTTCTTTTCCCCCGACTCCTCGGGCATGGCGGCGACCGATGGAGCGGCAAGCAACGCCGGTTCGGCGGCTGGCTGTTCGCCCGTCAGCTCGGCTTGCGCCAACTGCTCCTGTTCAAACAGCGGCAAAGACGGCAGTAATTCTTCCTCGCGGGGTAAGGAGGGAGAAACAAGCGGCGCTTCGACCCGTGTTTGCTTCACCGCCGCCAACAGTTCCCCTCTAAACTCCCCTTCCTGTTCGCTTAATTGCGTGATTTTCCTGGCCAGCGCGCGCAAGTCCGCAAGCAGCAGAACTAATTCCGGACTGGGTCCGCCCGCGCTGATACCGGCTTGTGCAGTTTGCGCAACGGACTGCTTTAACTCGTTAAGTTTATTTTCCAGAACTTTCGCCACCTGACGATTTTCTTCGGTCATCAAGTTACCGGCACGCGTAAGCGAGGCGGCGACCGTTTCGAAATTTTTTTCCAGCTTCTCTAAGCTTGTCTCGATGCTTGCCTGAATTGATTGCGCCGCAAGGTTGGCGACTTTGGATTCGTCCTGGGTTTTCTCGGCCAGCTTGCCCGCAAGCAACTCTTGAGTTTTGGCGATGCCTTCCTCCAACTGCTGAAAGCTCCGCTTGAATTCCGGCAAAATTTTCTCCGGCGGCACACCCGCCCCGGCCGGAGTTTCGGGCGCGGCTTTGTTTAAATCAACGACCTGTGTTTCGGTGTCAAAATGTACGAGCTGACTTTGCAGACCGGAACTTTTTCCCAACTCGGTCCTTAGAATGCGTACCGGGATTCTTTTTCCGGTTTCGTCGGCAACTTCCGCGAGGTTTTTGTCGTTTAATAATTCCAGGGCGGCTTTTGTAGTGACCCAGTTCCTGCCGATCTTCTGCGCGCGCAATTTGCCGGTGCGGGCCAGATAAGACAAATAATCCGGGTGGTAACCGGTTAATTGCGAGGCAGCGGCAAGGGAAATTAGCTCTTGCGGCTCCTGGGGTGGTTTGGAATTGGGTGTCAAAGCGTCCATTGCTGTGTTTTTTGGGTTTGGGGGGTATTTTTTAGTTTTTAGTGCTTTTCAAAGAATCGAATTGGTGCTATACTGGCTTCAGAAAACGCCCGAAATAAAATGCAAACAAAAAATCCTGCGGGTTTTAACATTTTTGCATTCTTCTCTCTGGGCGTTTTCGTTTCCTTGGGTACCAAACCTGCTGTTCGGCTTAGGGCGGAAGTTACCGGTTAGCCGATTGCGATCCTGGTGGCCCAAGTTTTTTGTTTGCTTCGTGCCGTCGGACTCCTGCGGGAAGTCCCACGGCGCTTTTTTTGTTGTGAAGGTTCGTTTCCGTCAATCTTTTTCGCCAGCCACCTGGCTTTCTACCTCTGCTATCCGAGATTTGGTTTTTGTCTCGCTAAATCGGGGCTTTCGTGACGATTCTCTGATATCCGAGGTTTCTATATTGA
>JACQKH010000059.1 GCA_016204585.1 Candidatus Kerfeldbacteria bacterium
GTGTCACGTTATAGCAACCCGTTCCCTAAGCGCCGAGATATCATTTTCTATTCGAGCGGCTGCGTCACATTCATAGAACCACCAGGGCTAGGTGGAAAGATGTATCAGATGACCACGCGAGGGCGGTACTTACATGACGCCACCGCAGGAGAGGGGGATGGGTCCAGGGCTCCAAGACGAATCGGTTGTGAGCAACAAAATTGCAGGCGGTCGGTCGTTCGAAAATGCATTTGCAGCAGTGAGAGATGCAACCGGGCTCAACGTTGAGTACGAAGTGGCGAGCGGGCGCCGGATACGCCGGGTCTATTTGGATAGCGCTGCCACCACCCTGCGCCTCGACCTTGTCCAGCATGTTCTAAATAAGTTTCAACCTCACTACTCTAATACTCATAGCCTTGTGCACTTTGGTGCGCAAATTTCGACTCGTGAGTATCAGTGGGCCCACGAAATGGTGTTGAGCTTCGTTGGCGCAGATCCCGATCAGTATTTCTGCTTCTTCACTGGTAGTGGAGCGACCTCGGGGCTCAACAGAGTAGCCAGGGCGCTAAGTCGGAAGCGATGCGAGAGAGCCGTTGTTATCACTACGGTGATGGAGCACCATTCGAACGATTTACCGCACCGAGCGCATTTCCCAAGGGTGATCCATGTGCCAGCGTTGAAATCCGGAAGGTCCCTTGGCTGCGTGGACCTTGCGCAGTTGGAGCGTGCACTTGAGCACAACTCCGACTCTGTCAACTATGTCGCGCTAAGTGGCGTTTCCAATGTCACTGGCATTGTTAACCCCATCTACGAGGCGGCGACTATTGCACACCGCTACGGGGCGATGATCGTTGTAGACGCCGCACAGATGGCGGCTCATTTGCCAATCTTCATGAGTAGGCAAGGCCATACCGATGCAAGTATCGACGTCATTGTGTTTTCGGGACACAAGGTCTATGCGCCGGGGTCACCGGGAGTGGTGGTGGCACGCAAGGAGCTGTTCTCCGAAACGCCACCTCAGGAGGTGGGTGGCGGCATGGTAGACGCCGTTTGGATAGACCGTTACGCGGTGTCGGAGAGATTTCCTGATAGGGAGGAGGCTGGTACTCCGAACATTACGGGGGCGATTGGGCTAGCGGCAGTGCTCTATACATTTCAGGCCATTGGTATGGAAGCGATCGCGAACGAGGAGCAGGGACTCTTGCGATACGCGCTCAAAAAACTGCTAAGAGTTCCCGGCATCATCATCTATGGAGAAACGGATACGCGAATTTGCCAGAGAGCAGGGACCATCGCGTTCAACATCAGGGATATGGATCACGCTCTCGTTGCCGTACTCCTGAACGACTATTTCAACATCGCGGTACGCAATGAATGCTTCTGCGCCCACCCTTACGTGCGGGAGCTGATCATGGCGAGCCTATCGGAAGACGCTGACGTGCTGGACAACGAGGCGTTAGAGAAGCTGGCAGATAAGCAGCGGGGCATGGTACGTGCGAGCTTTGGCATCTATACGACCGAGGAAGACATCGACGCGCTCATTGAAGCGCTTGACGATATCAGCCTCCGGCGCGATTTCTATGCCGCAAAGTACGGACGTCTAGCAGACGGAAGCTATTCGTCTCGCGAATTCACCTTCGACCACTCCAAGGTCTTTTCTATAAAGAATGAAATCGATCGACTGCTTTGCGGAAAGATTTAGGGATTGCAGGCATGGCGCAGGTGCTCGCCTCATCGGGGTTAGGATGTATGCGCCGACTCATTTGCTTATCGATGACTGAGCGCAAAGTCGAGCGTTTCTTCATCGCGTCCGCCAGCGAAACGCGGACGGCTTCGCTCAGAGTTTGATGTAGGATCAATTCACCTTCATTCGCCGTTGTTTCACAGGAGAACGCCATGATGCAGCCGTCTCGCCGCCAGTTGCTTAGTCTGATGTTCGGTGCCGTCTTCTTAACGCTGGCAGGTACGAGCGCTACCGCCGCGGACTGGCCAACACGCCACGTTCAGCTGATGGTTCCATATCCACCAGGCGGA
>JACQKH010000055.1 GCA_016204585.1 Candidatus Kerfeldbacteria bacterium
ATCCAACTGTTCCAACATTGAATGTTATTGCATAATCATTTGTGTTTGCATTATTAGAGTTATCTTTACATCTTACATAATAATTGTAAGTATTTCCATTTGACAATCCTGATATAGTTGTTGAATGTGAAGTCCCGCCTGTTGTGGAAAATGTATTCGGCATTGAAGATTACGCAACATTTGGCGTTGTTGAATACCTGCATGTTGCCGCCTCATTGGTTGTCACGCTGATTGTCGTTGAGGTTGTGCCTGCCGGCAGAGTCCCGGTTGGCTGTCCGTTTGAGATGGTTGGAGGAACTGTATCCGGGGTCACCGTGTCTACCTGGAACGCCAGTACGCCTGACGCATCAGTCTGCTTGGTCGTACCGCCGTTAGCCGCCTTACTGATCGAAATCGTGATCGGGGCCGATTCCGAGACGGCAACATAGTAAGTGGTGGACGCGGCGAGATTCACGACGAGATGGTCGCTGCCCGCAGTAGTGGGGGTATAGGTGTACCTGAATCCGGTATCGCTTGGAGACGCCGAGGTGTCCTTTGCGAACACGACTAGGCGATTTCGTTCCGTATCGCTGATGCGCGCCACCACGAAGTTCCCATCGTCGGACTCCATGGTGTCAGTCGCGGCCATCCCGGTCAACGTCGTCGCGGAACCGAACTGGATCACGTTCAGGAAGGTATTCGTCGTGCCGACCATCCCAGGTCTCACCTGGATCTGACCCCAGCCGTAGAGTTCGTAGTGCCCATCCTCACAGGTCGATTGGGCAAACGGATATGTCGATCCGTCGTCATTCGGCAACTGAAACATCAACGTGTGCGAGCCGTCATCACCGAGCATCTGCACCTTGGCATCGGTTGGCAATAACGCCTTATGAAACATTTTGGCGTTGGCTGCAGGAATGTTCCAGAAACCAGCCACGGGTGCCCGAGACGCATGCTGGTTCGTCACCGACAAGACCTTGCCGGTGGTCGTCCACTTTCCTGCGCGCGGGTTGCTACAGGCCGCATCCACGCACTCAGGCTTGTTCGTCACCCACATCTTCCAGACCGGATCATTCTCGGTGTTGTTGACATTGGCGCGGTCGAGGATGACAAGGTACTCGTGGTCCGTTTCCCCACGGAGGTAGACAAACTCTCGCTGCATCTTCGTCGCGGCGGTCCAGACTGGATCAGCGTCATAAAAGACATACGAATAGCGCGTGCCGAAGGAACTCTTCGGGGTTAGTGCCGCCGTGCCGATCACCCCGCCCAGGCCCCGCGCCGCGAAGTCCGCATCTCCTGGCGCGTTGGTGTCCTCTCCTAAGTCGTTATCGCTCGAACCAATATGCAACCCGACGTTGTTACGGAGGTTGTTGGCCGTGCCGAACCCATTGATGCGGCACGTCCCTGAACGCCAGTTGGCCCCCTTGACGACGAGCGCCCCGAACTTTCTCAAGGTAAATGAACCGAACTCAAGGGAGTCGTGCCCCCCAGTCAACCATGGTTGTGCCCCGAAAAATACCTGGGTGTCACTGGTCGTGTAATCGTCGCGGAATAGGTAGTAATTCCAACCGAGTTCGACGTTCTGGGCCGTTGGGGTCGTGGGCGTGGTGCCGAGCGATCCAAACAGGAAGTAGTAGAAGACATCATTCGCCCAATGCGATCCCGTGATGGCCGAGCAGGACACAGGATCATCACAGTATCCCGGATAGACGACGTGTTTATCGAAGACCCATCGCGCCACGTTGGCGTCCGTGTTGAACGCACTGAGGCCGGTCGTCATCCCCATGAACCGCAAGAACCCCGTCGTCATCAGGGCGCTCCGGTACGAGATAAAGCCGAGTCCTGCCGTGTTATCTCCCCATGGGACACTCAGTTGGTGACAGGGGACATTACCGGCCACGCCACAGGTACGGAGCGGACCGATCGTCTCTGGGAACAGCCAGGCCGCAGTCCCCTTGCCGATTTCGGTGAATTGCTTGTAATTCGAGGCATAGGGAGCGGGATCGCCCGCGGTGCCGAGGGCCGTATTAATCGCGGCAACCACCGGCGGCGCCATCGTCCCCACCGTGTAGCTCCAGTAATCGGTCCCGTAGAACGATGACCAGCCTTCGGGCCACTTGTTCGCCAGCTCCCAGAAGTAGCGGTTGGGGTACAGGGCGTGGAACGTGTCGTACAGTGTTTGCCGCTTCGTCGAATCGAGGACATCGGTGTCGCCCCACACCGTCAACGCGAAGAGTTGATCATCTACCATCCCCGGGTAGCCTGAGGACGTGGTCGCGAGCGGCGTGCCCATGTCCGTCGTAGATTTCAGATCGTCGCCCTCCCACATTTTTTGATATGCCTCATAGAAGGCGTTCGCGATGTCCTGTCTTTGCCCGGCTGAGAGCTGCGCATGGCACCAATCAAAGAGCAGGCTACTCGGCACGTAATACGCGCCGCCGGTCGCCCGATGGGTAAAGGTCGTGACGCTGTCGGAGCGCTGCACATGCAGGCCTGCCCGATTCTGCAACTGCCACTTCCCAGACCGACACGGGCTGCCAGGTGTACACGCACCGGTGCCATCCGTAATGTCGTTCGCCCAATAGCTGTACGCCTGGGTGCACAGTTCGGCGTCGGTGTCATACGGGGCTGGGAAGGTATATCCGAGATCCTTGAGCGCTTGCACCCCGAGCGCCACCGGGAACGCATAATTGACGGGCCCCCAAACGCCCTCGACTATGATCTCGGGATCACTCGGCCCCGGCGGCGACCCCAAGTGGTTGAGGAAGTTCTGAAACTGCGTCGAGTAGTAGGTGTGGACGTAGCTTCGGATCTTCGCCCGGTTCGCCTGGGTAACGAGTAAGCGCGGCCACTGTCCGAGGTCGGCAGGCGAACCTGTCGGTGGGGTTTCAGACAATGGCGGGGCCGGAGGTGGAAGTGCTCCTGTGCTCATGGAAAGTTTGGTGTTCGGCGCTGTGGTTGTTACATCAAGATAAATTGTTCCTGCACTGCTTGCTGTCTGTAAA
>JACQKH010000056.1 GCA_016204585.1 Candidatus Kerfeldbacteria bacterium
CGAGAAACCAAGACCCTAAAGGAGCAAGAAGACCTTTTCCGCAGTCAGGCCACTGGTGCGGTGACTGGCACCGACGTGGAGATGTTAGGAAAGCAGGTTCAGGAAAAGCAGGCGGAGTATTTGAGGGCCCAGACTGAAGTTGCTAAATTCCGACCCCCGGTACCTTGGGAGGCCAGGCTACAACTTCGGAATGCCACTAACGAGAAAAAGAAACAATTGCTTACAGACCAATGGGAGGAACACGCCTCGGTCGCGGAGGACGGTATAGAGAAGAAAGACGCCACTCTCGTCGCGGCCGCGCTACTTCGAGCAGCAGAGTATTCGAACGAAAACGAGCTTCTTAACCACTTCGGCTACGATCAAAATCCCCAAGGACTGAAAAAATTTATTGAAGAAGTTCTGATTAAACAAATGGGTATGGCTCGAGACCAAGCACTTTCCGTCGCCACTGACGTTTCCTTTATTGCTGAAAAAAGAAACCACTGGGATGTTGGACGTCTGACCAGCGTTGATGCCGCGACCGGACGCCAGATTTGGAATCCGGAAGATACCCAACAGAAGACCGTAACCGCCGAAACAAGAAAACTCGATTTTGAAAGGTACATTCGGGAGGGTAATCGCCTGGCCTTTGGTGAAGAAGTTGTCGGACTCGATGAGGGACTTGAGTTCGCCACCCCCGATCAAAAAAAAGCATTTTTCCGGGGCGGCGGCGGGCGCGGATTTCGTCTTTTGCCTCATGGTGAGGTGTTTTTCATGGAGAACTTCGGTAAGCTCATGCGCAACCTCCGACAGGGTCGCTTCAACCCGAACCTGGCAATTAAACTTATGTCGAAATCGAACGAAAAAATCATGAATAGAATTGCGGAGAGAATAAGGGGAGTTACGCAGATGGATGAAAAAGACCCCCGTACATTTGATGATTTCCTTAGCGCACTCCGTGCTTACGCGAGTAGCGCGGGTGAACGCGGAGAGTTTGATGATCTCGATGATATTTTAGATGAGCGTCGAAGGTTGGGATACATTTATCGTTAGTCGCGTATGGAAACTAGTTTTCAGAAGAATCGTAATCCTAAGAACGGCCAGCCTTTACGGTCGTTGGAGCCGACCGTACCGGAAACCATGAAGCTAATTCAGCGGTATGTTTCAAATATTGTTACTTTTGATTTCATGGACAAGGCGTACCGTTTTATTCGCACATTCCCGGGAATATTGAAAGAACAGGAACAGAAACTTCAAAGTTTACCGGGTCTCTCGCGCTCGTACCAGGATGCGTTAGATTTGGCGCGGGCAGTATGTTTTCCAATGCTGACCGAGGATGAAGCGAAGACCCTGTTTCGAAGCGGAATTGTGATGGGACTGCGTAACCCGGACATTGACATGGTGGAGAAGGCGACTTCGAAGTTGGCGACGTTGATGTTCATTGAGGAGCGAAACGCGCTTCGGGAAAAGCTGCGGTTTGAACTCCGCCAGAATTCAGAGCGTTTAACCTTGCAGAATATCAGTTCCACGATCGGTATGACCGCGCCAACGGTTAAATTATGGCTTGAACTCGCCGAGCGGGTGGCACTGGCCGAAGAACCTCTGGCGGCAGCTATCACCAGAGACGAGAACTTTACGAAACTTGGACCGTCCGAGAGTGGCATCGTGTTACGACTCCTGACGCTTGACGATTATCTCTCGATTTCGTCGGAGTCGCCGGAAGGATTCGAGAATCCGATCACCATCGTTGACGAAAACGGGAAGAAATTTGTAATCGAGGCCGGTGAAGTTCATCCAGAGGTTGACGAGGAAACGGAAAAAATCTTTAAGAAATACGGGTTCAATTTTCAACCGCCGGTTCAAAAAGTTCAGCCAGCGCCGCTGGCCACGGAAAAAACTCAAGACATTCGTCAGTCAGTTAAAAACATCAAGCAAGCGCATGCCACCGCCGACGAATCCCGCTACGCCGCCCAGGAAAAGATGCTGGAGGAAATCGGCACTGACCTGGACCAAGCCGTGTCGCGAATGAGCAACGGGTTGCTGGTAAACGACGCGACCACGGTGCTGGCGAGCTTGGGCGTGTTGAGCCGTTCCGGTGCGATTGATGCGGCCGTGCGGAACAGCCAATTGCAAAATGCTTTCCGTGAAGAGTTTATTGCCAGGCTTACAGCCGGACAGGCGCCGCTCCTCGCGTCCGCCGCCACCTTCGTCCGTCAGCATCCTGACGACGTGAATGTTATATCGGCGTTCGTGCGATGGGTGATTGCTCGGGTCGTCAGCGATGAAGCCGAATCAGCGAGAATCGGCAGTCAGATCGAGAACACGCTGGCCGCGCTCGGCCGGCCGGAGTTCGTGGGCATGACCTATTTTGACGTGACTAAGGCCGGATATCGGTGGACGCCGCTGCGGCTGAAACCGGACGGAAAGCTGGAGCGGGTGGAGTGAGGGGTAGGTATTAGGTATTAGGTGTTAGGTTTTAGGGGGAGGGGTGTCGTTTGCCGATTCATCGGCGATGGAGAATCTATGACTTTTCGTTTTCCGCATCCAGGCAACGCCACCGTAGCCATTCAGCGCTGCGGGTATGCGAGATTCGTGGATCCGCGAACCGGCGATGAGAGTTTTACGCGGCGCTTGGGCACGGGATTTTACCCGCGATGGCATTTGTACGCGAAGGAAACGGCAAACGATCTGATTTTGAATTTGCATCTTGATCAGAAAAAGCCCTCGTATGGTGTGGGCCACGCGCATAGCGGGGAGTATGAGGGGCAGACGGTGGAAGATGAGGCAAGAAGGATAGCAGCGCAGTTTCACTCGTTACCACCCCGTCGCTTCGCGGAGTCCCTCCTACTTTAGAGGGGCGTTTGCTGCAACCTTTTCCGTCCCAAAGCCACCGATAACGCGAAAAACATCAGGTTTTCATAACCGCCGATTTATGTTATACTAAACGCACTTTGGCAACACAAAAATGATTGATTTTGCTGAGATCGAACGACTGGATTTTGCCGCATCGGACTCGCTTTCTAAACTCGACAGCCTGCTCGGCGAGGTGGCTGGATACGCGGAGACGCGCTCATCCGCCGAAATCGCCAACATTCTAGAAACAAAGAAGAAGGCGAATCCGTCACTCGAGAAATCACTTGATCCTTACATTGCCCGTTTCCGGGCGCTGGCCTTGCCGCTGCTGACGGATACTCATGTGGCGGCCGTTCTTGGGCAGGTGGCGAGCATTGTGGCGGACGAGCGCGTCAGCTTGTACGAACGATTGCGTGCTCGGCTGCTGGTGCTGCCGGAGAGCAGGCGGGCGGTTTTCTCGCAAAACGCGCTCGAACAGCTGAGGAAATCGGAGCAAAAACTGGGTCCCTCAACCGTGGCGGCGTGGGTACGCGCATTCGAACGGGTCGGCGGTCCAAAGGACACCAAGCAATTTTTCAACTTGCCGGAGTTCAAGCAGCTTGATGATCAGACAGACCACGCGGTTCGACACTTCGTGCACGTCGTGACCCTACTAACCGAGACCGGCGCGGGTTCAGAACCGCCGGCTAAGACCATCATTGCTCGGGCCATCCGGCCAGCCGCAACTCCTCCTAAGCCCCCGGACAACCTGCCGATCGCTCCCTCCCCCTCCAGCTCCCCCTCAGGCAGGGGGAGAGCCGTTCCCGCCATCCCTCAACCATTGGCATCGGTGCCTGATCGGGGACCAGGTCTAGCCGCGGTGATGGCCCGCTTGCACCAGACCAGCGCGGCGTCAACCGAACCCTCGGCGGTCGCCCACCTGACGCCGGAGGACCATCAGGAAATCGCCGAGCATGCCGAACGTCTAAGCGGTTTGGCGGTCGAGCCGAACGTCCACGCCATCGTTCCCGAGGCAGTCCAGAACATCATCAACAAAGCCGGTCTCAAATTTGCGGATGAGCATCTCGAGCAGCGCTTCGCCTCAATCATCACCTCGCGACTCAAGGGGATCCGCCGCCCGGCCGAAGCCGTTGAACTGCTAACTAGAGCAATTAAGATCGGCGGCCTTGGATATGACCAAGCCCTGGCGGATAGGATCATCAACGAAGCCAATGCGGTAGCCGAACGATTTCATGACCGGGGTGAAGTGAAGAAAATCGCCGAAGAGCAGAAGCTGGTAAACGCTCCGCCGATGCCGCTCCCGCCGAAGGTTCCGGAAGCTCCTCCGCCGGTGTACGCCTCAACCCAACCGCCGGCCACTTCACCAGGATTGCCTCCCCCGTTCCGACCGGCCATAATCGGCGCCCCAGCGGCCGTCAGAATAAACGAACCTCCTAGTCCGGTGGCGCTCCCGCCGCTGCCGACGGCCGCGCTCCGGCCGGTGGTGTCGGACCGACCTCAGGTTAGCGACATCCGCGGCACCTCGCGGCTGGTTGGGCCGGTGGAGGAGCTCCACAATATGACCTTGGTCGATTACCGGCGGCTCGGCCAGACGGCAGTCCAGTGCGTGCGGCGGGTGTACGAGAAGATTCAGCGCTTAGGCCTCGAGTCGTTCTCGAAGAAGGCTGAGGGTATCCGGGCTTGGCGCGAGTCCGAAGTCTACCGCCTTTACCTTAATATTGGCCAGGAAAGCCTGCTGGCCAACAAGGCCATCCGTCAGATCGTCGGCGATCGGCAAACCGCGGGCAAGCCGACGCTGTCTGAAGAAGAGTTCATGCTGGTGGCTGACCTTAATAAAAAGTTACGATTTTAAGCGATGCAGCAGTTTATCGTCCCACAATTCATCGACGTTGAAGATAAAATTTTCGGGCCGATTTCCGTTCGTCAGTTCCTGACGCTGCTGGTGGTGGCGGCGCTCATTTTCGCCGACTACCAACTCGTCTACAAACTCATTTATCCGAGTGGTTGGTTTTTCGCCATTTCTTCGATTGCCATCTTCGCGTTCGGCGGAACGTTTGCCTTTTTGAAGATTAACGGCCGGCCTTTTCACTATTTTCTCCTCAACGTCTTCGTCACTACCCAGAAACCGCGGCTGCGGGTGTGGAACCGGCGCCTGATAAAATCCGACCTGATCGTGCGCGAAGAGGAAATCGTCAGGCCCGCGCCGATTCCGGTAAAAACCCCGTTGACCGCCAGCAAGCTGACCGAACTTTCGCTGATTGTCGATACCGGCGGGGCCTATCGCGAAGAGCTCGAACAGTCTGTCGAGACGGAAGATAATACCAACGTCCAACCGGGAAAACCCGCCGACATTTTTTCATAATCCCGTCATCACCAATGGTTAAGACTAAAGTTGCCAAACCGACACCCAGCGTGAAAGTAAAAAAGAACGCCGTTCCGACACAGCGATTCCTCGACATTTTGGAGATTAAAGACGACGTGGTGGTGCTCAAGGACGGTTCGGTGCGAGCCGTCATCCTGGTGTCGTCCGTGAACTTCGATCTGAAGTCGGATGAAGAGCAGGCGGCCGTCATCTCGAGCTATGTCCAATTCTTAAACTCCATCGACTTCCCCGTGCAAATTGTGATCCAGTCGCGGAAGCTCAACATCGACCATTATTTAGACAAGCTGGCGGACATCGAGAAGCAGCAGACTAACGAGCTCCTAAAGCAGCAAACCGTGGAGTACCGGCAGTACGTTCAGGAATTGGTGAAAATCGGCGATATCATGTCAAAACGCTTCTACGTCGTGGTGCCGTTCTCGGAGGCCTCCAGCAAGCCGAAGAAGTTCTGGTCGCGTTTAATCGACGCGTTTTCACCGACTAACATCATTCATCTGAAGCAGAAGAAGTTCGAGGAATTCCGGTCCGAACTTTTCAAGCGCGTCGAGTACGTCATGGACGGGTTGGCTTCGGCCGGACTCAAGTCGGCCGTGGTCGATACGCAGAGCTTGATTGAGCTTTACTACAACACTTATAACCCCGAGACGGAGGAGCAGGAACACATGGTCGAGGTGGGGAAGATACAGGTGGAGTGAGGGATAGGGGGAAGGTATTAGGTGTTAGGTTTTTGGTGGTTAGGTAGTTAGGATTGCAGGGTCATATAATCAGAAAAATTTTACGACAAATGTTATAACATACTATGGCTGACATCAATCTGTCACGACTAAAACGCGGCGAAAGCCTGCCGACCAAGGCCGAGGTTCAAAAGACCAAAGTGGCCACGGTCAGCCCGGCCGAGCTGATTGAGGCTGAGCGCATCTACCGTCGCGGCGTCATCTCGGTCCGCGATCTGATCGCGCCGGCGGCTCTCCGCGTCGATACCAACTACATCCAACTCGGGGCGAAGTTCGTCCGCACGCTGTTCGTGGTGACCTACCCGCGCTACATCGCCGTCGGGTGGTTCGCCCCGATTATCAATTTTAACAGCCCGCTTGACATCGGGATGTTCTTCTACCCGGTCGAGCCGCAGATCATCCTGAAGCAGCTTAAGAATAAAGTCGGCGCGCTCGAAGCGCAAATCTTGGCCGATGCGGAGAAGGGCGCGCCTCGCGATCCGATCCGCGAAACCGCCCTGCGCGACATCGAGAAACTGCGGGACGACTTGACGCAGGGCACCGAACGATTCTTTCAGTTCTCGCTATACGTCTCGATCTACGCCAACTCGAAAGAGGAGCTCGACCGAATCACCGAAAAAATTGAAGGGCTCTTCGGCTCGCGGTTGGTATTTTCGAAGCGGGCGCTCTTCCAGGCCGAGCAGGGGTTCACCTCATCCCTGCCCCTAGGCATAGATCAGCTCCAGATTGCCTTCAACATGAACTCCAGTCCGGTGGCCAGCTCGTTCCCGTTCATTTCCAGCGATCTGACCAGCGACAACGGCATCCTCTACGGTATCAACCGTCATAACAACTCACTCATTTTGTTCGACCGGTTCAGCTTGCAGAACGCCAACTTCACGGTTTTCGCCACCTCCGGTGCGGGCAAGAGCTATGCGGTCAAATTGGAAATCCTCCGCTCGATGATGTTCGGGACCGACGTGATTGTGATTGATCCGGAGAACGAATATAAGTATCTGTCCGACGCGGTCGGCGGCACCTACGTGAACATCTCGCTGAACTCCGATTCAAAGATCAATCCCTTCGATCTGCCGCGGGCCACGCACGGCGACGAAAAACCGGCGGATATCATTCGATCGGCAGTGATAACCTTGAAGTCATTGTTTAGACTGATGCTCGGCGAACTGACCAACGAAGAGGATTCGATCATTGACCGGGCGCTCCTCGAAACCTACGCCAAAAAAGACATTACCGCGGACAGCGATCTGTCAAAAGTCGAGTCGCCGCTAATGAACGATTTTCAGGAGGTGCTGTCCGGCATGGTCGGCGCGGAAAAGCTGGCGGAGAGATTGAAGAAATACACGGCCGGAACATTTGCCGGACTTTTCAACAGCCCGACCAACGTCGAGGTGGATAACCAACTGATGGTTTTCTCGGTGCGCGATCTCGAGGATGAACTTCGGCCAATCGGTATCTCGATGATTGTCAGCTACATCTGGAACGTGGCCCGCTCCAAGCTCAAGAAGCGCATCCTGGTGATCGACGAGGCTTGGTGGCTGATGCAGAACGAGGACTCCGCCAAGTTCATCTACTCGCTAGTCAAGCGGGCGCGGAAATACTACCTCGGTGTCACCACTATCACCCAGGACGTCAACGATTTTCTCCGTTCGCCCTACGGCCAGGCCATCGTCAACAACTCGGCCTTGCAACTGCTAATGAAGCAGTCGCCCTCTGGGATTGACATCGTGGCCAAGACCTTTCTTTTAACCCAAAGCGAACGGTATTTGCTGCTGGAGTCGGACGTGGGCGAAGGCATTTTCTTCGCCGGCGCCAAGCATGCCGCCATCAAGGTGGTGGCCAGCTATACCGAGGACCAGATTATCACCTCCGATCCGCGGCAGTTGCTGGAGATCGAGGAAGCCAAGAAGGAATTCGAGGAATCGCTGGCCCGCGGAGAAGTGCCGGCTAATCCCAATGTGGTCTAATGCGAAGATTGATTTTTCTAATTCCCCTGGTGGCGGCCGCGCTGGCGGCGGTGTTGGTGGTGTTGAACAAGCCTTCTATCGTCCCATCGGGCAATGACCGTCGCAATGCCGTCAGCAACACGAGCACCCCCGCGACAAACGCCAACGACAATTCCGGGACGATTCCCGGCGGTCCATCAGGGCGCGATGAAGTTCTTAAAGTCAGCCGGTTGTTCAGCGAACGATTTGCCTCGACCTCAACCGAGCGACCAACTGCCCATCTCGAATCCGCCCGCCAATTCGCCAGCTCTTCCTTGCAAGCCGCTTTCGACCGCATCGCCGCACAGCCGAGTCCTCAGCCAGGAGAATCGGTGATCGTAACCAGCCGGGCGTACGGTTTTTTCGTGCGTTCCTTGAGCGACCAGTCGGAACGGGCCGAGGTGACCGTGTCGCTTCGGCGGACTGAACGAGTTGACCTGACCACCCCAGTCAGTTACACGCAAGATATAAATCTTCAGCTCATCCGCGAGGACGGCGTCTGGAAAGTCAACCTGGCGCTGTGGGGCCAACGACAAGGATAATTATGGCTGATGGAATATCGCCACCACGCCTTCCCCGAAAAGGAATCAACACTGACCCGCCGTCCGCCAGTCCGGGAAGCGTCGAACGCGAGCGCAAGAGAAAATTCGACCAAGATCGGCAAAAATCGTTTGCTTCCGAGGATCAGGCGAGGCAGCAGGATTGGCAAGCAGAGGATATAGAACGTCAGCGTGAATCTGAAGGAGATCAGCGGCGAAACATTGCGAACCAGGAACATCGGTCAGGAAGAGCCAACGACGAAGATGAAGGGCGAAGGGATGACGGAATAAATATCAGCCCCCGGACTTTGAAGAGAGCGTATGACGCAGTTCGTCAACCAACGTCGGCACAGCCAGCTGGAAGAACGTCGGCTACTGAACCGCCGGCCGCGCCGGGAGTTCCGTTTTCGTTGACAGCAGGCCGGACCGGAATCGGACCAGCCGAACTTTCTCCGAGTCGCTGGGCCGAGGGCTTTCGGAAGGAACGGGAATTCCGCGCTGGCCGAGCGGCCGAGGCTGGGACGGGAGCCGGCGTTGAAGCCGGAGGCGCGGCTAGAAGCGGCCAAACCCTGCGGGAAGCTATGCAGGCCGCCCGGTTGGCCGCGCAAGCTGGGCGAGCGGTGGTTGCGGCCGGCCAGGCCGCCGCCGGATTCGTGACCGTGGCGGTCGAAACCTTTCCGGTCTGGGGACCGATCGTCGGGATTATTCTCCTGATTATATTTATCCTGTTGGGGATTATGTATCTAGCCGCGGTGGCTTGCGATGCAGGCGACAAGGCATCCGTGTTTGCCGGGACTGTCGACTGGCTGGTAAAAACATTCAGCGGCTTAGAATGTCCACGAGCGTGAAATTGTTTAAACAAAAAACTTTAAAGACCGTAGCTTCAGCTGCCATCTTCAGTTTTACCCTAACCGTGTTAATGGCAACGGTGGCGGGTCCGGCTTCGGCCCAAACGCCTATCCGCGGCTGCTGCGTCATTTCCGCCACCAGCGTTTGTCGGGAAGCAGTTCTGCCGGCTCAATGCCAGAGTCCCAACCAGTTTTATCAGGGCGTTCAATGTAGTACTTTCCCGGCATGTAACAAAGCCCAGATCATCAGTCCGTCGCAGGCTGAAGCACCAGCCACCAAAACTCAAACCCCGGACCAAAACCCGCTGATTTTCATCCCGGGGGTGCCGATTCCCGGACTTTTTTCCGGACCGATAGTCGTTGACAATAACCTGTTCGGAAACTACATCAACAGTTTTTACGTTTTCTTCGCCGGGGTGGCCGGCATCCTGGCCGTGGTGATGATGATGTGGGGCGGATTCCACTACATCACCTCAGCCGGCAACCCGCAGAAGATGAAGCAAGGCAAGGAAATAATCAACAACGCCATCATCGGCTTGATCCTGCTACTCATCTCGTACTTACTGCTCAACACCATTAACCCGAACCTCATCCGGCTGGCGGTGCCGTCGCTGACCAGAGTGCCGGAGCAGTTGGCCCAGCTCGACAAGTACTGTGAAGCGCAAGGGGCTGTGGCAATCGCCGCCGCCAAAAAACAAGGCGCTTTATGCGGCAGTCCGGCCATCACCTACCAGGACGCCACCGGACAGACAAAAACCTGCGTGTCGCTCAACCTCGAGCAGAGCGAAAAAGACAAGGAGCACGCCTGCATGCCGTACAGCAAGCTCGACCAGAGCACCGGGCTGTACGCGCTTGACTACCGGCACGACAAAACCGCCCGCGATCTGTGTGCCGACAACAAAATCACGCCGGACAGCGCCTGCGAGGCGACCGAATTAATTTTTCAGTTTCAGGACACCCATAATTCGTGGGGCTGGCTTAAAGGACAATGTCGAACCGCGCGGCGGACCGGTCACGATACCTGCGAGTATCGCAGTTATTTTACCTGCCCAAGCGGGAGTACTCGGGTGAAGTGCGACGCGGGCGGAGATAACCGCGACACAAATTGCTGGTATCAGGGAAAACCGCGAGAAAGAACAACCGGTCAATCGGACGCAATTGACTCCCGTTGCGTTGATCCAGGAGCAGACCAGTACGGCGCTCCGGTAACGGCAGTTGATTCAATCTGCTGCCAGAAACTTCAGAAATCAGAGGTTTTCTGCTTGTTAGTCAAAGATGTGGATAGAAATATAGCTAAAGTCCCGTGTGACGAATATAACAAAGATTTAACCAAAAATTTCAAGAATTGGGAACATCCAACGTGTGAAGGGGATCGAAGGTGCTGGGCACCGATCAGTATATGGAGTGGCGTATCGCTGGACTCCAGAGATAAGATATAATGTTCGTATGGCAGTTAGCCCAAAACGCGTCGGACTGATCGTCGGATTCATCCTCGTCACTATTGGTCTTGGTTTTGCGATTTACTTCGTATTTTTTCGGGATCTCTTCGGTCCGGTTCCGACCAATCGTAACATTGGCCTCCCCGGGGTTTTTCCGACCGTCAATGAAAACCGCAACGTCACGGTCGTCAACGCTAATGCCAGCGCTGTGCTGCCGAATATCAACGGCGCTCCGCCGGGTCCGCGACCGGTGGCTGACGGCGGTCTTACTCGGACCGTGCCGGTGGTCAGCACCATTGACAACGGCGCGACCTTGGCCCGGAACGGCCGGGATCTCATCTACTACGATCCGACAACCGGACAGTTTTTTCAGATTTCGCCGGACGGCCGGATAAAAACCTTGCTCAGCCCGGACGCCTACCCGGACGTCCAGAAAATTACCTGGTCGCCGCTCAAGGACAAGGCCATTATTGAATTCCCGGACCAGAGCAAGTTTCTCTACGATTTCCGGAAAAAACAGCAATACACGCTGGCCCCGGAGATGCAGGACATCTCCTTCGCCCCGAGTGCCGACCGGATCGCCTTCAAATTCATCGGCGACGATCCGGATGACCGCTTCCTGGTCATCGGCAACGCCGACGGCACCAGTTCGCGCGTGCTCGAACCGCTGGCAAACAAGCCGGATCAGTTCAGCCCGGATTGGTCGCCAGCCGGCAACGTGGTGGGAACCTTCGTTGAATCAATTGACGCCACCCGTCAGCGCGTGGTCCCGATCGGCCAACTGGGAGAGAATTTCGCCGACTTCACCGTGCCGGGCCGCGGGTTTCAGAGCAGCTGGTCTCCCGGCGGCGACAAAATTCTCTACAGCGTTTTCACGAAAGAGAGCGCCTACAACCCGCAACTCTACATCGCCGACGGCCGCACCGAGAACCTGGGAAGCGCGAACACCAGCCTCGATCTGCAGACTTGGCCGAGCAAGTGCTCGTTCAACGGCTCGGGTTCGGCTTTGTTCTGCGGGGTGCCGCAATATCTCGACCAGGGCAGCGCGTTGTTTCCGGAAACCGCGGCCGCCGTGCCGGACGACTTTTACCGAATTGACCTGGTGACCGGCGAAAAAAGACTGATCGCCCGGCCAATCAGCGACAGCGGCAACACCTCCTTTACCGCCAGTCAACTGTCCGTGTCGTCCGACGATTCGCTCCTTTACTTTTATGACCAGCAGTCAAAGCAGGTGCAGCGAATTCAGTTGCGGTGAGCATGGCAAAAAAAATACTTTATCTAAGCGTCGTTTTGACCGCCTTTTTAGTTTTTGTCGACCACACCAGAGCACAGACACTTGAACAGTCTACGTGCGCCAGCCGTGGTTTGAGCGTTGGCTGGAGACCGCCGCAGCTAGCCCCGAACACCTGTTACGGTTCACTTCAGGCCGTATCAACCGGAACGGGTGGAATCACCTGTTTGCGCGAAGATTCTTGCTGCGCCGACACTGAAGGAAACCCAACCTGTATTCAGCGGAGCGTCACTCAGGGATTCACTCCTGCTCAACCCGACGCCACCAGCGTCAAATGCCCTGATGGATATGGGCTGGTGGTGGTTGAGACCACGGCCCGCTGCGAAAAAGTCGGTCAACTGACTTTCACCCCGAACGTGTCCCTGCCGGGATTTCCTTCAACCGCCATCGTTGACAGCCACCTGCTGGCCAAGTACCTCGGCGCCTTTTATATCTACTTCATTGGCGTGATTGGAATTTTGGCGGTGGTGATGATGATGTGGGGCGGGTATCACTACATCGTGTCCGCCGGCAACCCCCAGAAAATCAGTCAAGGCAAGGAAATTATTTCCAATGCCGTGATCGGCCTGGTGTTAGCTCTGACCTCTTTTGTTTTATTGCGAACGATCAATCCGCAATTGGTGAGTTTTGCCGGCGTGGTGCCGAGCTACATTCAAGAAATCCTCCAGTCGTACGAGAAAACCGCGGAGCCGTTGAAGCCGGTGGAGTGCACCCGCGACATCCTGAGCGAGTTGCCGGCCACGGCCGGACGCATTAAGTCCGGCGGCTTTGACCAGAAGCTGGCGGTTGAGGCACAGAAATACAACCTTGATGTTTATCAACTGCTGGCAACGGTGGCGGTGGAATCATCGGGATTTGCCAATGCCCAATCAACCTTTACTCGAAACGGCCAGACCAAACACGCCTGCGGGTTGATGCAGGTGCGGCCGGAATCAACGAATAACCAGTATTCCTGTCAGGACCTGATGAACCCGGACGTCGGCATTCCGGTCGGCGTCAAGCTCTACAACGATTTCAAAACTAGACTGTGCCAGCAGCCCGAAACAGCAGCCAAATATTGTCCATCCGGAACGCCCTGCCGGGCCGGAAACGAAACATTCATTCATGCCGCTTATAACGGTGGCGATAAAGCGAATTGGTGCTCGCGAAGCTGCGAAGGACAGACGCTCTGGCAGTGCGCGCTGGTCGAGGGGTACGGCGAAACCCGCTGCTATGTGGATTTCACCGATAAAGCCTATCAGTGGTTCAAAACCAACCCGCAGTTCCAGGGACTCTAAGCATGGCTAAAGACCAGCGGGTGTTTATCTGCAGCAACTGCGATAGCCAGTTTGCTAAGTGGCAGGGCCGCTGTCAGGAATGCGGGCAGTGGGGAACGTTGAGCGAGGGAAGGCCGCCAACGGAAGACCGGCGAAAAGTTACTGGTCGTCCCGGGAAAGCTGTAGCCTTTGCCGACGTTACGGTTGAGCGGGCTGAGCGAGTGACTACCGGTCTCAATGAGCTTGATCGCGTGCTCGGCGGCGGGATCGTGCCTGGTTCGTTGATTCTGCTCGGCGGCGATCCGGGAATCGGGAAATCCACCCTGGTTCTGCAGCTGGCGGTGGCGCTGGCCGCTCAAGGAGAGGTCTTGTACGTGTCCGGCGAGGAGTCGGCGGAACAAGTGAAGATGCGGCTGCAGCGATTGACTCCGCACGGCGGGAAAATTCGTTTTTTAGGCGAAACCAATGTCGAGACGATTGTTGCCACGATTGACCGCGACCGGCCGCAGTTGGTGGTGGTGGACTCGATCCAGACGATGTACTGGCCGAATATCCCGAGCGAGGCCGGCAGCATAAATCAGGTCCGCGCCTCAACCGTGAAATTTTTAGAAGCGGCAAAACGCGGCCAATCCGCGATTATACTCATCGGTCACGTAACCAAGGAAGGCCTGGTGGCCGGGCCGAAAACGCTGGAGCATTTGGTGGACACGGTGTTGTATTTGGAAGGCGATCAGTATCATGCTTTTCGCATTCTGCGCAGCGTTAAAAACCGATTCGGCTCAACGAACGAAGTCGGCGTCTTCGACATGCGTGATTCCGGACTGGTCGAGGTGAAAAATCCTTCGCAAGTGTTTCTAGCGGAACGGCAAGCCGGTCCGGGTTCGTGCGTGACCGCGGTGATGGAAGGGACGCGGCCGTTCCTCGTGGAAATTCAAGCCCTGGTCAATCCGACCGTCTTTGGCATGCCGCGGAGAACCGGATCAGGCATTGAGTTCAATCGTTTACAACTGTTACTGGCGGTCTTGAGCAAGCGCGTGGGATTGAAACTGGCAGCGCAGGACGTTTTCGTCAACGTGGTCGGCGGTTTTCGGGTCAGCGAGCCGGCCGTTGATCTGGCCGTGTGTTTAGCCGTGGCTTCAGCTGCTTTGAACAAAGCAGTGCCGAAAGACCTCGTCGCGATCGGTGAGGTTGGCCTGGCCGGAGAAGTGCGTTCCGTGTCGCAGCTGGAGCAGCGTTTGAAGGAAGCGGAGAAGTTGGGATTTCAGCATGCGGTCGTAGCAACCGCCAAGCCGATTAAAGCAAAAATTGACCTGCTTCAAGTTAGGACTATGGCCGAAGCGGTGAAAGAGGTGCTTGGTAGGTGAAGCTCTGTCGCCTCCTTTGAGACCTTGGCGAAACCCGCCGAAGCAACCATACGAGATCCCTCCTTCGTCGGGATACCCGCCGCATTCATCCGCGGGCTGAGGCCCGCGGATTTCTGCGGAGGCGGGTAAATGAAAACGGGTACCTGCACAGGCATGGATTCGAACCATGCGCGCGCAAGTACCCGGGGGAACCCTACTTCATCGCACCGAGAGGCAGTGCGCCACCGAGCGCCGATATCGAGCGCGATCCGCCGACGACTTCACCATCGCCGTGGAACTTTCCGCCGAGACGTCTCGGCGGCGTGTACCCGATCAGGTGCAGGTAGCGCTGGACTGCTTCAGCGCAGATGGTGCAGAGGTGCGGGTGTTGGCACCCGCTCGTGGCTCGCGCCGTGAGAATGAAGGCGCCGCATTGCGGATTGGCGCACTTCGCTCTCCTTTGCGGATCGCCGAGATCCTCGGAAGACCACTGGACTACGGGTCTCCGAGCGATTTCCAGAAGTTCCGGCGAAACCACTACGACGCCATTCCTGCCACTGCCTGTAGTTACTGTCATCTTCGTCATGATGATGACATCCTTATTGCGTCCCCGGCGAAGGGACGAGGAGCGGGGGAATCTAACTACCGTTTCGATGGCGGAGAACCGCTTTTCCGCGGCCGGGGTTGATTCATTCGCAGGTCCTTTCTTGGCAAGACGTTGAAGGCAGTGCTGCGAGTCGAAGCAGCGGTGAATGAAGGTTGAAACGATCAAGGGCCGGAGGGAGGGGAAGGCACAGGCAGTTTGGATCGTCGTCGATCCCGTAAGAGCCCGTTAAGGCCCCTCGCCGTAGGGAACGACTCCTCCCCCGCTCCGCTCCGACCACGTCTTGTACGAGCTGATAGTTAAGACTATACTACTCGAAGAAAATTTGTCAACTACTCTATTCGCGGTGGAGCGTCCGGTACAGCGAATCAACCTTCCGCTGGAGAACTGTGTTTTTGGAGAGATCCGGGTCTTGTTCCAGCAAACTTTTCGCTGCGGCGTGAGCCCGTTTCATCAAGGGCAGATCGGTCAGCGTCGCCAGTCGGAAGGCCGGCAGCCCGGACTGGCGAATGCCGTAGAGGTCGCCGGGACCGCGCCGGCGGAGGTCTTCCTCGGCCAGCGCAAAGCCGTCGGTGGTCCGTTCGACAATCGCCAGCCGGTCGCGGACCTCGGAATCGTCGCTTTCGGTGAGCAAAAAGCAGGACGACGGCTTGGCGCTGCGGCCGACGCGACCGCGCAGCTGGTGGAGCTGGGCCAGGCCAAACCGCTCGGCACCGAGAATGACCATGGTCGTCGCGTTGGGCACGTCGACGCCGACCTCGACCACCGGCGTCGCGACCAGGACGTCGAGCGAACCAGCGGCGAACTGCTGTAAGACAGCAGTTTTTTCTTTGGCTGGCAGTTTGCCGTGGAGCATGCCGATGGTCAGGTTGACGAGCGGGCCGGTCCGCAACCGTTCGTATTCGGTGGTCGCGGCGGCGACGCCCAATTCATCTGACTCCTCAATCAACGGACAGACGACGTAGGTTTGCTCGTCGGCCGCGGCGCGGTCCCGGACGTGCTGCCAGACGCGGTCGGCAGCCGGGGGAGCCACAGCCGCGGTGGCGATTGGTTGCCGCCCCGGCGGCAGCTGGCGCAGGAATGAGAGGGTCAGGTCGCCGTAGAGTGACAAAGCTAAGGTTCGGGGAATGGGCGTGGCGGTCATTGAGAGGAGGTGGGGAACCAGGCCGTTTGCGCCTTTCAGCTGGAGCGCGTGTCGCTGCTCCACGCCAAAGCGCTGCTGCTCGTCTACCACCACCAAGGCCAGACGATGAAAGTTGACGGTTTCGGTCAGCAGGGCGTGTGTTCCGACCACCACGTCGATGCGGCCGTCGGCTAGCAGTTTCAAGAAGGAGCGTTTAGAGTTTGCTGGCTGGTTGCCGGCCTCGCGTTGCGTTCGGGTCAAGAGGCCAATCCGCAGGGATGAACTAAAGAAACGTTTCAACGTTTCGTAGTGCTGTCGAGCGAGGATGTCAGTCGGCGCCAGCAGGGCGGTTTGTGTGCTGGCTGAGGCGACACCGTGGGCGGCCACGGCCGCCACCGCTGTTTTGCCCGAGCCGACGTCGCCTTCGAGCAGCCGATTCATCGGCTGTTTCCTGGTCAGGTCTTTAAGGATTTCCCAGGCTGCCCGACGTTGGTCGTTGGTTAGAGTGAACGGTAACGACCGGACGAAAGCAGCAGTCTTTTCCTTGTTGAATGGCACGGGTGCGGCTTGACTGCTCGTTCGCAACTGGTCGGCGCGGAGGATTGCCAAACTGAAGAGCAACAGTTCGCCAAACTTCAGCCGCTCCAACGACCGGGCAAGGACCTGTGGTGAGGGCGGAAAGTGAATGTCGTGAATAGCAGTTGGTAGCCGAACCAATCGTTCAGACGTCCGGATTTTTTCGGGCAGCCAATCGGAGAGTGACTCAGCCAGGGGAAGCACCCGATGCATCAGTAACCGGATTTGCCGCTGCGTCAAACCGGCGGCGGCCCGGTAGACCGGCAAGATTCGACCGGCCAGGAGCTGCCGATCACCGACGCGTTCGATCAGCGGGGATTGCAACTGCTGGCCGTAGGGCGTGACCGCTAATTTACCCACGGCAAACAGTTCGTCGCCCTGGCGAAAACTAGTCGCCAGGTAAGGCTGGTTAAACCAGATAATTTTAACGGTGCCGCTGTGGTCAGTCAGCAGCGCTTCAGTAATGGTCAGGCGTCGCCGGCGCCAGCCGCGACGAGATTGGATTAGCTGCAACCGTCCGCGCACGACCGCGGTTTGACCAACCCGTAGCTGCGCGATCGGCGTCACGCGTCGGAGGTCTTCGTGTCGAATGGGAAAGTGCGACAGCACATCAACCGCCCGGAGGATGCCGAGGCGCCTGAGCTTGCTGGCTGTGGTCGGCCCGACCCCGGGCAGGTCAGCGACCGGCGTTGTGAGGGACAGCATACTGCTTTGCGACGCGGCCAACGAACGACCGCAACTGACGGTACGTTCGACCGGGGTACGGCGAGCGTTTGAATGCCGACCCCACCACGATTTCAGTGGCGCCAGCCGTGATGGCCGCTGGAATGGTGCGTTCGTTCATGGCGCCGTCAACGCTGATTTTCAAACGCGGAAATCGACGCCGCAGCGAGCGGACTACCTTGAGCTGGTTTGTGAGAAACGGTCTGCCCTGCTTTCCCGGACGGACGGTCATGACCTGAATGGCTGAAGCGTAGCGGCGGTATGGGGAGAGAGCAGCGGGGGAGGTGCCTGGTTTCATGGCCAGGGTGATTTGAAATTGCCCTCTAAGTTTTTGGAGAAACTTTTGAGTGATCTTGGATTCTAGGTGGAGGATTAGGGTTCGAATACCGACCTTGGCGCAGGCTTGAATCCATGATGCCGGATTGGCAACCATCAGGTGGGCCGAGGAGTTTGGCGGGAATTTCAGGCGCGCCAACGACGGCGGTCCAAATGAGCGGGTGGATACAAATCTGCCATCCGTCAGGTCGAGGTGGATTGGGGCATGGAGTATGCGCAAACGGTTGATGGACCGTTGCGCTTCGTGACGGGTTCGCCCCAAGACAGCGGGAACGATCCTAACGTGTGGCATGCTCAATGGCCTTGATCTGTCGGATCCGTCGGCGGTCGCGCGTCGTATTTCGAAACCTCGTGGCCAAGAAGGTGCGAATGATTTTCCAGGAGGCGGCAGCGGTCAAGCGGTCGGCTGGCAGCGCCAGGACGTTGATGTTGTCGTCTCGTCGCGCACGTCTGGCAAGCCAAGGATCCGGAGCGACCGTAGCCCGGACGCCCATCACTTTATTTGCGACTACCGCCACGCCAACGCCAGAACGACACAGGAGAATGCCGCGGTTTCCTTGGTCACGAGTGACGGCTCGGGCAACTCGCGCAGCGATTGGTGGGTAGTCGTCAGACGGATCGAGGCGGCGGGCGCCTATGTCGATGAATGGAATTTTTGCTTTAGCCAGCATGTGCTTGAGCTGTTCTTTGAGTTTGTATCCGCCGTGGTCGGTTCCGAGGTAGAGCATGAGATGGAAGATAGGTGTTAGGTATTAGGAAGTTAGGGGGTTAGCGATGCATTAAAATGAAAAATTTGTAGCGCGGACTTCAGGCTGCGCGTCGCCGGCCTTGTTTTAATAGTTCGAGTGCGCCGTACAGACCGCCGATGTCGCCGAGTTGGGCTCGGGCGAGTTTGGGCATTCGGTAACTGCTGAGAAGGTGTCGCAGCTGCGTGCGCACCTCGTTGACGTCGATGCCGGGCTTTTTCATCATCGACCCGCCCAGAACAACTGCTTCGGGTGACCAAAAATACGCGACATTTACTAAACCAACCGCCAACCTTTTCGCCGCTTCCTTCCAAACGGTTACGCTTCGAATCTGTCTCGGTGGTCGGTGGTAGCGATGTTGGATGGCGGTTCCGGAAATTAAAGCCTCGAGCGTCCCACGCAGGTACGGGTTATGGTACGGTGGGTAGGTCGGACCGTCGAATTTGATGATTTGATGTCCGGGTTCGAGTCCGATCGCGGCCCGGTCTATCCGCCCACCGACAATCCGAGTACCGCCGACGCCGGTGCTGATGGTTAGGTAGGCCAGGATTGAGTAACCACGACCGGCCCCATAGTGAGCCTCGCCAAGACCAGCTAAGTCGGCGTCGTTTTCCAATCGGACTGTCGTTTTCAGGTGGGTTGCTAGATCGCGAACCAACGGTTTTCCTGCCCAGCGGGGCAAATGCGTGCTGCTGAGCAGTCGGTCTTTATTCGGACTGAGTGCGCCGGGAACACCTCCGGCTGCCGCCGTAATTCGAGCGGAGCCGGTCAGCTGTCGAGCAAGGAGTGTAATCGTCGCGATCGCTGCTCGGTATTCTTTTGGACTCTTCGTAATGATCGGCGTTCCAAAACGTCGGCCGTCGCGCGTGACTGCCAGCCGCATATTCGTTCCGCCGATGTCGAAGAGGAGGTCGTTCATAGTTTTTTCACGATTCCTTTGTTGGCGTCAACCTCGACCCGGTCGCCGGTTTTCAGCGTGGCGCCAGGATAAGTACCGGAGCATATGATCGATACCAATCAGTCCCCGAGGATATTTCAAGCACTTTAAAGTATGGTGACAGTTTTTTCAGGTACTCGCGTCGAAGGGGCATGTTCATGTTAAAATCACCGAGCGCCTGCCAGCGTGCCCGGAATGAGTCGAATTCGTACTTTGTAATGATACCTTTCTGGTAGGAGGTGCGTAGGCGCGCGAGGCTTGTCAGGCAGTTCATGGTATCAGCCCGAAAGTCATAATCTGCCAGCAACACCTCGTGCCAGACCGCAGCGAACGGTTGAAGATGTTTGCGCTCTCGACGGAATAACCGGAAAATTTCCCCATGCGTTCTGTGAACGTTGTTTTGTCGTAGCGGCACCTTTAAGAGGATTCGAGCGGAAGGTTTACAGAGCCGTCGGACGCTGCGAAAGACAGCTTCGTGATCAGTAACGGGCACGACGGTCGTGGCGAGATCGCCCATGATGAAATCGAACCGTTCGCGGAGGCGCATGGTCCGCCAGTCGGCCACCACGAGATTGTGCTTGTGGTCATCACGGTGAACCATGAATTGTTGGAGAATGGAGAAATTTGTCGTACTATAATCAATGCAGCGAAAATCGATACCATAGGTAAGACAGAGGTCGCGGTATTCTGGTGTAGAACCCAGAATGGCAACCTTGAAATTGCGTTTCCGGCGACTGCCGGAGAGCAGGAAACGCTCAATTACCGCTAATTCTGAGATAGACGGCCGCGCGGGCGGGAGGAAGAGGTCCCATTGTGAGGCAACCGAGTTGTTCCACTGTTTTTTTGCCGTATGCTTAACCTTTCGGCTCGCGGCGCGATACTGCCGCAGAGTGTTTTCGTGATGGTGCATACATAGTGAGCATGCGCACGAGCGTTTCCGGACGGAAATTTTTTAGGTCGTGATAATCCGGTTCGGATTGCGTCTCGTCCGTAATTCTGACGCCGCGACCAAGGAATTCCTGTAGACGCCTGGCCGTGTCCAGCGTAAAAAATTCATCCTGTGGAGCGTTGACGGTCACCACTTGCGTGTGATCTGGCAGCCCCTCGTGGTACAGGGTCGCAGCAATGTCGCGTTCGAGTAACTCGGCATTCAGTTTCGGATCACCCATGTCTATAAAACGACGGCAGTACTCGTAGTATCCCTCCAGGTCGCCGAAGGCCTCGGTCCGTCCTTCCATTCCTCCGATAAACCCGGATAGACTTATGAAGTGCGTAACTTTGCTGCGCACTTCGGGCGAGACGTGTGAGAGCGCATACGCATGGTTCAGGGCGCCGGCCGAATGGCCGACGAGCTTGATCTTCTCAAATGACTGTGCGAGCGCGCGCATCGCGACCGCCGACTCGTTAGCGATGTCGCGAAGGTCTCTCTCGCGCTCGCCGCCGATGACGAGCCTGTTGGTCGCCACGCCACGCTCGATGCGCTCCGGAGCGTTGAGCAATTCCGCCGCGTTTTCGCTGTCGGTCTTCGTGCCCCGATGCCGGAGCACGAGCGACGTGTATCCTTCTTTGAGCAGCGCGGGAACGTGCCGCCTCTCCATCCATGAGGCGGAATTTCCCGGCATGCCCATTTCGAAGATCACCAGCGACCCGTTTCCGTTGCCCTTCGGCACAAAGAGCTTGCCCTCACTTGCGTCTGCGGATTCCTCTCCCTGCTGTTCCCGCAGCGAAACCCAGAACGCTCTTCCATAGATTGGGCGTCCGTGCTCGTCGCGCTCGTTCTCAAGCGCGAACGTCATGTCGGGATCGAACGATTCCGTCTCTAGCAGCGACGCAAATTCAGGCGCTAGTTCTCTGTTATCTCCCCGTGATAGTTCCCGTGCCATAGTATTGTTTTAGACGTCGCATCAATGTTATCACACATGACTCGCCTTTACATAACAACTTCTCATATTACATTTGTTTGGTCATAGTTTCTTCGCGATTCCTTTGCTGGCATCCACCTCGACGCGGTCGTCGTTTTAAGCACTAGTGTTACTTGTGTTATGCCGCCGATATCGAACAGCAGTGCGTTCATTTCACTGCTGCCTGGAGAAGGCTATTCCAGTCTTCGGAGAATTTCGCAATTCCTTTATCGGTGAGTTCGTGGTGGAGGTCGAAGCTCTGCCAATCCGCATTTAGGCTGAGCGCTTCATCGGGGATAGACTTTAATTGGGTAAGCGCCGCGGAAGCGTCTTTTCCTCCTGCCCACGCCAGAAGTACTTTCGCCGGCGCGGTGGTGATATCAACCTTGAGACCGAGAAGACTTTGTAGGGGTGCGATCGAACGGATGCTGGCGGCGAGCACCATGACGTGACCGTCGCCTCCAAAATACATTCGTTGGATATTTCGGATGAGCTCGATTCCGTTCTGTCCAATGTCATCGAGCCGGCCAATGAACGGCGAAAGAAAAACATCGCCGCGCTTCGCGCCGGCAGTGGCCGCGTAGACGGCAGCTGCTTGAGCTTGAGAAAAGACCAGGGTCATGTTCACGCGAATTCCCTCGGCCAGTGCCTGTTGGGCTGCTTTCAGTCCCTCGGCGGTGGTGGGGAACTTGATGTGGGCATTGGGGATCCAGGCATTGAATTGTCGTGCTTGGTTGAGCATATCAGCTGCGGTCGTGGTGCGGTCGGCGTACGTTTCGATTGAGACGGAGCCCTGAGGAATGAGGTGGGAAATTTTTTGGACAACATGCTGGTAAAACTCGAGAAGCTCCTCGTTGGTAAAGGGCTGGCCTTGCTCTTTCCTTGCAGCTGCTTCTGGGGATTTCGCAATCAGCGTCGGGTTCGTTGTCTGGCCATCGAGCCAGCCGAGGGCTTTGAGGACGGTTTTCGTTTCCTCTGGATCACCGCTGTCGAGGAAAATCTTGGTTCCCGGTCGCTTCATAGGAATTTATTCACCGTTTGCACGATCGCCGAGCTGTCAATGCCTTGGTGACGGATGAGCTCCGCGGGTTTACCGCTTCGGGGGGTTTTGTTGACCGCCAGAGAGATAACCGTACCAGCCAGCGATCCGAGTGCAGCGCGGACTGCTTCGCCAATGCCGCCAGCCGGGCGGTGGTCTTCAACCACCAGGAGGCGGCCGGTTTGCCGCGCCGCTTTTCTGAGCGTGACCGAGTCAACCGGTTTGATGCTGTACAGGTC
>JACQKH010000057.1 GCA_016204585.1 Candidatus Kerfeldbacteria bacterium
TACCGTTTTTCAGTAGCGGAAGCGTATCCCATTAAAGATGGCAAAACTGTCCACCAGTATATTACTCAAGAAGCGGCTCAGACGATTTGGGGTGATAATATTCCGCAGGAATTTCAAAGTCATCTTCAGGCTTTACCAACAGATTTAGACAGTGACGGTTACAATCCTGACACCGGTGAAGACATCATCACGGGGAGCGGTGAAGAGGATAAACCACTCAGTTGTGTCTGTCATCACTTCTGGCAACCAGATGATCCCATGGATGGAACCTATCGACATGGGCTTGATGACCCTGATGTTCTTGAAGGTTGCTATAACCTCGCTCGTACATTAGGAATAGGAAACTGTGGAATCATAACCAGTAATTATGATCGCGCGCGAAAGTGGTGGGTGGAAGAAGTCATTGCAAAATATCACACCGAACGTAATCGCTCATATTATTATCTTGGCCGCGTGGCGCACCTGCTTGAGGATTTAGCGGTTCCTGCTCATACCCATCTTGATGATCATGTAACTCTCCTTGGCGATAGTGATACCTATGAAGAATTTTCAGGGGCAAAAGATCCTTGGGGCGGCGCTGATGGATTTAATGTCCAGCATTTTAAAGGCAAAGATTATTTTGGTCAGCAATACAAGTATGAATTCATACTGCCAAATTTCAATTGGCCCTCTATAGAACCCTCAACCAATGATTATTTCTTTCGCCTTTTTTGGTACACGGCGCAAAAAACACAATACTATGCCAGTGACGACTGGGATGCTTCAACTGATAATATCAGGGGTTACTATAACAATTATTATGCGCATACAACAGGCAATTGCCTGGAAAATAAAGATTGCTTCTATTTCCCAGGCGATTTCACAAACACGTATCTGTGGGAAGGGGATAGCGTGACGTTAGTCAAAGACAGCGGCGCTATTCCAGCCCAGGTTACTAAAATTGCCGAGGCAAACATTCCTCACGCCATGAAAGCGGTGGCAGGACTCTACCGCCTTTTTTGGGATACCGTTGATCGCGATAATGATACGGTGAATGTCATTTCCGGAGATTGTAATGATGAACGAGCCGACATCAAACCCGGCGCACCGGAGCTTTGCGATGGGGTTGATAATAACTGCGATACAATTGTTGATGAAGGATGCGGTGCGTGCCGCAATGGCCAGTCACGATCTTGCGGCATTGATACGGGTGAGAGCCGATCTGGCGCGCAAGCATGCGCCAAGGGGAGTTGGGGCGAGTGTGTGGGCGAGATACAGCCGGTCCCTGAAGGCTGCGATAGAGACAGCAAAGACAATGATTGTGATGGCGTGATTGATGATCTTGATGGCAACTGCAACCCTAGACCCTCAATGTGCTATGACGGTGACGGCTCAACCCCGCTTGATAATGGTTATATTAACCGCGGAGCGTATAGCGTTTACAAAAGTAATCCTTGGATAATTTATGATATAGATAACGACAGCTACCCGGAACGATATATGCTTTTGCCGTCCGGAGGCAGTCGGTTTGTCAGATTCTGGAGGGCCTGCCGCGCTGAGCCGAATAAAAAAGTCACAAATTTTTACGATGGGGCAGATAGAGCTTTAGGCTGTACAGCCTCTGATTGCGATTTTCGCCAGTCCACCACATATTGCGGCGACAATCCCGGCGGGTGGGAGTATTCCTATATTGACAATGAATATTCTTCAATCGCCAATGAAATATATTTTCCTACCATGAGCTGTGAGGGACTAGATCTCACAGGCAGCGGAGTAATTTTGACTTGGAACAATTTCCGGCTTGAATGGTGCTGGGATCTAAATAACAGCGGCATCTATTGCGACAGCGGAGACCATATTGAACCCTTGATGATTTTGCGGTGCGGGCGTGATGCTGACTGCGCCCAGGGACAATACTGCAAAAAGTCAAATCTTTCCGACCCAACCAGCTACTATTGCCAGAACCGTTGCGGCGATGGCGTATGCGAGTTGAGCGAAAACTGTCCTGCTGATGGCACGGGGAGCGAGGTCTGTGATCAAAAAGACAATAATTGTGATGGCAGCGTTGACAATGCTTTGCTTATTGCCTGTTCTTCTGACGCCAACTGTCTTGCTGATGGTTGCTATGAAGGTGGCAGGCGGGATTACCGCTGTGTAAATCCAAACACTTGCAACTCGCGCTGTGAATATACCGAGTCAAAAACCGATGCTGATGCTGACGGCTTTACCATAGAATGCGGCCGGGACTGCAAAGATAATGATCCCAACATCAACCCTGGCATCCTTGAAGTCTGCGACGGCATTGACAACGACTGCTCTGGAGCAATTGACGATAATGTGGTGGCACCTCTTTGCGAACTTCAGCAAGGTGTTTGTAGTAGGTCGTTCAAATCCTGCGGCGGGGCGAATGGCTGGTTTACCTGTGGACCATATGAGTACGGCTCAAGCTATGAATTTGTGGAAAGTAAGATAGATGGACTGGATAATGATTGCGATGGCCGCGTGGATGTGCCAGGGATTTTGATTAACACGTTTGATAATAGTTTGGAAACTGAGAGATTAGCCTTAAACCAAGGGGAAAATGTCAGACGATATTTAGAAATTCCTCAAAATACTGAATCCCTTCGCGCCTCCTTAACTCTTAAGGGTTTTCTCTTTGAGCAGGATCAAGAAACAAGCTATAGCTGCGAAGGCAATTTTGATCCCTCGTGTGCTTACGCGGTTGATGAAAATTGGTCAACTGGCACGGGTGCCGCTGACCCTAATCCAGACGGCGGAAGAAGCTGCCGGGTGGGCACAGGCTATATTACCGAAAGTTTTGCCGTCCCCCCGAAAACCGTCGGTGCTCAATTTGTTTTTTCATCAGGGATGTGTGAAGGTGAATGCGGCGGTACCCTGTGGTATCAAGATGGAATCGAGTGGGTTCCTTTGGGGTGCGAGCAGATGACCGGACGGGATGATGGTGATACCATAAAAGCAATTGACTTGCCGCCGCAGGCCTTTTCATCAGGTACTTTGACTATCAAAAACGAAGTGAGACAGGCGTTTCGGTGTATTAGTTTTTGTCATGGGTGGGGTTATAATGAGGGAAAAGTCATCTGGTCTAATAGTACTTATCCCACCAATCCTTATCTAGAAATTGGTACACTCGACGGAACACGGGAATGGTCGGTGAATGGCGAATTGCGCGATAATACTGTTCATGTAGATCAACTGAGTGACGGAGCGACAACAACGGATTTGATTCTCGCCGATAACCAGGATCAAACTGTATATGTGAGGATTCCGAAAAATGCCAATATACTCAATACAACCATAATGATCAGCGGTGCGCGATACGATGCAAATCCAGTAATTGTCACGTCCAATAGTTCAGAAATCTTTCAAGGCGGAGGTCCGATTCTTTCTAATCTACAATTAGGTAATGATGGGGATTGGAATACCTTTGCGAATTATTTTTGTTCTAATAATTGTGGAGAAATTAGAGTGAGAGAGAACTATGCGTATAATGCCGACTGGAACTCGGATAAAATGTTTGGTCTAAATTTGAAAGTAAAGGTAAGTGGAGGAACCGCTGGGTTTACACCCGCTCAAAGAGTGATGGCCTATAATTATGTGAAAGCAGCATGGGATCAAGTATACTATACGGATGCCGATGTCAATGGAAAGATTAACACCGTATTGATAAATTCAGGAACTTCAGACTTTATTTCTGTACAACAGCCTCTTCAACTGAGAATTGATCATGGGTGTCATGGCCAAGTTAATTGTAGTTATTATGAGTCTGAGCTGGTTTGGAATATGGGAAGCTTTCCATCGGACCTTTTTCTTGAAATAGGCACTTCTGGTGGAACCAAAGAGTGGGAGTTTAATGGAGAGTTCAACCAACAGAATACAACAATTGATAGTCTCTCTTCTGCCATAAATGCACATCTTGAGACATGTAATCCTGATAAAAATAATTATTGTTTGGTGCCATTGATTTTCCACTCTGACACCGCTGGCATTTTACGTGTTTCAGATATTGATGTGAGGTATACTGGTGTCTCTCGTACTTTGGATTTTTCTGAAAAACTGAATTCAGTTATTCCTGAATGTACTTGTACCGACTGTCAGACAGTTGGTGACTTTTGTAAAATTCCATTTACCTTTCATTCCGATTCACCTGGCACTTTAGTATATTCCAATATCAATACCGTCTACACCATCCCGCACTGCCTCAACGGCATCTATGACGAAGATGAAAAGGGTATTGATTGTGGAGGGTCATGCCCGCTTGCATGCGTGGATACAGATGGCGACTGCTTGCCCGACAGTCTGGACGCCTGCCCTTTTGATGCTGACTGTGATGATGATGGATTGATTGACGGCAGTTGTGGTACAGAAGATCTTAACGCCAATGGCCGCTGGGATCAGGGTGAGACCAACCCAATGAATCCAGATACTGATTATGACGGGATACAAGATGGCACTGAACTTGGTTTAACCCAACCCCAGACCCCAGATACTGATTTGACAAAATTCATTCCAGATTCAGACCCCACCACGGTGACCTCGGCTACCAACGCTGACAGCGACGAGGATGGAGTGCCAGACGGCGGGGAAGACACCAACGGCAACGGCGCCGTGGATAGTGGCGAGTCCAGCCCATTACAATCAGATTTTGATGCTGATGGTTTCCAAGACAGTCTTGATAATTGCCACGCAGTTTCCAACGCTAACCAGACAGACACCGACCGCGATGGCTTGGGCGATGTTTGTGATAATTGCCCTCAAGTCGCTAACCTTGACCAGCTTGATACTGATGGCGATTTTCGTGGCGATGCCTGCGAGGATAAAACTCCACCAACGCTCATCTGTCCCCCTGATATGACCGTAGAATGCGCCTCACCTTTTGGCCAACCAGTAGCAATCCCGCCGGTTCAAGCATCTGATGACAGCCAAATGACACCTCTGGTCTTAGATGACCGGCCAGACATCTTCAAACTTGGTGAAACCAAAATTACCTTTTCTGCTCAAGACAGCGATAGCAATACAAGTTCATGCACCACTCTTGTGACTATCAGAGATACCGCCCAACCCTTGCTTCGCTGCCCAGAAGAGAGAGAATTTATTGAAGGACAAGAAGTTTTACTGGGTAAGCCAACTTCAAGCGATGTTTGCGACCAGACGCCTAATGTTTCAGCCAGTCCTCCTCCGACATTTCCGGTTGGGAAAAATGAAGTCCTCTGGTCAGCGACTGATGACTCCGGCAACACCGCAACCTGCCTGGCGCAAGTTTCTATCCTTGCTGACACTGACCGCGATGGCGTGATCGACGCACAGGATAACTGCCCAGCAACTGCAAATCTTGGCCAAGAAGATGCTGACCAAAACGGCGTCGGCGACGCCTGCGAAGTTCAATTCCGCCGCGCTGACGCCAACGCTGATGGTACCGTGGATATTTCCGATGCCATCGCAACGTTAGGGTTCCTCTTCCTCGGCAATCCAAAGCAACTTTTTTGCGAAGACGCTGCTGATACCAACGATGATGGGGTGATTGACCTCTCCGATGCTGTGGTCACGCTCGTTTGGCTCTTCTCCGACGGTACGCAGCCGCCTGCTCCCGGACCCATTACCTCCGGATTAGACCCCACCAACGACACGCTCACGTGTGGGCAGTATCTGGTAGGAGGGGAGTAGCCGCAGGTAGGGTCACCAGGTCGCCAATACCGTTACGACTCGCTCAACATCCTTGCCATTGTCGCCACCTTCTGCTACGCTTACCCTCGTTACTTCTGAAGCCTGACGACCAACTATGACGGCGGCGACCGGGCGGCGGATCGCGGCGGCCAGTATCGTACTGGTCGCTGTTCTTTCCGCCGTGGTTGATTTTCCACAGACCGCCCAAAGGGGGGCTGGCTGGCTGCTGCGCACCACCGGCCTGGGCCTGCCCGGCGTGCCCCAAGTGCCGTTCCGCCTCGGGCTCGACCTGCAGGGCGGCACGCACCTCATCTACCGCGCCGACGTCTCCAGCATCCCGGCCGGCGAGGAAGGGGGGGCGATGGACGGCGTGCGTGACGTCATCGAACGGCGGGTGAACGCCCTGGGCGTCGCCGAACCGCTGGTGCAGGCCACCCGGTCGGACAACGACTGGCGCCTCATCGTGGAGCTGGCCGGCGTGTACGACACGCAAGCGGCCATCAAGCTCATCGGCGAGACCCCGCTGCTGGAGTTTAAGGAGGCCAACCCCAACCCGACGACCACGCCAACGCTCACGCCGGAAGAGCGCGAGCAGCTTGAGGCATATAACCAGTCGGCCAGGGTGCGCGCCGAAGACCTGCTGTCGCAAGCGCGTAAACCAGGTTCGGATTTCGCCGAACTTGCCAAGGCCAATTCCATGGATCAGGATACCGCGGCCGCGGGCGGCGAGCTGGGCTGGCGGACACGCGAGACTATGCCGCTGGCGTTGGTCAAACCCTGCTTTGACACCTTGCGCGACGGTGAGGTGGGCAGTAGCCTGGTGACTTCGGAACGCGGCCAACACGTCGTCAAACGTAGGGCAGTCCGCGGCAGCGGGGCAGCGGCCGAGGTTAACTGCGCCCACCTGTTGGTCGCCGTGCTCACCGAGCGCGACGTTCATCCGCCCGAGCAGTGGCAGTACACCGGACTGACCGGCAAGCAGCTGAAGTCCGCCCGCGTCAGCTTCGACCCGCAGTTCGGCGAACCCGAGGTGGCCTTGGAGTTCAACGGCGACGGCGCCAAACTCTTCGGCGACATCACCACACGCAACGTGGGCAAGCCGGTGGCCATCTTCCTCGACGGCACGCCGATCAGCACGCCCGTGGTCAACGGGGCCATCACCACGGGCAGCGCAATCATCACCGGCGACTTCACCTTGCCCGAGGCGCGCCAGCTGGCTGGGCGGCTCAACGCCGGTGCCCTGCCCGTGCCCATCACGCTGCTGTCGCAGCAGACCATTGGGGCGACCCTGGGCAGCACCGCGGTGGAACGCAGCCTGCGCGCCTCAATCTTGAGCCTGATCTTGATCGCCGTGTTCATGCTGCTGGCGTACCGGCTGCCCGGACTGGTGGCGAACCTGTCGCTGGTGTTCTACGGGCTGGTGCTGCTGGCCGTGTTCAAGCTCATCCCAGTCACGCTGACGCTGGCGGGCATCGCCGGGTTCATCCTCTCCTTGGGCATGGCGGTGGACGCTAACATCCTGGTGGCGGAACGGCTGCGCGAGGAGCTGGCGGCGGGCCGCGGCCTGCGCGAAGCCATCGCCACCGCGTTCGCCCGCGCCTGGCCGTCCATTCGCGACGGCAACGTCTCCACGATCATCACCTCGCTGATCCTGATGTGGTTTTCCACCAGCATCGTTAAGGGCTTCGCCATCACGCTGATCTTGGGCATCCTGGTGAGCGTGGTGTCGGCGATTTTGGTTTCGCGAGTGCTGCTGGAGTTCGCCAGCCGCTGGCTGCGTGCCAGATGGTGGTACGGCGTGCCGTCGAACGCCGCTCAATCCGCCCCGCCGCCGAAGCCCTAACGGTAACAACCATGCGCCTCGTCGCCAACCGACACTGGTGGTTCCTGTTCTCCGGGATCTTGGTCGCGGCCAGCCTGCTGGTAACCGCGCGCTGGGGGCTGCGGTTCGGCTTGGACTTCACCGGCGGCACGCTGATTGAGTACGGCTTCCCGATCTCGCGGCCCACCGCCGGGCAGGTGGGTGAGCTCGTCAAGGGTGTGGGCGTAGCGACCGACATCGTCAGTCAGCCGCTGGGAGCCGACCAACTGGTGCTGCGGTTCGGCCATATCGAGGAAGACACCCACGCCAAAATCACCGCCGCGGTGCAGGGTGCCTACGACGATGCCAAAGAGTTACGCTACGAGTCCATCGGCCCCACCATCGGCGCCGAGCTGCTGCGTAAGACCGTATGGGCGCTGGTCATCGCCGTCGTGGCGATTATCGTCTACATCGCCTACAGCTTCCGCGGCGTGTCCAAGCCGGTGCCGTCGTGGCAGTACGGCCTGATGGCCGACCTCGCGCTCGTGCACGACGTCACCATCACGCTGGGTGCGTTCGCGGTGCTGGGACGCTTCTACCAGCTGGAGGTCAACGCACCCTTCATCGCCGCGCTGCTGACCATCCTAGGCTACTCGGTCAACGACACCATCGTCGTGTTCGACCGCATCCGCGAAAACCTCAAGCGCCGTCGCGGCGACTTCGCCGAAGTGGTAGAGGCCAGCCTGCACGAAACCATGCGCCGGTCCATCAACACCTCGCTGACCGTGCAGCTTTCGCTGCTCGCCGTGCTGCTCGTGGGTGGCGAATCCACGCGCGGCTTTGCCTTGGCGCTGATCATCGGCCTGGCCGCGGGCACCTACTCGTCCATTTTTCTGGCCTCACCGCTGCTGGTGGTGGCGCAGCGATTCGGCCAACGACATCGAGCGTAAACGGGAAGACTGGATTGGTAAAGGTCGCCTTAGCGACTTTTTTTGTACTACGAAGCTAGACGTTGATCATGGTTTTATGGTAAGACAACAGTAGTATCCTTGACGTGGCAATAATTTTGTGCTATATTCACTTTATAAGTGATTTTCAAGGATATTTTGACCAAAAATTAGCCAAATATGGCGGACAGCAGTTCTATCCTGGACAAGATTATTGAGCGTCAGCACCTGGCTGAAGACGCTTCTTTTAACCCGTCCGAGATCATCGGCAATCTTTTGAAGGGTCTGTCAACCAAAGAGCGTGAGATCATTAGCCGTCGCTTTGGCCTGGACGGCACCGCGCCCAAGACCCTGGAGGAAATCGGCAAGTCGCACCAGATCACGCGCGAGCGTATCCGCCAGATCCAGGTGGCGGCGATTAAGAAAGTGAAGGCGCTGGAGGAGTCGCGCGCGGCGCTGCGTGCGGTGGAGCATACGGTCACCCGCGTCCTGGAGCAGGCCGGCGGCATCATGGCCGAGGTCGCGCTGCTGGATCACCTGTTGGCGTACGCCGAGAAAAACGAGCAAAACCGCGCTGCCCTACTGTTCATCATCTCGCAGTTGCTCGACGAGAAGGTGGACTCGGTCAAGCCGTCGGCACAGGTCCACCCGGGCTGGAAGCTGAAGGTGGTGTCCCTGGACTTCGTGCACCAGGTGCTGCAGGCGCTGCACGGTATCGTCCACCGCCACGGCGCGCTGCAGCCGACGGATCACCTCATGCGCCGGTTCAAGGAGGATCCCTTCTTCGCCGAGCACCGCGAGCGGCTGCTGCCCGCCGGCGCCACCCTGGGTTCCGCCAGCGAGGCCGACCTGGACCGCGTCATTCTCTCCTACCTCACCGTCAGCGCCGCCGTCGAGCAGAACATCCTCGGCGAGTGGGGGCTGACGCACTGGACCACGGTCATCCCGCGCCGCATGGGCGACAAGATCTATCTCATCTTGCGCCAGGTCGGCAAGCCGCTGCACTTCACCGAGATCGCCGACGCGATCAACACGGCGAAGTTCGACCACAA
>JACQKH010000058.1 GCA_016204585.1 Candidatus Kerfeldbacteria bacterium
CCCACATACTCATAACGCCCACCCTGGAATCGAAGCAGCCTTACATAAGGCTCGAATCCAGCGTCCGGAAGAAAATAGAGCTTGTGCCGGGCGTGACCGGGTCTTCATCGACGATAAACTTTGCCGGCACGGTATCGGGCAAGAACCGGCAGGTCGGCGCGCGCATAGAAGCACTCCTGCCGTCAGAGGATATGCAGGTAACTACCATACACACCAAGATCGTGAAGGGCGAGTACCTGGCTGACGGGGATGACGACCAGGTCGTGCTCGGCGAGATCATCGCCGGCAGGAAGATAGAAGACCTGATCGGCAGGGAAACTTCCTTCGGAACATCAGTCGAGGGACTGGGCGGCGTTGACGTCGGCGAGAAGGTGAAGATAATATTCCCGAACGGCGTGACAAAAGAATACAGGGTAAAAGGCATTGCAAGCAGCCAGGGTTTCGGGGTTGTATCGCAGACGGTTTACATGAGCAAGAAGGAGGCGGAAAGCGTCCTTGGCCTGAGCGACCAGGCATCCCAGATACGCGTCAGGCTTGCGGACAAGAACCATGCGGACAGGTACAAGAACCTCATACTTGATCTCGGCATCCCGAGCGCGAACATCCGGACATGGAAGGAGGCATCCTCCTTTGTCGAAGGCATAAACCAGACTTTCGGCGTTGTCATAGTCGTCACGACCATCGTCGGCATAATCATAGTCATGGCCACCATCGGCATAGTCGTTTTCATCAACACCTCTCGGAAGAAGCGCATAATCGGCGTACTCAAGGCCATCGGCATGCAGAAGAACGACATAATGCTCGTGTTCCTGGCCGAATCGCTCCTGTTCGGCATCATCGGGACGCTCATCGGCCTCGCCATTGTTTACGGCTCGCTGTTCTATTTCAGCGAGAACCCGATTGCGCTGCCCATAGGCCAGCTGACGCCGGCGCTTCCCATAGAGACCGCGGCCAGCTCGATAATCATAATAATCGCGGCATCCGTAGCAGCCGGCTATATCCCGGCCAAGATGGCATCGAGGCAGGAAATCCTCGAAACAATAAGGGTTGTGGAATAATGATAACGCTGAAGAACCTGTACAAGACCTACGGCATAGACGGGATAAGGATACACGCGCTCAACGGCGTAGACCTGAAAATAAAGAAAGGGGAGTTCGTCTCGATAATGGGCCCGTCCGGATCAGGCAAGAGCACGCTGCTGCACATCATCGGCGTGCTGGACAGGCAGACAAAGGGCACGGCCCTGATAAACGGCACGGACGTTGCCAAGCTGAGCGACGAGGAAAGGACTTCTTTCAGGCTGCAGAACATCGGCTTCGTGTTCCAGTTCTATTCGCTGCTGCCGGAACTGAATGCCATAGAGAACACGATGATACCAGGCATGCTTGGCAACGACAAGGATGCCAGAAACACGGCTAAAGAGGTCCTGGAAAAACTGGGGATCGGCGGTCGGCTGAACAACTATCCGCACCAGCTTTCCGGCGGCGAGCAGCAGCGCGTGGGCATAGCAAGGGCGCTGGTCAATAATCCGGACCTGCTGCTGGCTGACGAGCCCACGGCGTCGCTGGACAGCAAGACCGCCCTGAATGTCATAAATATCTTCAGGCGGCTCAATGAAGAATCAAGGCAGACGGTTGTGCTGATAACGCACGAGCAGGAACTTGGCAAAATGGCCGACCGCGGCATATTCCTGAAGGACGGCGTGATTGAGAAAGAAAAGGATTTCTGACCGTTTTAAAACCCTTCCAGCTCTATCCATTATATGGAACTATCAAAGCAGAAATGCGTCCCATGCGAGGGCGGGGTTCCGCCGATGAGGATGAAGGAAGCCGAAAAAATGCTGCGCAAGCATGCAAAGCATCTGCAGGGCTGGAAAACATCGCAAGTGACGGCGAAGGACAAACCTGCGCTTGCGCTGAAAAAGACTTTCCGCTTCAGGTCATCAGTGAAAGGCGCGGATTTCGTCCATGCCTTATGGAAAGCCGCTGAGAAACAGAACCACCATCCTGATATTGTCCTAAGTTATGGCCGTGTTGTTGTGACGTGGACGACCCATTCCGTCTCGGGCCTTACCGAGAAGGATTTCCTGATGGCCGCGGCGACGGAAGAAATTTACGGGAAATTCGTATGATTCCTTCTATCTCAAAAGAACAGTAATTTCACCGCCGAAACAACCACGAACAAAGCAAACAGCCTCTTTATCCAGACATCGCCCTTCTTTATCGCTACGTGCGCGCCTGCGTAGCCGCCGACCGCCATGCCTATCAGCAGCACAATCCCGACCTGGTAATCAACAATTCCGTTCAGGGCGAATATTATCAGCGACGACACCGAAAGCACAAACCAAGGCACGATGCCGGTTGCGAGGACCTCGAGCATGGTAAAGCCGAGGAAATAAGTCAAGGCGTAAAACACCATCGGTCCTGTTCCCTGGCCGAAAAATCCCGCAAATATCATGATAAGAAAGTAAATCACCAGGCCGAGCATCATTTTTGGCCTGCTCGTCTTGCCTCCTTTGATTCCGATATCCCGCCTCAGGAATATGAAAGGTAGAAGAGCAAGCAGAAGATAGCCGACAATGCTTTGTAGCATCGCAGGATTAACGTTCAGCAGAATGCTTGCGCCGATTACAGAACCGACCAAGCTGATTATGGTGAAAGCAGGCACGTATTTCCAGACTATCTTCTTCGCTTTCCAGAATTTGAACGCAGCGGTGGCTGTTTGTCCAATGCTCCCAAGCCTGTCGGTCGCTATCGCGACCTGCGGCGGAAGGCCGAGAAAGACAAGAGATGGAATCGAAACCAATCCGCCTGCGCCGATAACGGAGTCGAAAAATCCCGCTGCTATGCCGGCTAGCAGGACCAGGAACAACGTGACTATTTCAGGCATCTTATAAGCTATTTCCAAGCAAGTTCATAACGTTTTCGGAGAAGATGTTCCTATGAAAACGCCCATCTCAATCATCACAGGATACCTCGGCTCCGGCAAGACCACGCTGCTGCAGCGCATCATCGACCAGGCCGACAGCAAAATTGCAATCTTGATGAACGAGTTCGGCGAGATTGCTATTGACTCGAAAATAATCAAAGGCGAGAACATAAACATGGTGGAGCTTGCCGGCGGGTGCGTCTGCTGCTCCTTGGTCGGCGAGTTCGAGTCAGCCGTCAACGAGATTATTGGGAAAATAAGCCCGGACCTGATTGTCGTGGAGACCACGGGAGTGGCCGAGCCGGATGCGCTGGCCTTTGATATCGAAGAAAATATACCGCAGGTCAGGCTTGACTCTATCATAACTGTTGTGGATTCCGACGCAATGGTGCGCTTTCCCAACATAGGCCACACAGGCATGGCTCAGATAGAGATGGCGGACATCATCATTCTCAACAAGTCTGATCTTGTCAGCGACGAACAGCTTGGAGCTGTGAAAGAAACCGTCACCGGCATGAATCCCAAGGCGCTTATTCTCAGGGCCGTGAGAGGGAACGTAAACACGCGCCTGCTGTTCGGGATAACCGCCGACAGGGAGATCCAGAAACCAGAGCACAGGGAGCATCTGGAAGAAGAGAAGATGGAATACTTTGCCTACGAATCCGGCGCGGTTCTGGACAGGAAGAAGTTCGAGAATCTCGCGGCAGCCATGCCTGAAAGCATCTACCGAGCCAAGGGCTTCGTGAATTTCGCGGACGGCACATGGCTGTTCAACTTTGTCGCGGGCCGCCGGAGCCTAGAGAAGTTCATCAGGAACGAAAAAACCAACCTCGTTTTCATCGGCAGCCGGGCCAAGGAAAAGGAAGCCGGTATATTAAATGCATTAAAACATTGCGAATAAACTTTTCAGAAAGCAAACTTTTCCAAAAAGTTTGACCAAAAGCAGTGATTTTATGGCCGAACAGATGCTGATCCTCGTCGATGACAATGACCGCGAGCTCGGCACAGCCCCGCGGAGCGAGTGCCACGCCGGCCCGGGAAAGCGCCACCGCGCATTCGTCGTGCTGCTCGTGAACAGCAAAGGAGAAATACTGATGCAGCACCGCGTCAGCAAGAAGCTGGGCGGCGACAGGTGGGACGGCTCGGCCATAAGCCACGTGCTTGCCGGTGAAACCTATGATAGCGCAGCCAGGCGTTCTATCAAGCACGAGCTTTGCATCAATTATCCGGGGCCGCTGGTAGATTACGGGGCTTTCGTCTACACAGAGAATTACGGCTCTGATTCGGAGAACGAGTACTGCAGGGTCCTTGTAGGTAGCTGGGACGGCTCGTTCATCGCGAACCCGGACGAGATGATGGAGGCGAAATTTGTACCCCTGGCCGAGGTTATAGAAGATGTCAAGAAAGACGGGAAGCACCTGAAATACACGAAGTGGTTCCACCTGACCATGGAGAAG
>JACQKH010000060.1 GCA_016204585.1 Candidatus Kerfeldbacteria bacterium
GTTTGAACACAATGAACTCGTCCGGCGTGACTTTTCCTTGGACGATGTTCTCGCCCAATCCCCACGAGCCATTGATCAAGACCACGTTCCGGAAACCAGAATCGGTATCGAGCGTGAACATCACGCCGGAGCTGGCTTTATCCGAGCGCACCATTTTCTGCACCCCGACTGACAGCGAAATCTTAAAATGATCAAAGCCCTTGTCCTGACGGTAGCTGATGGCCCGATTCGTGAACAATGAGGCAAATCCTTTCTTCGTTGCCTCAATCACGGCCTCGGCGCCGCGGATGTTGAGGTAGGTTTCTTGCTGACCGGCGAACGAAGCGTCGGGCAGGTCCTCGGCCGTGGCGGAAGAGCGCACCGCCACGTCGCAGTGCTTCCCATACTCCCGTTCAAGCTTGGCATACGCTGTGCGGATAACGCGTTTGAGATCCGTCGGCAGCTCAACGCGAAGAATCGCCTCGCGCACGCGGCGGCCGCGGTCCGCCAGGTTCTCCATGTCATGCGTATTGAGGCCTTTGAGAATTTTCCGAATCTCTTTCTTCAGCCCAGTCTTGACAATGAAATGCTGGTAGGCGGCGGAAGTGATAGCGAAGCCGTTCGGGATGCGAATGCCCTTGGTCGTCAGATGCCGGTACATTTCTCCAAGGGACGCGTTCTTTCCGCCGACCAGACCGACATCGCTCTTTCCTAAGTCCTTAAACCACAACACCAGTTGTTTCTTTCTACTCATTGTCTGTCTCCTTTACGTACAGTCAAACGTCACAAGTCAAATGTCAAAAGTTTCTTCACTTCCTCTTCCCCTTCTCACTCGGCCGCTGCTCTTTAGCCACCACCAGAAACGCGCTGGTGGACATCAGCACTCCGATGATGATGGACAAAAACGTGGTGGTGACGATCTGAAAAAAGGCGGTGATGTTATGATACCACAGAAATTGAAAGAGTGATGAACTTAAACCGACAATCAAGCCGGCGCTGAACCCCAAGCCGGCGGCATTGGCGATTCGGGCCTGGTAGATGTTCTTAGCGGCGATGCCCAGCCAAACGGACAAGGCAATCAAGAACAGCCAGGAGAGCGTCAGGCTCCATCTAGCCGTGGTCACGATGATATCCATGACGATCACGACAATCGCCGGCCACTTCACGACCTGGGCGTAGCGGGCAATTGACCAGCCGCCGACATAAACCTCGGGCTGCTCCGGCGGTGATGCTTGGTGCGGCGACATGGGACACCGGTAGTATAGCGACGCCGCCAGCGATTGACAACGCGCCGAACAACATGGTAGCGTCTGCTCGACCGCAAACACCAACGAGGTCAAACCCACGGAGGGATGCTCGTGAACATCTTAATCGTCGTTGCGCCACTGAATGGCGATGCTGCCCGGTTCTATGGGCGCCTGCTTCGGGAGGCTCGTGGCTTTGAACTTTCTTTCTGCAGTACCAAAGGTTCGGCCTTGAGCGAGTTCCGTCGACACCGGCATGACGCAGTCGTTGTCCACGGCGATGCCGAGGATTACCCTGGCCAAGAAGTCATAAGTGCCTTCGTGATGGAACGGACCGCCCCGGCCAAGCTCATCGGCGTAGTTCCACCTCAACGCAACCCAGCCGACTACTTGGCGTGGGGACGGGCTGGCGCCACTGATATCCTCGGACCCGCTCTCGACACGCTGCAACTGCTGAAAGCGCTCGGTATCACTCTTTCCATCGTCCCGACCCCGAAGTAGCTTGGAAAGGAGCTTGACCGTGCCGAATTTTCCGAAGCGAATCTTGCTGGTAACAGCCGACCTTCCGTTCGTCGCGGCGTTCGCTCGCACCCTGCACGATTACACCTCAGCCGACGCTCGCTCGGACTTTAACGTGAGTTGGCTCGAGAACGGCGAGCAGGCCCAGAAGCACCTCGGTCTGATCAAACCGCACGTCGTGGTGGTGACGACTAAGCTGAAAGGTTCGATGCCCGGTCAACGTTTCGTCGGCGCCATCGAACCAGAGCGTCGCCAGCTGATGGCCGTGGTCGGGGTCTATGGCCTGGCGCCTGACGACCAGAACATCTGGGACGGCGCCGCGCTGGACGGGCGCCTGCCGGCAGGAAATTCTTCCGATTTTCCGGCGCTCGTCAGCGCCGTCCTGTCCTTCGGCATACAGATGAGTACCCGCGAGTAACCTGTTCGTCGAGACCAAACCCGCCCCAGGTCCAGTTCATCGGACCTGGGGTGCATCATTTTTTAAAAAAACATACAGCGCGGGCTTTCTAGCCCGCGCTGTGGATTCTTTGTCAAACAATTGGAATCCTAATCAAAACATTGCGCCTAATGGTTCAACCATTCGGTGTTCTTGATAGACTATTTCTTTAGCGGCGGAATACGCTTAAAAACGGTTTCCAATGTGTCGGTTTTTTCGTATTCGTACTTGGGAATGGCTTTCACCAGGCGGCGCACCGCTCCGGCCAACCGCTTGGCCTTGTCATGGGTCCCGCCCTCCATCTGGTCAATCGCTCTTTCCAGCGCGCCTTTTTTCATCGCTTCTCCCACTTTCATTTCACCGAGCTGTCTAAAAATGCCGTCAGCCGCCGGTCTGGGCGTGGTTTCGTACACTGATCTGAGTGCGTCAGCGTAGCGATGCTGTGCTTCTAGGCCGCTTGGCGTCAGGTGAATGAGATGGGCCGCTCCGGTTTCCGCTGCCGTTTCGGTTGCCTGATGCGCGGTGTCAGTCACTCCGGCCACTTCCGGGTAGAGATCCGGATTGGCCGCGTGCGCCTTGAGGTATTCCTCGGGATGTTTCTCCGCCAATTCGCAAAGCAAGCGTTCGCGAAGACCACTACTAAGTTTATCCACCCAGTCTTGCTGAACGTGTTCGGATAAGGCCGGTTCGACTGAACTCTGGGTCTGGGCGGCGACTTCTGCCGCCGCGGTTTTGCCGGACAGAATCTGCTCCGCTTTTTCCGAAGTCAGCGCTTCGTGCGGATGAGCGTGCACCCAGTCCCGCAGCTGTTCGTTGTGCTGGGTAATGCTGTCCACGGCGTGTTGATCCAAGCCAACGGCTTGATCGTGGAGTTGATTCAGATCGGCGGCCTGGTCGCTGCTAAACAAATGCGACAAATCGAGTTGCTGACCAATTTCCAGATGATCGGCGTTGTCCAAACCGAATTCCGCGGGATTGGCCACTACCTGATCCTTCATCGCATCAATCATAAAGGTCTTCCGCGCTTCATCCAGATTATCAAACCGCTCGCCCATCCGCTCGTGGAGCTGCCGCTCAAGCACCTTCCACAGACTGTCCCCTTTCTTCACGGTTTCAACCGCTGAAACCTTGGCTTCGGCAGCTTCCGCCGCGGTTCCCGCCGTTGCAGCTTCTGTTCCTTGCTCAGCGCTAGGTTCGGTTACCACGCTGGGTTCTGCGGCAGCGTGGCTTGTATCAGCGGGTGCAGCGGCGTGGGCGGTGTCAGGTTGAGCTGCCGCCGCATGAGTTGTGTCTGGCTGAAAAGCTGCATGGGAGGTATCGGGTTGTGCGGCAGCGATATGGGACGTATCTGCCTGGGCGGCGAGAGCGCTATCAGGCGCGGCCGCACCCAAAGTATCGGCGCTGGCGACCTGAGACGTATCCGCGCTGGCGGCGTGTACGGTGTCTGAAAAAGCTGGCGCTTCCACCTGGGCAGTGTCAAGGTGAGCAACGCCGACCGTATCCACGCGGGCCGAATCAGCCGCGGCTTTTGCGCCTTGCCATAACCGAGCCAGCGTATCGCCTGGCGCTTTCACAACTCTTATTAGCCCTTCACGTGCGGCCTTGGCTGCGGCTTTTGCCGCTTCCGGTCCTTCAGCCGCTACGCGAGCGTGCCGCGCCGCACCCAGGCCGGATAGCGCGGCCAAGGCCGCGCCGCCCGCTACCGCCGTAGTCCACTTCACAATGGCAAATCTTCGATCGCTGGCCCGACGTTGTTCGAGCGCGGCGCTGTGCGAACGCTGTTCATCCAAGCTGGCCTCGAGAAGCTTGGCCACAATCTCATCCGGCTTCCGGCCTTCCTGCTGATACTCAGCAACCATTTGTTTCACGCCCGCCTCATGCCGCCGGCGATACTCGGCTTGCAAACGCTGACCAGTCGCGTCCTCGCGCTTCTTCCAGACCCCGCGCTTTTTCACGCCAAAGTCTTTTCCTCCCAAGTCCACAAAGCTCGTTTCATGAGCGGCCAGCCGTTGTTCGAGTTCATCATCATCAAGACTTTTGATCTCCTCCTCGCTTTTGATTTCCTTGGCTTTACCGAACTTGCTGCGGGCGATTTCCGCCAGCGATTCAATGGTCATCGTGCCGCCGACCCCGGACATCGGCACGCGCAGCGCTTGCAATCCGGCGGCCACCCCGAACTGGCCGGTCAGCGTGGCGGCCACGGTTCCGCCCAACAGGCCGACGCCGATGACCAACCGCGCTTTGGTATGCTTCTTCCAAAAACGCTGGAAGCGCTGCGCCGCGCTTTGATCAGCCGATTCCTTCATCGCCGTAACCAGCGCCTGCTCTTCTTCCACCCGGTTGTTCAGCACCAGTTCAGTAATCTTCCCGTTCAGCTCAGCTTCTCGTTGCGGATCTTCTGGCAGGCCGCCAAACTCGGCTTTTATCTCCTCGATTTTTTTCTGAACCTCTTCTGTGATCGCCGCGTGGTAGTCTTCGCGACGTTGCGCCAGTTCCTGTTTCGACGTTCGACCGAAAAGAATCTTCGACTGGCTGCGGAGCGCCTTGGCATACGTTAGTCGCTTGTCTGTTAGCGGCGCTCTGGCCGCCTCCTTTGGCGCGAGCGCTGTCTCAAGCGTTTTGATGTACTCGGCGACTTGCTCGATCCGCTCGTCCACCGGCGTTTGATCAGGCGGCTGATTAAACCGTTCGCCCATGGCTGTAAAGCGCGCTTGTTCTTCGGCCGGCAACTCAGAAAGCCTCGTGCTCAGTACACTCGCGCGCGACATTAACAGATCATGAAAATCCTCAGATACGCTGACCCCCCACGGATCAGTCGGCGAAACGTCGAGGCGATGAAGTTTCTCGGTGAGCTGGCCGTACAGGCCAACGGCTACGTCAACGCCGCGAACCCTGGATATCGTTTCCAGCGTATAGGCGTGCTGCAATGGACGAGAATTTTCCACGAATTTCGGATCGTCTTGATCGAGATAGCGTCCGTATGTCTGCTCTAGGCGCGGACCGAGTTCTGCCGGATCGCCGAATCCAAGCTCGATCCGGCGCGAGGTCATGGCAGTCAGCGCGCGCCAGAATTCAGCACTACGGGCAACATCCCGACCCTCGCCGCTCCGGATTTTTTCGTCAAAGTCTCCGAGCCAGTCGTACAGCGTCCCCATTTCGCGCTGCTGCTCCGGGGTCATCGGATACAAATTCAAATCTGACCGCGCTTGGGTAATCAACTGCAACAGCTCTGCCGATGCTTCGTCGAGTTCTTCAGGCGTCGGCTCCGGTGTAACCGGCTCAACTGGCCGAGCTTCAAAAGTACCTGGTGGAATATATGCTGTTGCCGCCTCGGCCGGAGCAACCGGCACTTCTGGTTCAGCCACCACCTCGGCAGCGGGAGCGTCTGGTGCGCTTGCCGGAGCTATTGTCTCTGGCACTCGATGCCGTGCCGCCCGCACCTCATCACCGCGACGTCGCAATTCTCTATCAACTTTTTTAATCGCCCCTTCTAATTCATCGCCTTTAAGCGTCTTTCCCAACACTCTCTTCAATTCGTAGAGACCTCCTTGATCGAGGTCTCTTGGATCTTCTCGTCCGGTAAGTCGTGATCGGCTTCTCGTTTTGGGCCTGACAGTTCCGACTTCACCAGCCGCAGAAGTTTGAACGGGTGTTGCAGTTTCTGGTAATGATTCGCTGGCTGTTTCATGAACAGGCCGACCAGCGTCTGCCGGCAGAGCTTCAACCGCCGGTTCAGCCGGTACTTCCCCGACTGGCTCCGCTCCGGTCGTTACTTCGGCAGTATTGACGGCTGGCGTTGCCGATGCATCGGTCCGCGCTTCCGGCGGCATACTCTGCCAGACGTTCAGCCATTGTTCTGAACCGCCAACAACGCCGACAAAAGCGTCGTACTGCTCCTGTTCACCTTTATCGAGACTTCCGCCTGCATCAAGCCGGCGTTGGAGCTCTTCCAGGCGACTTCGGGATTCCGGAGGCAGTTCAATGCCGGCGTCTCGTTCTCGACGACGATCTGCTCCGCCGCCGCCTCCGCGTTTAGTCCCTCGGCGTCGCGCGCCCCTTGACTCGCGCCCTTCGTCATCAGCCCTCCAGCCTTCGTAGCCGTGACCCCCTAATTCTTTCGACATAGTGTCCTCGCGGGTTTATTCAGCAATCATCGATCGGACCGCATCCGTGTTTTCTTTCATTTCTTGTTTGAACTTCAAAAGTTCTTCCGCCGCAATTTCCTCAAAATCCGGAACCGCTTGCTTCATGAAGACGTCAATTTGTTCGGGGGAAGCGTTCTGCGCCAATAGTTTATCCATCTCGGTTCGCTGGGCGTCGTTCATCTTCGACGCCACCCGATCACTAATGCGATCTTGCACCGCCTGACTCATTCGCTGCAGCAGTCTGGCTTTCTGCTCCTCCGGCAGGTTTTGAAGACCAAGCAGATCAATGATGTTTGCTTTGAATAGTGTTTGGTTGTCCATAAATTTAGTATTAAAAATTCAAGTGAGTTTACTGCTAAACCCCTTTAAGAGTCAAGTGGTAACGGTGGATAAGTACCATAAATTAAGTTACTCATGATGTTTGTATGTTTGTTTTTCTCTGACTGCTGACGTAATTGTAGCACATTGATGGACTTTTTGCAAGCGCATTTAGCGGATAATATTTTGACTTGTTAAAAATCCATAGCGCGGGTTTAAAGCCCGCGCTATGGATTTTTTGTCAAACAATGGGAGCCTTACATTCCCATATCCATGCCGCCGCCCATTCCTGGGTTCGGCATAGACTTATCGTCTTTCTCGGGCTTATCCGTTACCGCCGCTTCCGTCGTCAGCAACATGGCCGCAATGGACACGGCGTTCTGCAAGGCCGAGCGCGTGACCTTAGTCGGATCAACGATCCCGGCCGCGATCAGATCCTCAAACTTGCCGGTCTCGGCATTGTAGCCGTGGCTGCCCTTTAACTTCTTCACCTCCTCGACAATCACCGAGCCCTCCCGACCGGCATTCACCGCGATCTGCTTGGTCGGTGATTCCAGCGCGCGCTTGAGGATGGAAATCGCCACGATTTCCTCGCTGCCTTCGACTTTCACTGAATCGAGGACCGACGTCGTCCGAATCAAGGCCACGCCGCCGCCGGGCACAATTCCCTCTTCAATCGCCGCCTTCGTGGCCTGGACCGCGTCTTCGATCCGGTGCTTCTTTTCTTTCCACTCAGTCTCGGTGGCCGCGCCGACTTTCAAGATGGCCACGCCGCCGGACAGCTTGGCTAAGCGTTCCTGAAGTTTTTCCTTGTCAAA
>JACQKH010000005.1 GCA_016204585.1 Candidatus Kerfeldbacteria bacterium
CCGTTAAACTTCTACGATGACCGGCAGCACTACCCCTCGACGTTGCCCAGGGTGATTCTAGACCTCGACGATAACTGGAATAATCATCGGCAAGCGGTGGGTTTTGTAGAAGATGAACTTCTCGAGCGATTGGCGGATTTTGTTGCGCAGGTCTTCCGGGTTCGGCGCGGTTCGGGGCTCCCGGTCGGTGAGTGAGCGGATCGCCACGTTCTTCATTTCTTTCAAGAGCTGTGGCTGGTGGTCAACGAAGGTGAAGCCACGGGAAATTATATCAATTCTACCCGGCTTGCCGGTGCGCGCCACTTGCGCCAGGACGATGACCATGCCCTCGGCTGCCAGCTGTTTGCGGTCGCGCAGCACGATGTGGTTGACGTCGCCGATGCCGAGTCCGTCCACAAAGACATAGTTCGCTGGAACCCGATGGTTAGTGACGTAGCCCTGGCCTTTGTTGAATTCAACCACTTGGCCGTTGTCGGCAATCAGGATACGCTCTTTCGGGATGCCGGCGGTCAGCGCGTTCTTCGCGTTTTGGCGCAAAAACGAGTGGTTGCCTTCAATCGGCATGACGTACTTCGGACGGACCATGTGTATGAAGCGGATAAGGTCTTCCGATTTGGCATGGCCGCCGGCGTGGATGTCGAGCATTTTATAGTCAATGATCTCCGCGCCCTCGCGGTAGAGGCCGTCCTTGAGCCGGTCAACTGACCGCTCGTTACCAGGAACGACCGACGACGAAAAAATGACCAGGTCGTCGGGCTCAATCTGCAAATATTTGTGCTCGCGATTGGCAATGCGCATCAGCACGGCGTTGTCCTCGCCTTGAGCGCCGGTGCACATGATCAGCACGCGGTTGTTGGGCAAGCGTCGCGCTTCCTCCCAGGACACAATGGTGTGTTGCTTGACGTGGAGGTAGCCGAGTTGGCGGCCGATCTCCACGTTCGTGCGCATGGAGAAGCCCTCAATCAGGACCTTGCGGTTATAGTGCTCGGCCAGGGTGATGATCTGCTGGATACGCGATAAGAGCGAGGCGAAGGTGCCGAAGATCATCCGACCTTTGGTGTGCGTGAACATGGTTTGGATGTTTTTCTCAATCTCGTTTTCGGACAGTTGGCTCCCAGATTCCTTGGCGTTGGTGGAGTCGAGCATCAGGCACAGCACGTTGCGGCTGCCCAGAGCTTTGATTTTTTCCAAGTCGGTGCGGTTGTTGGCCTGCGCGCGCTCGTCAATTTTAAAGTCGCCGGTGTGGACCACAATCCCGGCCGGCGTTTCCACAATCACGCCGACGCTGGCCGGAATGTTGTGCGACACGCCGAAGAATTCCACCCAGAACTTGCCGAGCTTGATGCGATCGCGGCTCTTGATGTTGTGCTGGCGGAGTTTTTTGCCGGGGGCCACGTCCTCCATTTTCTTGGCGATCATGGCGTTGGTCAGGTCGGTGGAGTAGATCGGCGGGTTGCCCAGGGCTGGCGCCAGGTGGGGGACGGCGCCGATGTGGTCATAGTGGCCGTGGGTGATGATCACGCCGCGAATCCACTTTTCCTTGCCGCGGAGGTAAGAGATGTCCGGAATGATGTAATCAACGCCCGGCATGTCCTCTTCGGGAAATTGCAGGCCCAGGTCAATGACCAGGATGTCTTGGCCATATTGGACCAGGTAGCAGTTGCGACCGACTTCCTCATTCCCCCCCAGGGGGATTAGTTTTAAAGTGGTCGGATGGCCGGACAGCGGACGCTCGCCGGCTTTTGGAAGCGGTTTTGGTCGGCGCGTATAGCGCGGTCCATCCGGACGACGCATTCGCGCTTTTGGTCTTTTTGACATATATCTGGTTCGCCGCCTAGAAAGGCGGTGCTGCATCCGTAACACAGGAACGGTCGAAAATGATTATGAGTAAACTGTGTTCCCGTCAGCACCCGTTGAACGGTTGCCGAGAGTGTAGAGGCGTGCCCCCGATCTCCCCGCTTTCGCAGGGACGGGGCTCACGCGCAAAGGTCAGGTTAGTCTATCCTTTGGGCGCGATGATACGAAGCGGTGATGGTATACTAGTTACGGAAATTTGTCAACCCCGTTAGAAGTCCCCATCGAAAAAGGGACCGGAAGTTGTTCATTTGTTGACACAGTTCATGACGACTTCTAACGGGGTCAAGGGTTTGGTGCCCGGAACTCACACCATTATGTTCGCTTTTCCGAGAGGTTCACCGGAAACTAAATGAAAGTGCAAATGTTTCGATTCCTGAAAGCTTCCGCCATTTGTGATGATTTTATAGTTCGTTTTGAATAGCTCTTTTGTTTTCACAATATCAGTAACTATTTGAAATAGCTCCTTCACTAAATCAAGGTTTTGTAAGTCAGTTAAACTCTCGATGTGTGTTTTTGGGATGATGACAATGTGTACAGACCAACCGGGCTTGGTGTGATTAAACGCGAGACAATTCTCAGTTTCAACAACTTTTTTGATTGGAAACCGTCCACTCAATACTTCGTCACAATAGAAATCAAGTTTTTTGTTCATTGAACGTAAACTATTTTGGTGCCGACGAGAGGATTCGAACCTCCAAGCCCTTGCGGGCACTAGCTCCTCCCTCGACTATGCTCGGGGCAGGGAAGCTAGCGTCTTAATGAGGCCCAAAGTGGGCGAGAGAGGAGTCGAACCTCCATGATCTTGCGATCGCTGGCTCCTGAAGCCAGTGCGTCTACCGTTCCGCCACTCGCCCGAATGATTAATTCTTTTTCAATGATGCTCGCGTTTTGACGTACCAGTGCTCGATGCCGGCGAATCGGTCGGCTGGCAGGAACAGGGTCTTTTCCGTAAACCCTTTCACCCGTTTGGGAAGACCGTAACTGTAAGTAGGACTGAAGAGAAAGATAACCTGAGTCTGCTCCGCTTGGAGGCGCTGGAAGGCAATGCGCTTGTCAACTTGGACTGCCGGATCACTGGTGGTTCGAAGCTCTTCCAGGAGCTTATCCGCGTCCTTGTTGAAGAAGCGGGTGAGGTTGAGGCCGGGGTCTTGCTCCTGGGAAGAGTGCCAGAATGGGTAGAGATCCATGTCGGGCGAGAAAATCTCGCCGTAAAGCAGGGCGTCGTAGTCGCGAGGTTTAATCACGTCTTTGGGAATCCGCGTCGGGTCGTATGATTTGATTTCAACCTTGGCGCCCACGGCTTCCCAGTTTTCCTTGACGATGGCAGCGATGGCGCGGTCTTCCGGTTGATCAACTACCGACAGACTCAACTTGAGCTCGTCCGCGCCCTTCTTGCGCAGCCCGTCGCCAGCTGTCCTCCATCCCGCTGCTTCCAGCGCGGCGCGCGCGGACTCCGGGTTGTAGTCGGGCTGGAGTTTTCCGGCGAACCCCGGGAAGTTCGGGGGAATTGGACCGTCCGTGATGGTGGCCATCCGGCGGAGAACGTCTCGGATTATTCTATCCCGGTCAACGGCCTGGGCCAGCGCTTTTCGGACCTCGAGCGTTTTCACGACCGGACGTTTGGCGTTGAAGTAGACGGCGAAATACTGCGAGATTTGGAGTTCGACGGTTCGAACTTGTCTCAGTTCTTTGAGCATATCACGCGTCACCACGCTAATGCCCTCCGTCGCTTTGCTTCGCAGTCCGGCAGCCGCCGACTCTTGATCCGGATATATTTTGAAGGTGAGGCGATCGAGGAACGGTCGGTCGCCATGGTAGCGGTTATTCCTGATCAATTGGTACTCCTTGACGGCGCCGGTCACCGAATCCCGCCTCAGCGTGTCGAACATGAACGGGCCGGAGCCGACCGGCTTGACGTTGAATTCGATGAGCGGAAAGCTGGTCGGCGGCACGTCTCCCCAGATGTGGGCGGGAAGGATGCCGATCGTCAGATTCGTCAGGAACGAGGCTGACGGTTGCGGCAGGGTAAAGGTGATGGCGGTATCGTCGAGCCGTTCGACCTTGACGTTGCGGAAAAGGCTACGACTCGGACTTTTGTATAGCGGGTCGAGGATCAGGTCGAGGGTCAGCAGCACGTCGTCGGCGTTCAACGGTTGGCCGTCGGACCAGTACAATTTTTTTTTCAAGTAAACGGTGTACGTTTTTTTATCGTCGCTTACCTCGTAGCGTTCGGCCAAGTCCGGTTCGAGTTCTTGTCGCTCGTTTCTTTTCATCAATCCGGCGTATAGGATACGGACAAGATCGCGATCGATGTCGCTCGAACTGAGGAGAGGGTTAAGGTACTGCGGCGTACCGATCAGCGCCTCGGTGGATTCCCCGCCTGACCGGGGAAGCTGGACCACGTTCCGGGCGTAGGCGCGCGCTCCCAGGAAAAACATCGCCACCACCACAAAACCGGTCAGGGCGCGGAGGAGGAAGAGTTCGTTGCGGCTGAGAATTTTCGGGAGGTAGCGGAGCTGACGGACGGTGGGAACCCTCGATTTGGCCAGGGAGGTGACTAGTTGACGCTCGGCCTGGCCAGCCGTATCAGTGGATAAAGCCGAGGAATTTCGACGGCGAGATAGACGGTCGCGGATCCAGGCGGTGATTTGTCGTAAAGGGTTCGACACAAAAATCGTGCCGCGTTCTCACCTCTTGATTAGGAACGACGCGAGCGCCGTACCGCAAAAAACGATGGCGATGACAATGGTCCCGATGAACAGCACTTTTTCCGCTCCTCGTTTGGTTCGGTAGATGTTGCCCTCGCCTCCGCCGAACGCCCCGCCCAGGCCAGTGCCTTTACTTTGCAGCAAAATGGCCGTGGTCAGGAGCGCGGCCAAGACGATTTGGCTGATGGCAAGAATTCGCGGGAAGTCCATTATTTTTTGGTTAAGGATTGAAATTGAGAATTGAAAAGGCCTTGTATCAGGCCTTGGCTGACACTACCACGAATTCTGCCGCCCGTCAATCCAGCACCACTGTTTCAGGAGCAAAAAATGGCACTGGATCAATCGCGGCGTTTTGCTTTGGTCGCGATGATTCGCTGCAGTTGCTTGACTGAGGCGCCGGTCACTTTCATTTTTGGACGTTTCCTCGTTTCTCGGCGCTCAGCTTTAGTTCGCGGTCGATGGCGAGCCATGGACTCATGGTACTACGCTTGACATGAAACGTCAGGAGTGGTACTGTTCTGCCTAAGTCCGTCCTTAGCATGCGTGGGGTGGACAAGGAAACGCCGTACTGCACGCATGCATCACCTTCTTGAGGAGGTTCATCGTGAACCGAATCAGAGGTGCTCCGCTCGTTCTGCTCAGCGTCTTCGTGATGGCGATCATCTGGGGCGCCACCATGCCGACGCCGACGCAGGCCAATTCCATCCAGGGCAGCGCGGTCTTCGCCGCGAACACCGCTGGCAATGCGCCCGCGTTCGACCTCATCTGGTCGGAGACGGTGCCGCTCAAGCCGTACACCACGCAGGAGGTCGTGGTTCCCGGCGACAACATGGTCGCGCTCGCGTGGTGGAACACCGAGGCCAATTCCCCGACGGCATGCCAGGTCCAGGGGATGATCGCGGAAAGCGGCATGGGTTGCGGTACCGACGATCCCGGCTGGATCGCCGAGATCGTTTGGTCGAAGACCTACATGGGCAGCAACTGCAGCGCGACGGCGCCTCTCGACGTTGGCAGCGGGATGCTCTCGCTGAAACCGACGACCTCGACCGGCACCTACTTCGCGAAGAACGTCGCCCCGGGCTCCCCGCGAGCCGCTCCTAACCAGTTCGCCTTCCACATCAAGATCGGCGAAATGCTGGCGGAGTACAGCGGAGCGGTCCGTTTGCCGGGCGACCAGGAGGGCGTGCTGGCGGAGACCAATATCGTTCGGTGTACCAACGCGATCGTGAGCGGCAAGACGATGCTGGCCCGGGACATCTTTGGGAGGGCGGATAGCGAGGGCAAGACCCTCGCTGGCACAAGTCCCGGCGCCGACTCCAAGATCGCCGAGATCATCTTCAGCCGCAACGTCGGCTCCCTCTACCTCGACTGGGCTTCGGGCGCGCTCCAGCGCACCTGATGCCCAACGGCGGCTAACCCCGCCACTGCACCTCGCATGACATCGGCCCTGGGCATTCTCTGAGACTACACGTCTCAGGGAGTGACCCAGGGCTATTTGCTTTTGGTTCTTGTACCGTAGTCTAAGGGAGATCCTTCCCCTCGACTCGGTTCGACCTCGCTCACCACAGGTCGCTCGGGGTCAGGATGACAGTGCGGGGACGGAGAAACCGATTATAGATGTTCGCGGAGCAGCGCCGTTTTGTGTTTTCCAAGCACGGCCTCGAGGGCGCGGTCATCAGCCGTCCGGATACCGTTAACGCTGCCAAATTTTTGCAGCAGCATTTTTTTTAGTTTTGGTCCAATGCCCGGCACTTCATCAAGCAACGACTTGGTGATTTCTGCACCGTGCCGCTTCCGGTAGTAGCCAATGGCAAAGCGGTGCGCCTCATCGCGAATGCGCTGGATCAGGAATAGTCCCTCGGAATCTTTGGGAAGTCGGAGCGATTCTTTCTGTCCAGGCCGGAAGATTTCTTCCTCGCGTTTGGCTAGGCCGATGGTCGGAATGAGAATGTTGAGTTCAGCCAATACGCGGAGGCTGGCGTTGAGCTGACCCTTGCCGCCGTCGATGATTATGAGGTCGGGGTTGGGCCAGCTCCCTCCTCCCCGCGGCTCCGCCGCGCCCCCTCCTCGGGCAGGAGGGGGCTTCTGAGAACCGTGATGCCTGAAACGGCGGTGCAGGACTTCCTGCAGCATGGCGTAGTCGTTAGTGCCGGCTACGGTCTTGATGCGGAATTTTTTGTAGTCTGATTTTTTCGGCAACCCCTGTTCGAACACTACGAGCGATCCGACCGCGTTCGTACCCTGAACATTGGAGATGTCGTAGCATTCGATTAGCTGGAGCGGTTCGGTGAGCAGCAAGGCTCGCTGCAGCTCTGCCAAGCCGAGCTTGGCCCGGGCTTCTTTAGACAACCACTCGCGCTGCTTGCGTTCGAGGTAGTCTTTGGCGTTTGACTCGGCCAGGGCCACCAGTTTTCGCTTCAGACCGCGATTCGGCGCGGCGAATTTAAGCTGCAGGGCGCGGGCGATCGCCGGCGCGTCAGCCGGCAGCAGCCGAGTGATAACCGTGCGCGGATGGTCAGGGGATTGACTGTAGTGCTGGCTGATGAACGATGACAGCACGTCCGAGTCCGCGCGTCCGTCAGTATGCTGAAGAATGAAGTTCAGGCGATTTAGGAGCTTGCCGCTGCGGATTTGAAAAAGGTTTACGGCGGTCAGGTCGGCAATGCGCGCCAGCCCGATAATATCCTGGTTGGCGAGTTTGGCGGAAACGACTTTTTGTTCGGCGGTGATTTTTTGGATGGCGAATATGCGGTCGCGGAAGCGGGCGGCTTGCTCGAAGTCATGGTCTTGCGCCGCAAGTTTCATTTGGCGTTTGAAATCGCGGAGCGTAGCGTCAACGTCTCCTTGAAGAAAGCGCATTAGGCCGTGAATGACGTTTTGGTACTGCCGATGACTGCCGGGTCCGAAATCGTGGCCCAGGCAGCGGCCAAGCCGCGAGTCGAAGCACGGTTTGCTCGGCGGTTCTTTACAAGTTCGGTAGGGAAAAATGCGCTTTAACAGCTGGAGCGTTTGGCGAACCGCGAAACCGGATGTAAACGGCCCAAAGTAGCGGCTGCCGTCTTTGCTGATGCGGCGAACAGTCTCAACCCGCGGGTAGTCATCTTTGAGCGCAATCTTGATGTACTGGTAGTATTTATCGTCGCGGAAAATGACGTTGAATGGCGGACGGTATTTCTTGATCAGCGTGGATTCGAGGAGCAAGGCCTCGATTTCCGAATCAACGATAATGTACTCGAGGTCCGCGACCCGGCTGACCATGATTCGCTTGGCTGGGTCGAGCGACGCCCCTGTATGAAAGTAGCTGCGGATGCGCGGTTTGAGAGATTTCGCTTTCCCGACGTAGAGAACGGTGTTTTGTGCATCGCGAAAAATGTACACCCCTGGCCGGGACGGAAGTTTTGTTAGGATGTTTTGGATTTTTCTGGAAGCGTTCACGGTCAGAGTATAGCATGGAGACATTTGACCGTTGACATTTGACTTTTGATGGTTATGATTTAGAACGTTTTGGTCAAATGTCAATTGTCAAAAGTCACATGTTTTAACTTGACTTTCGCTAGCGACAGGAGTATACCGCGATTGTTGAAGCACGACGGTTGGACTGGATTGTGACAGGGAGGTGCCCTTTGAAAACGATAGGAGATCTGATTGCTGCAGGCGTCATCGTCGTGATACTGCCGATTATCGGGGTGATCGCCATCATTCAGACGGTCATCGCTTTTCTACTGATTGGTCTGCCCGCTGGGGCGTTGCTGTTCGCCTGGTGGCGACGGGGCGATGGTGATGTTCAGACAGTTGACCGCTTTGCCAAGGAGGTGGCCAGTGACGGACTTCGACTACGAGGCTGAGGAGCAGGCCAGCCAGCACGCACGGCATCGTCGGATCGGACTAGCCGCAGCAGCACTGCTCGTCCTGTTTGGAGTGATTCCGCCAGCCGCGACGACTTCGGCGGTAGTAATTGCGGTCAGCCTGCTCGCGCTTGCCGCCCTGGTTGCCGTACTTCTCGCCGTCGGCGGCTTCAAGGTGTTTATTGACTCCACGCTCGAGTGCATGGGCGATCGGTGAGGAGGAGCCATGACGTGGTTCAAACTTCCCGAGTTGTCGGCGGGGCAGTGGTTGCTTGTGCTGCTGGCGGTCGCGCTGATCGCCCTGATCGGATTCGGAATCTGGTGTTACCGAATCCCGATCGTTGCAAACAGGTTGTCGCGCGAGCGCGAGGACGGAGGTGAGCGATGACGACCCGTCACGACCTGACGAAGGCCGGAGATATTCTCCGGGGGTACGCCTACGTTATCTTTCTGGCGGTGTTGCTGGCGGTTTCGTTCCTGCTGCATCCGCGCCAAACCAGCGAATCCGTGAAAACGCTCGACCTTGAATAGTACTGGTAGGGGAGGATCAAGAGAAAGAGAGGTGAACCATGGTAACGAGCTTTGTCAGGCGACGGCCTGGCCTGTGGCGCACGTCCTGGGAAATCCTGGCGATAGTCGGGGTTTTCCTGCTCGAGCTGATGTTCGGATCAGATGACCATGAACCGGACAAGTAAGGGAGAGACCGCAGTGAAAAGGATCGCGCGAATAGTCGCTGCGGCAGTGCTCGGGAACATTCCCTACATGAAGAGGTCGGATCGGATCGGTCTGGTCATCGGCCTGTTCGCCCTCGCGTTGTTGCTCTCCGCAGCGGTGTGGAGTAGACGCCACACCTAGTGGCCGGACGCTCGCAGTTAACGAAGGCATACGCTCCGGATAGACAAGGAGGGTCTGCTGCTCGCGCATGCGCTCAATGCCGTTAAGGTCATTCTCGCGCCCCTGACGGTCGTCGTGGCGCTCTCACTCCTGCTCATCGTGCTCACGGTGAGCTACCTGAATGGCGAAGTCGAGATCGGCTTCTAGGGAAGGAGGTTCTGCAGATGGGAATGCTGTTCGATGACGATCCGGATGAGCCGTGCGACGGTGATCGCTGTCGCGGCCACTACCGTAAGGTAGACGAAAAACCCTGCACCATGCGGCCGAATCGCCAGGCGGTAACCGTGCGTTGCGATCACTGTGGTGACGAGAAGAAATTCGTCCGGCGCACGATGGAGACAGCGCACGCCTGATCGGATTCGGAATCTGGTGCTACCGCATCCCGATCGTCGTGAATCGGGAGTCGCGCGAGTGCGACAATGGAGGTGAGCAGGATGAATCGGCAGCATAGTTTTGCTTCGTTACTCGGAGCGCTCGGGAGAGGCGTTCGCGGGTGCGGCGACTACGTCTGCGGCACAGGCATCCTGGCGTTTCTCGCCGTCAGCTTCCTTCTGCATCCGAAGGCGACGCGCAGGTTCTTGAGCGAGCGCTACTTTCTGGAGCATGAACTCTAGAACCGGCAACCCCCAACCGCGGCTACACTGAACCACCGACACCGCACCTCGCACCGCATCCATCGTGAACTGGGATACGGAGGTCCGATGAGGTTCTCGCCCGTGACGTGCTTTGTCTGCGTGGCGTGCGTCGTGTTCGTACCGCTGCTGCTGGTGCTCATGCTGGTCGCGATGTTCGTGGGAAAGTACTACGGGAACCGCTACGCCGGCCGCTACGGCACCGACTGGTACCGACGCGCTGCCGCGGCAAGCTGATTCCAACCACGGATGTCGTGGCGCTGCTCGTGTTTTCAAAACTAGAGGATCCATTACGAAAACGCCCCCGATCGACACTGTTGATCGGGGGTGCACCATATCCAGACGTCCTCCCTTGACCCCGTTAGAGAGTCCCTTGTATTGAGCGTGTGTTTAATCCTTGCATTGCGGTTTTTTCAAGCGGCTCTCTAACGGGGTTGACCCCCTCCCGTCGCCCCGCCTCTCGACTGCGTTCGAGGCGGGACTTTCTCCTTCCCCCTTTGACAAGGGGGACGGTGTCTTGACCCCTCTTGACACAGGGTGTATACTGCTTCAGCTTCACGCTTTTCATGGCTTTGATAAAGCAAAACTCGCCGGAAAAAATTGTCATTCGCGGTGCTCGAGTTCACAACCTCAAGAACATCAATCTTGAGCTGCCGCGTAACAAACTCATCGTCTTTACCGGCCTTTCCGGATCAGGGAAGTCTTCTTTGGCGTTCGATACAATCTACGCCGAAGGCCAGCGCCGTTACGTCGAATCGCTCTCTGCTTACGCCCGCCAGTTCTTGGGACTGATGGATAAGCCCGATGTTGACCAGATCGAGGGTCTGTCCCCGGCCATTTCGATTGACCAGAAATCAACCACTCACAATCCACGCTCAACCGTCGGCACGGTGACGGAAATTTACGACTACCTGCGCTTGCTGTTCGCCAGAATCGGCATTCCCTACTGTCCGAAGTGCGGCCGGGTGGTATCGAAGCAAACCGTCGAGCAGATCGTGGAGAGCATCCAGAAATTGCCGCGGAAAACCAAGATCATGATCTTAGCGCCGGTGGTGCGCGATCAAAAAGGCGAGCACAAGCACCTGCTGAGTGAGGTTCGAAAAGCCGGCTACGTGCGCGTGCGGTTTGATGGAATTATTTCCTCAATTGACGAAGCGGAGGACCGGCGCGTGGATAAGCAGAAGAAGCACAGCGTCGAGGTGGTGGTTGACCGCTTGACGATCGGGGAGGACGCGGAGGAGCATGATAAAGATTCTCAAAAGACGCGTCTCTACGAATCAGTGGAATCGGCGCTCAAGCTCGGCGAGGGTTTGGTAATAATCCAGAAGTTGAGGGCAGACAGTGTTGAACCGGTTCCGGACGGCGAGGAGATGATGTTCAGCGAGCACTTCGCCTGCTCATACGACGGGACCAACCTGCCGGATTTGGAACCGCGGACGTTTTCGTTCAACTCGCCGCACGGCGCTTGCCCGGAGTGTACCGGCTTGGGGACTAAACTTGAGATTGATCCGTCGCTGGTTATTCCGAATAAGCGATTGACCATTGCCGAAGGGGCGATCCGGCCGTGGTCACGGACCAGCTCGAATCAGACTTGGTACTACCGGATTTTGGAAGCAGTGGCGCGAGAAAATAAGTTTTCCCTTGATCAGCCGGTCGCCAAACTTCCAAAGAAAGCGTTAGAAACCGTCCTCTACGGCAGCGGCCAGACCATGTACGATGTCAACAATTCCGGCGGAACCGGCAAAGTCCGCGAATTCTACACCAGCTACGAGGGCGTCATTCCGAACCTGATGCGGCGTTACCATGAAACCGATTCCGACTACATGCGAGCCGAGATCGAGCGGTATATGCGAGTCTACCCCTGTCCGGTATGCGAGGGTAAGCGACTTAAACCGGAAGTGCTAAGCGTGACTGTGGGCGAAAAAAATTTAGCTGAGATCACGGCCCAAAGTATTGGACAGGCCATGAAGTTCTTCACCGATCTCGGTTCGCCTAAGGCTAAAGATCCGGGCTTGCGCCTGACCGAACGCGATCGGAAAATAAGCCATCAAATCCTAAAAGAGATCCGAAACCGACTGCAGTTCCTGCACAACGTCGGTCTCGATTACCTGACGCTGGATCGGAACGCCTCGTCGCTGGCCGGCGGCGAAGCGCAACGCATCCGGCTGGCCACGCAGATCGGTTCCTCGCTGGTCGGCGTGCTCTACATCCTGGACGAGCCGTCGATCGGCTTGCACCAGCGAGACAACGACAAGCTCATCCAAACCCTCAAGCGTCTCCGTGACCTTGGCAACACGGTAATTGTGGTGGAGCACGACGAGCGGACCATCCTGGAAGCGGATGAGGTAGTTGATATCGGACCGGGCGCCGGCGAGCATGGCGGAGAAATCATCGCGCAAGGAAGCCCGGCGGCGATCATGACTAATACTAACTCGCTGACCGGACGGTATCTGACCGGGAAAATGAGTATCGATCCACCGGTCTCGTATCGAGAAGGCAATGGCAGATTCCTGACCATCAGGGGCGCTTCCGCCTACAACCTGAAGAACGCGAACGTGGACATTCCGCTCGGTAAGTTCGTGTGCATAACCGGTGTTTCCGGCTCCGGCAAATCCACGCTGATGACCGACATTTTGGCGCGGGCGCTTAACCAGCACTTCTACAACGCTAAGGACTTGCCAGCCGCGCATGAGGAAATTCTGGGAATTGAACACCTTGATAAAGTCATTGACATCGATCAGTCGCCGATCGGTCGCACTCCGCGTTCGAACCCAGCCACCTACACCGGCGTCTTTACTTATATCCGCGACCTTTTCACGCAAGTCCCGGAAGCAAAAATCCGTGGCTACGGCCCAGGCCGGTTTTCCTTTAACGTCAAAGGCGGGCGGTGCGAGGCCTGCGAAGGCGACGGCGTGGTACGGATCGAGATGCACTTCTTACCGGACGTTTACGTTGAGTGCGAGGAGTGCAAGGGCCAACGTTACAATTCCCAGGCCCTCGAAATCATCTATCGCGGAAAAACCATTGCCGACGTCCTGGAAATGACCGTGGAAGAAGCGTTGCGGTTCTTCGAGCATATTCCGGTTATCAATCAGAAGCTAAAGACCCTGCACGAGGTCGGGCTTGGATACATTCACCTCGGTCAGTCAGCCACCACCCTGTCCGGCGGCGAAGCGCAACGGGTCAAGCTGGCGGCCGAGTTGTCGCGTCGGGCCACCGGCCGCACGCTTTACATTCTCGATGAGCCGACGACCGGTTTGCATTTCGACGACGTCAAGCGCCTGCTGGCGGTGGTCAACCAGTTGGTGGACAAAGGGAATACGGTGCTCGTCATCGAGCATAACCTTGACGTCATCAAATGCGCGGACTGGATTATCGATCTCGGTCCGGAAGGCGGGGATAAAGGAGGGGAAATCGTAGCAACCGGAACGCCAACGGAGGTGGCTAGAGTGACCGGTTCGTATACTGGTCAGTACCTGAAACCGATGTTGGCGAAGGTTCGATCAGTATCGCCGCGCCAGCCGAAGCGGGTAAAACTACCGGCCTAAGCCAAAATTTTTCTGGATTGTCGCCGGATTTTGGGGTAGACTAGCAGTGGATATACACTGCCTATGGCCTCAGAAGTCGAGCCGGAATTGGAACGTTCGATCCTCGCCACCTTGGCGTACTTCGACGTTTTCGATTATCCGCTTCGCGTTGAAGAGGTTTGGCAATGGTTGTATGCGGTTGGACACGATGAGGCGGAGGTTGTAAAAACTGCGCAGCCAGTTGATGTTCACCGCGGCCTTAATGATCTGGTGAAGAGAGGTGTTGTTGACCGGGCCGGATCGTTTGTGATGCTCCCCGGTCGTTCAGCGATCGTGGCCACGCGGATGGCCAGGAAGGCGGCATGTCAGCGGAAGTGGCGACGAGCGCGGTTTGTCAGTTCACTCCTTCGTTTTGTCCCGTTTGTGCGTTTCGTTGGCGTGGTCAACACGCTGGCCATTGACAATGCCAAGCCGGAAAGCGACATCGATTTTTTTATTATCGTTAAAAGCGGTCGAATCTGGATGACCCGAGCCGCCGTCACGTTGCTGGTGCATACACTTGGTATTCGTCGTCACGGCAATCGCGTGACTAATCGAGTCTGTCTTAGTTTGTATATGAGTGATGGGAACTTATCAATGGAACGCTACAGCCTCGAGCAGAGCGATCCTTACCTGACTTTTTGGTCCACCCAGGTGGTGCCGTTGTTCGACCGCGGCGGAACATGGGAACAGTTCCGACGGGCGAACATCTGGGTAATGGAAAAAATTCCGAATGGATTTGCGGTGACGCCGGCACCGTTCCGTGGCGACTTGGTCATGGCCAAGCTTTGGCGGGGGGCATGGGAATGGTTGCTTGGCGGACGGTTGGGCAATGCACTCGAGCGCGTAGCGCGCTTCCTTCAATTGAAATTCATGGAACGGAAACGTCAGTCGCGGCGCTTGCGGCCGACGACTGACGTGGTGGTGAACGATGAAATCATGAAGTTTCACGAGCAAGACCGGCGGCAGTATTACCGCGATGCGTTTCGGCAACGTCTGGTTAGGGTAACGGGATGATCCCGTTAGAGAGACCGCTACTCATATATTATGATGGTGAAACGCTCTTATGATTACTTTACTCGCTAACTCTCTAATCCCGTTTAGACGGCCCTTTGGTTGGACCCGATAGCGGGATAGGCGTAAATCTTCAGTTTCTTAACCGTCTAACGGGACTAACGGGATGAAGTGTCCTCGCTGCGGCGTGGAAAACCCGATTTCGGAAGCCACTCAACAGCGCTGCCTCAACTGCGGATTTCTGTTGTTTGGCGAGATTTCGGAGCATCGCGATTTACGACGATCCGCTCGCCGGACGCTGGCGCTGCAGATTGTCATCCTGCTTATCGTTATCGCCGGTTTGGCTGTATTTGCTTGGTCCAAGAATTGGTTCGGACTGGTCGGGCGGGATGAATTTCAAGTGAGCGACAACCCGGAAACCATCCCGTTGATCGGCGGCGGCATCGCTTACCTGACAGTCAACGAATCAAAAGTTCCTTTTTCTCGGGAGGCCACTTGGAACGTTGACGCCATCCTTCTCGGTCAGCAGGTTTACGACGACGAATTGTCGCCGGCTGCTAAGCGAGACGTGTTCATCGTCTGGGGGCCGGCGGCGGCGATTAGATTGAATTCCATTCGGGGCGGCCTTCACGATCGAACCGGCACCGTGACCGCACCGGAAGAACTGATTGAGCCGGACCAGCTGGATAATTCGGTCGCCATCCTACACCTGGCCTCCAACAATTCCGGCGTCGAGCGTCTCCTGGCCGGCGCCAAACCGGGAGCGCGCCTTAGCGTCTCGGGCTTTGTTCTGTCCGGGACTATCAGTGGTACGCGCTACGGCATCCCTCCCTCTACGCCGACCGAGCAGGTTCGCTCGTGGTTAATTGAGGTGACAGGCTTGTCGGTTAACGGCCGCACGTCCGCCGAGAGCGGTTAGAGTAATTTTCCGCTTGACTGCCTGCAGCACCGAGAACAGGGTCTTGACACAAAGTTCCGAGCTGGTAAACTGTGGATAGTTAGCACTCTAGTATAGAGAGTGCTAAATACAATCAATAACTCTTATTCGCTAAAATAAGGGAGATTTTCAGTGCTATGAAGCTAAAACCGCTTGGCGATCATGTCCTGATAAAGCCGCTGCAAGAGGACAAAATGACAAAGTCCGGCATCGTCCTGCCGGATACGGCCGAGAAGGACGAACTCGAACAGGGCGAAGTTCTGGCCGTCGGCCCCGGCAAAATCCTGGAGAACGGCAACCGGGCGACCATGTCCGTTAAGGTCGGCCACAAGGTCATTTTGAAGAAATATGGTCCGGACAAAGTGAAAATCGAAGGGACCGAATATCTGGTCGCCGAGGAGAGCGACATCATTGCCATCGTTGAATAATGAATAACCAGCTTTAGGAAGAAAGGATATTGAAGTATGTCAAAGTTGATTCTTTTTGACGAACAAGCGCGCCAGTCGTTGAAGCGGGGCGTGGATAAGCTGGCCAATGCGGTGCGCATTACCCTTGGTCCGAAAGGCAGAAATGTCGCGTTAGACAAGGGGTTCGGCTCGCCCACTATCACCAACGACGGGGTGACCATTGCTAAGGAGATCGAGCTCGAGGATAAATTCGAAAACCTCGGCGCCCAACTTCTGCAAGAGGTCGCTTCGAAAACCAATGACATCGCCGGTGACGGTACGACCACCGCCACGCTGCTGGCACAGAATATAATTGAGGAAGGGTTGCGAAACGTTTCGTCCGGCGCTAACCCGATGGGCATCAAGCGCGGACTGGAAAAAGGCGTGGCCGCGGTGGTGGGCGAACTTAAAAAGCTTTCAAAGCCGGTAAAGACGACCGAAGAAATTGCTCAGGTCGCTTCGATCTCCGCCCAAGACCCAGAAGTTGGCAGGGCGATTGCCTCGGTCATGGACCGCTTCGAGAACAAAGGCGACGCGGTCGTGACGGTGGAAGAGTCGCAGACTTTTGGTTTGGAGCACGAGGTGGTGGAAGGCCTGCAGTTCGACAAAGGCTACGTCTCGCCGTACATGGTCACTAATCCGGACCGCATGGAAGCGGTCTATCAGGACGCGCACATTCTGGTGACCGATAAGAAGGTCTCGGCGGTGGCCGACATTCTGCCGCTGCTGGAGAATCTGGCGCGTACCGGCAAGAAGGATTTGGTGATCATTGCGGACGAGGTAGAAGGCGAAGCCCTGGCCATGTTCGTGGTGAACAAGATCCGCGGGACATTCAACGTTTTGGCCGTCAAAGCTCCGGCCTTTGGCGATCGGCGCAAAGAAATGCTCAAGGACATTGCGATTGTCACCGGCGCCACAGTAATTTCTGAAGATCTTGGCAAGAAGCTCGAGGACGCAAAGGTTGAAGACCTCGGCATGGCGCGCAAGGTCATCGCCACAAAAGAAACTACGACCATCGTGGAAGGCAAGGGCGAAAAATCGGCCGTGGAAGCGCGGGTGGCGGAGATTCGGAACGAACTCAAGAGCACCAAGTCCGAGTTTGACAAGGAAAA
>JACQKH010000006.1 GCA_016204585.1 Candidatus Kerfeldbacteria bacterium
ATGTTTTAAGTGCTAGATTCTCTTTTTCACCAAATTACATTTTCATAAACGTGTCATTAGCGACATCTGCGGGGCGTGCCAGTGTTTGGTGGGTAGGGCAGGATTCGAACCTGCGTAGCCACAAGGGCGCCTGATTTACAGTCAGGTGCGTTTGACCACTCCGCCACCTGCCCAAAAGCTGAATCATCGTTTTTTTTGAAAGAAAGTGGTGCGGGACCGCGTTTGACCCGTTCGACTCTACTCAGGGTCACCCCGAGCCAGTCGAGAGGTGACCGCTTCGGTATCCACCCTAATAAATCTGGAGCCGAGAGCGGGAGTCGAACCGGCGACCCCGTCCTTACCCCGCCTGCCACGCGCCTGGAGCCGATGGCCGGAGTCGAACCGGCGACCTACTCCTTACCCCCGCACTATAAGCTACGCTCAAGTGCGGGGCAAGCATGGAGTTGCGTCATTCACCCCGCCGCTTCTGGAGCCGATGCGCGGATTCGAACCGCGGACCTACTCCTTACCATGGAGTTGCTCTGCCAGCTGAGCTACATCGGCAGAAGCGGCGGGGCCAACTGCCCGCCCCGCACCTGATCGAGCTCTGCGAGGTCATGGTGCGGGGAGCTATCTCGGCGTAAGTCGACCCGTGAATAGTCCGTAATTCAGTATCAAGAAAAGTGTGTACTATTTGTCAAAAAACTAAACTTTAACGTCGTTTCGTTTTCGGCATGTTATCAATCCGTGATTGGAGTTCTGCCAATTTCTTGTTATCCGGATTGACAATTCTAAGTTTATCGAAGGTTTCTTGTGCCCATCCGCGCTTGCCGGACACGATACTAATCTCAACCAGTGAGTCAAGGAGCTTCGGGTTATTCGGTTCCAGCTCAACCGCTCGACGAGCCTCTTCGAACGCCGCCAAGCTGTTCCCCAGCGACAACTCCACGCGGCTTAAATCGTGATGATGTTGAGCGACCATACCGTTGAGCTGAATCGACCGCTCCAGAGCATTTTTCGCTTCCTCGAACTTCCCCTCGCCGGATGACACTTCTCCCAACTCGGCGAATAAATCGTCGTCTTGAACATGTAATCGGTCAATGATGAAACGCAGAGTTTCACGGGCCTGCTCGTATTCCTTTTTTTGCAGGTAGACCGCGGCCAGAATCCGATATGCTCCGACGTTGCGATGGTCAACCGCAATGGCGGCGATCGCCTTCGTCTCCGCCGTCTCAAACTCACCTCGCCGTAGCGCGTCTTGAGCCGCTGGCAGGATCTCTTCCAGTCGCTGTTCGCGTTGGGACCGTTCGCCTGGGGTCAAGGGTGCCTCAGCAGTAGCTTTGCGGCGGTACCGCTGTTCGAGTTCCAACAGCCGATTATACATACTCAACCAAAACCCACGGAGCAACTTTCCTAGTGGATTCAATCGATCAGCCACGGCTCGGGAGAATCCGAAGAGTTTCCGCTTGAAACGGTCCTCCATCAACCGCGACTTCAGTTCGCCGTGTCGTTCGGCCGGAATGGCGTTAGTGTCAATGGACGCGAGGGTCGAGAATTTGCTGAGCAGGATCGTACCGATACCAATCAGCGCCAGGCTTGCCAGAACAATCACTACTAGATCGAGCATAAGATCATAGACTCAATCGGACGAATTCGCGTACCTGGATGTTCTCGCCGAGTTTTTGAACGGCGGCCGTGATTAGGTCGGCGACTTTTTGAGTTTCATCCTTTACGAACTTCTGCCGTAGTAAACAGCTTTCCTCAAAGTATTGCTCTAGCTTTCCGTCGACGATTTTTTTTATCATCGCGGCCGGCTTCTTCATTCCCTTTGTTTGTTCTCGGTAGATGGACCGCTCCTGTTCTAATATCGCTGGCGGAATGTCTTCTGGTTTTACGTAGAGCGGATTAACCGCGGCGATGTGGAGGGCCAGGTTGTGAATAAGTTCCAGAAACGGCTGGCTCTTGGCTACGAAATCCGTCTCACACGATACCACCACGAGAACCGCGATTTTGCCGTTGGCATGTATATAGTGACCGATGGCGCCTTCACGGGTTTGGCGGCTGACTTTACCAGCCGCCACCTTTTGTCCGGATTTCCGGAGAAGCTCAACGGCCTTATCGAGATCACCTTTGGCCGCCCTAAGCGCTTGATTTGCCGCCAGGACTCCAACGCCGGTCCGTTCGCGAAGCCGGCTGACGTCTTTAAAATGCGCGGCCTTCATACTATCGCCTCCTGCTTTTCAATCCCCGGCACTTCGTCAGGTTTGGCGATTTTTTCCGATGGCACTTTAGTGTCCAGCGCAGTGACCACGCCCTCCTTAGCTCTGGCCTCCCATTCTGCCTTGCCTTCCCCGGCCGCTTCGGCGATGGCGTCGGTGATGATCTGGATAGACTTGGTCGCGTCGTCGTTACCCGGAATCGGATAATCAATGCCTTCGGGACTGACGTTAGTATCAGTGATGGCCATCATCGGTATTTTCATCTTCCGAGCCTCGCGGACCGCGGTTTTCTCCTGCTTCAAGTCAACGATGAATACGGCGTCCGGCAGACGTTCCATCCGCTCGATCCCACCAACCATGCGTTCAAGCCGGCTGATCTCATCGTCGAACTGCAACTGCTCCTTCTTGGTGTATTTTGCAAACCCCCCGTGGGCGCGTTCGGCCTTCAACTGACTCAGTCGTTTCGTCATTTTCGTAATCGTCGGGAAATTCGTAAAGGTGCCTCCCAGCCACCGTTCGACTACATACGGCATGCCGAGCTTGACCGCGGCCGACTGGACGATAGCTCTGGCTTGTCGCTTCGTTCCGACGAACAGGACAACGCCGCCGGCCAACGCTCGTTCACGGACAAATTGTTGAGCGCGCTTCAGAGCGGCGCTTGTTTTTTCCAAATCTATAATGTAGATACCGGAGCGGGATGTAAAAATGAACGGCCGCATCTTCGGATGCCACCGGGAAACCTGGTGTCCGAAATGGACACCCGCCTTCAACAATTCGGCCAGGGAAATCTCCCGCATAAGAGGTTGTCCTTATTATCCACTATTCCCATCCGCCAGGGTCCGGGATTCCGGCGCGAAGCCGGAAGCAGGACGAGACCCCGTCCGGGAATATGGGTGATTTTAGTGAGTTAGATGCTTCGTCTGCTTAAGATCGAGATGGTCCGCTAGTTCTCCAGCTACGCGAAAAGCCGCATGTACACTAACATACCCTCATAAAAAGCGCAAGACCTCGTACAGTTAACACCTAGCGCTGACAGTCGGGACATTCAAGGCTGACAGGTGTTAACTATGAGCATATGAACTCCATTACCTACCCCCAAGAGCTCCGTGGACGCTGGTACCTGTCCG
>JACQKH010000068.1 GCA_016204585.1 Candidatus Kerfeldbacteria bacterium
ATCAACCTTATGCTTATCCGCCAGTCGCTCGAGCGCTCGGATTTGGTCCCGACGAATCTTGGCTAGCTCAAATTGCTCACGCCCGGAATACCGCTCCATTTCCGCCCGTAACTGGTTGAGCAGCTCGGCGGTTTTCCCCTTGAGTAATAATTCCGCTTTCACGACATCGCCGCGGTACTCAGCGGCGGTCACCACCCGCCGCCAGGGCGGCACGGAGCAACGAATGAGGTAGTGACCGTCACCGACGGCGACCGGCCGCCGTTTGCCGACGCGGAGCTTGAATAGGGTATTGGCGAGCTGAATTAGGTTCCGGCGGGTTTGGCCGAGTGCATAGGGTCCAAAAACTTTATCACCGCGTTTGAAAAGCCGCACCGTCTCCAGCCGGGAAAAATCGTCGTTGGTAATCCGGATATAAGCGTACCGAATGCCACCCTTGAGCTCCAGGTTATATGGCGGCTGGTTTTCCCGAATCAACCGCGCCTCGAGCAGGAGGGCTTCAACCTCCGAGTCAGTGATAATGAAATCGATACCCTGAACGAGGCTAACCAATTTCTTCGTCTTGAGGTCGAGTGCATCTTTCTTTTGAAAATAGGAGGCCACCCGTTTTTTGAGATTCTTGGCCTTGCCAATATACAAAATCTTACCGCGCTGATCTTTAAAGATGTAGCAGCCAGGATTGTAGGGCAATGTGGCTAATTTTTGCTGAATTTTTGACATCTCCAGACTGATTGACTTAAAATAGTAATAGGAATGCTCTTCGGAGGTGAGGATATGTACCTTAAAGGATGACCAGTCGAGCAATACCCAGTTTGGTTTCTAAAATGCCGCTTTTGTGGTGAACTGATGATCGATTACTTTGATAATATAATGACTTTTTGCCCAGTTTGCGGGTGGGATAGAATGACCGGCGCTCATATTTCGAGCTTCCCGATGTCAGTGGTATACAACATTTCTGATCAGACGCTACCATCCACCAAAGCCCGCTTAGCCATTGTCCAAAGCCATCATCGTATCCAGTCTAACCAAACCTGACATTTCCAAAATTACCCAGGAGTGTCAGGCTCTTTTTTTGTTTAAAACATCCTTCAAATATTTTCCAGTGTACGACCACTTGGCGCACTTGGCAATCTTTTCCGGTGTGCCTTCGGCAATCACCCGGCCGCCCTTGTCCCCGCCCTCGGGACCAAGATCGATCACCCAGTCGGCGCTTTTGACCACGTCGAGGTTGTGCTCAATCACCAGAACGGTATTGCTCTTATCAACCAGCCGATTGAGCACGCTCAGCAGTTTATGCACGTCATCGAAGTGCAGCCCGGTCGTCGGCTCATCGAGAATGTAGAGCGCCTCGCCGCCCTTCTTGGCCAGTTCGGTGGTCAGCTTCACCCGCTGGGCTTCACCGCCGGACAGTGTCGTCGCCGATTGACCGAGTTTGATGTAGCCCAGGCCGACGTCGAACAGGGTCTGGAGCTTGTGGCGAATTTGCGGAATACGGGTGAAAAATTCCAGCGCTTCTTCAACCGTCATGCTGAGCACATCGGCAACTGTTTGATTTTTATACTTCACCGCCAGGGTTTCCTGGTTGTAGCGCGTCCCCTTGCAGCGCTGGCACTCGACGTAGACATCGGGCAAAAAGCGCATCTCGATTTTCTTGACGCCGTCGCCCTCGCACTCGTCACAGCGTCCACCAGGGACATTGAACGAGAAGCGTCCAGATTTGTACCCCCGCAGGCGCGCTTCGGCGGTGGCGGCAAAGAGGTCGCGGATCGCGCCAAACGCGCCAATGTAGGTCACCGGGTTTGACCGCGGCGTACGGCCGATGGGCGACTGATCCACCAGCACCACTTTGTCAAGTTTGCCATAGCCCTTGATCGCCCGGTGCTTACCTGGCCGCTCGACTGACCCCCAGAAGATCTTGCCCAGGGCGCGGTAGAGGACGTCGTTGACGAGGGTGGATTTCCCCGAACCGGAAACTCCCGAAACGCAGGCCAGCACATGCAGCGGGATGTCGACGTCAATCTCCTTGAGGTTGTGCTCGCGCGCGCCCAGCACCGATAACCACTCGCGCGGCGTACGCCGCCGTTGGGGGACCGCGATGGTCTGGGTGCCCGCAAGGTACTGCCCCGTTGGCGAGGCAGGCTGCTTCACCAGCGCCTGGGGTGTTCCCGCAAACACCACCTGCCCGCCGTGCACGCCGGCACCGGGACCGAGGTCAACCACGTAATCGGCCGCCCTAATCGTCTCCTCATCGTGCTCCACCACGACGACGGTTTTGCCGAGGTCGCGCAGGCGACGCAGCGTCGCGATCAGTTTGCTGTTGTCGCGCTGGTGCAGCCC
>JACQKH010000062.1 GCA_016204585.1 Candidatus Kerfeldbacteria bacterium
GCTCTATATGGATATCCAAAAGGTGAACGAACCCGTACGAGTGTTTGTGGATTTCAAAGCACAGCAAGTCCGGCCAGTGGCCTTTTTGCGTGCTGGCCGCAGGTATGACGTGCAGCGCGTGAATTTGGTGTACAAGCGCCGGCTCGGGGCGCGGTATGTCTGGTGTTTTGCCGTGTCAGATAGCGGGAACAACTTTATTCTGATGTACGATCCGGAGAGTTTGCAGTGGATGCTGGAGGAAATTAGCTCTTTGTGAATTGATACTTTTTCTCCTTGATGAGAAAAAGTATCACAAAAAGAATCAAGCGCGCGGCAAACTCGCCTCGACAACGCTCGGCTCGGACATGCCGCGCGCAAAAGGGATTTCTTAGATAATTTTGTTTCGGTTTGTTTTTAACTCTATGCATATGACATTGACTTATCGTACAATTTTCATACTCGCTCCGAAACCACCGTTTCATTTTGACGGCACGTTTCATAAACCCTCACACTTTCCGAACAGACTGAAACTCGAAGATTGGAAGCCGGGAACGTACTGGCAGACGATTCGTTTTCGAAAAAGGTTGTTCGGGTTGATGGTGGAAAATAAAGGCACGGTCACCAAACCGAAATTGAAAGTTTCAGTATTTTCTCAATCTCGTCTTTCTCGTGAAGTAGTAGAATCATTGAAGCGGGAAATTGCCTACCGCTTCGAGCTGGAAAAAGATTTGCGCGAGTTTCAGGCGCTGGCAAAGCGCGACCCGCGGTTTTATCCGGTGTTCAAAAAATGGATGGGCATGCGAAACAGCGGTCAGTACAACCTTTATGAACTTCTGGTGATCAGCGTTGTTCTGCAGAATGCGACCGTGCGGAGAAGCAGTCAGATGCTCGATGCGCTGCTCGGACGTTTTGGCATAAAAGTAATTTTTGGCGGTAAGGTACTTCACGCTATCTGGCTTCCCAAAGTTATGGCTAGGGTGAGTGAGCAGGAGTTGCGGCGGTTGAAAGTCGGATATCGGGCAAAGTTCTTCAAGCGACTGTCGCAGGATTTTGCTAGGGGGAAGATCGACGAGCTGGCGTTAAGGAATAAGCCAGCGGAAGACATGAAAAAAGAGTTAGTGAGGCTGTACGGCGTTGGGCCGGAGACCGCACGTATTCTGCTGTTTGAAGTATTTCACCATGACGCTGCGTTTGATCACGTCTCACCATGGCAGCAGAAAATCTACTCGCGGTTGTTTTACGGAAAGCGGCTAGTGGCAGCCGAAAAGATTCGGCGCGATATTCAGCGCCGTTATGGCAAGTATGCGATGCTGGCAGTTCATTACATCTGGGAGGACGTGTTCTGGCGGCGGAAGCACGAGCACATTCCGTGGTTGGAGAAGGAGATAAGGTTGTGAGGGAACATTTGACATTTGACTTGTGACGCGTGACATCGTGCGAATCTACGAATTGATACGAATGTTGCGAATGATGAGCAAGTATTCGTGGCATTCGCAAGAATTCGCATTATTCGCATGAACAAAAACGGACAGAGAGACGAGAATCCATCGCACCGATTCCCCATACGGTGACAACAGATCTCGCTCCCTGTCCGAATACGCTAGCACGAGGTGACCAGCAGCCCTGGAAGGTTGGATGATTGGGTTGACTTACCTAGATACGTCGGAGCGCCCCGGGCTCATCGAAATACCTCAGGAGCGCGCGAATCGCCCTCCGTCCGGCCGGAGACACCTTGTGCCAGTCCATGAACATGAACTCCATCCAGTCGCCGAGGAAGCACTTTCCGCGGCGCTCCCATATCAACTGGCATTTTTTCTCCAGCCTCGCAGCTTCTCGTTTGCTTCGGACAACCCGTTGGTTGGACATAATAACCCTCACCTCACTTTCGGAAGAGTTGTGAAGTGTATCACTCGTCACGTTGCCCTCGTTCTCGCATTTCCTTTTTGACCGCGCGAATGGCCAGCGGACCCAGAATGAGCACTGCGATGAACAAAAGCCAGGCGCCAACCAGCATGATTTTCTCGAACACAAGTATTCACCTCGCTTTCGGAGTGAACTTCTGGGACAGCGTGTCAGTACACGAATTTGGAAGGTGCGACAACCCTACGTTGACAATCGTCACCCTGAGGCTCTCGAAGGGTGGCAATGGGGCTACTCTACGCTCAAGTTAGTGAGATGTCAAAGTCACCACGAATGTTGCGAATGAATGCGAATGCTGCGAATATTTTCCGACGCGTAATAAAGGGATTCGTAGCATTCGCATGAATTTGTAGATTCGCATTATATTATGCAAAGAATCATCTTACATTTAGACGTGAACAGTTATTTCGCCTCGGTAGAACAACCCCGCACCAGGCCCCCTCGACGCGCTACGCTTGCTCGGGGTCCGGTACGGGGCAGGCAGGCGAATTTATGACACCGCGCGTCATCTTACACCTTGATGTGAATAGCTACTTTGCCTCAGTTGAGCAGCAAGCGAATCCGTTTTATCGCGGCAAGCCGTTGGGGGTGTGCGCGACCATGTCTCAGTACGGCTGCATCATTGCTTCGTCGAAAGAGGCTAAGGCCAAAGGCATTATGACTGGCTGCCGCGTGCGCGATGCGCTGGCGATTGACCCGAACATTATTCTGGTCGAAGTCGATCCGCCGAAGTATCGCTCGACGACCGAGAAGATTTTTTCCATTTTAGCCGAGTACTCGGAAGACATTGAAACCTACTCGATTGACGAGGCGTTTGTGAACTTGACTGGGTTTGTTCGCTCGTTCGATGAGGCCGTGACGTTAGGCGAAAAAATCAAACAACGGATTTTCAGTGAAGCGGGCGAGTGGCTGACCTGCTCCATGGGTATTGCCCCGACGCGCTGGCTGGCTAAGTTTGGCAGTGATACCTGCGAGAAAGGCGGACTGATTGTGCTGACGAGGGAAAATCTGGATGCGTACGTGCGCGGTCGGGAACTGACTGAAGCGTGGGGGATTGCTGAGCGTCTGGCAGCGCGGTTGATGGATTTAGGGATTAAGGATTTAGGAGAACTCAAGCACTATCCCGTGACGAACTTGATGGAGGCGTTCGGGATCAAGGGTTACGAGCTGTGGGCGAACCTGAATGGTGTCGAGCTATCTGGCGTGCAGACGCCCCGGCCGCCGAAGTCAGTCGGCCACTCCCACGTGCTGCGGCGGCGAACCACGGACCACCGGTTTCATGAAGCCGTGCTCATGAAATTGTGCGAGAAGACCGGCCGGCGGTTACGCGGCCTGGACATGGAAGCTGGCGGATTCTGGCTGGGTTTTGGCACGACGCTCGGTGGCGGCGGAGATTCAGTTCGATTTCTTGAAAGGACGGCTGATAGTCGGGTGTTGTTCAAAACGGCCGTGGACATTTTCCGCCAGCAGCATAGAGCCGGCGTACCGACGCACGTTGCCGTTGGTTGTTTTGATTTGGCGTCGGTGAGCAAGCAGTTGTCGTTGTTTGCTAAACCAAAAGACTATGGATTGGCAAAAGCGCTTGATGAAATCAATGATAAATACGGCGAGTACGTGGTTATGACCGGGTCAATGTTCGGGTTAGCCAAGCATCACGCCGACGATCGGATCGGATTTCGGAAGACCGTGAGTTGGGACGTAACCGCGCTCGATAAGCGGTTAATGGGAAAGGATGTTGGTCTGGCGATTGATCATGGACCAGAATTGATTCGGGAAGAAGCTTGACTGCCAAGGCGAACGTGATATGCTGCGTGCAGACAAGTTCGGGGCGCAGGAGTTATGGGAATGTCATTAACCAACGATGATCTCAAGAAAATACAAGAGGTTTTAGAACCAAAGTTTTTTGCAATTGAGACGGATGTTGCTCAACTCACAAAGGTGGACATGCCCGCCCTCCATGGAAAGATTGACAAGCTGACAAATACTGTCGATGGATTTCTCGGCGTTGTCCGCCGCCACGACCAAGAATGGCTGATTATCCGCGCCCAGCACAAGAAAATGCGGAACGTTCTGATCAAGAAGGGGATTGCCTCGGAAGACGAGCTGTCGGTGACGTCGTAGTGTAAGCAGTCTCTGCCTGGGAACTTAAGTAGTCTGGATTGCGCACTTCAATTGGATGAACTGCGCAGCTTTGTGGCTGAAGACGATTGACGCTTGATGGCCGCTATGCTACGGTCAGGCGTTCCGTATTTTGGAATGCCTGCGAGTCAATGCTCAACCGGCAGTTCCTGACGGACCTGCCCTTTTCACGATTGGAGGAATGGTCATGCTTCTCCGTTTCCTCGAGCAGCTGGAGCATCGGGCTGAGCCGTTGCTGCCGAAGTCGAGGTTCTACCGTCGGGCGGTGTGGAGCGCGATCATCGGCGGAGCGATGTACACCGTGACGCTCATCGTCGGCCTCATCGGTTTTGTGCTGCTCGAGCGGCAGTCGCTGCTGGACGCGGCCGTGAATTCGAGCATGCTCATGTCGCAATTGGGTCATGTGACCGAAATTCGCAGCACTGGCACGAAGGTGTTCTTGTTGTTCTACGGGCCGTTCGCTTCAATCGGATTCTTCGGCGGGATCGGCGTGCTGTTCATACCGTGGTTCCACCGCGCCATGCACCGGTTCCACGCCGAGCCGCCTGACGACCGCCGTCGTTCGTGAACGCTTCTAAGTTGAAGCCGCCATGAACCGAGCGCATCGGTTCCGCCCCTTGCCTAGCCGAGGGGCGTTTCGCTATGGTGAGTAGATGAGGCGATTCGTCCTGCCCCTGGCGCTACTCGGGCTGCTGGCTGTCACTAGCCGTCCGGCCTTGGCCTTACCGGCCGGCTTTACCGAGCGGACCTACGCCAGCGGCTTGCGGACGCCGACGGCCATGGCTTTTGCGCCGGATGGTCGGCTGTTCGTGGCTGAGCAAGCCGGAAAATTGCGGGTCATCAAGAACGGCAAGCTGCTGACCCAACCTTTTTTGACCTTGACCACCGATCCGAGCGGCGAGCGCGGGCTGGTCGGCGTGGCTCTGCATCCGCGTTTTTCGTCGAATCGCTACCTCTACATCTACTACACGGTGCCCGGCAGCCCGCCGCACAACCGGGTCAGCCGCTTTACGGCCGACTCGAATAATTCTGACGTCGCTCTGTTCGGCAGCGAAAAGGTACTATTGGAGCTCAATAACCTTTCGGGCGCGACCAACCACAACGGCGGCGCCTTGCAGTTCGGCCGCGACGGGAAGCTGTACATCGGCGTGGGGGATAACGCTACCAGCCGCAACAGCCAGACGCTCAACAACCTTCTCGGCAAAGTCCTGCGGCTCAATGACGACGGCCGCATTCCCACGGATAATCCTTTCTACGCCCGGACGACCGGCAAGAACCGGGCGATCTACGCCCTTGGTCTGCGCAATCCGTTCACCCTCGGTATTGATCCGAAGACCGGCGCGATCCGGATCAACGATGTTGGCCAGCACGCCTGGGAGGAAATCAACCGCGGTCAGCGCGGCGCCAACTACGGCTGGCCGACCTGCGAAGGTCGTTGCTCCGTCATCGGCTACGTCAATCCAATCTACCAATACGCGACCGGCGACAACGGCGCCGTCACGGGTGGCGCCTTTTACCGCGGTCGAAATTTTCCCGGCGTCTACGACGGAAGCTACTTCTTTGCCGATTACCTGCAAAATTTCATCCGCCGCCGTGATGCTCGGGGACGAGTGACAACTTTTCAAAGTCGCGCGTCCAGCCCAGTTGATCTTGATGTCGGTCCGGATGGCGCGCTGTATTATCTTTCGCTGTTTGAGGGGAAAGTGTTTAGGATGGTTTACAGTCGCTAGCGCGGGAGCCGGACAACAAATGGCGTGGTACTGAAAAGCGTTATTTTTGAAGTTTTTGTCTTTCCGTTGGCAGCGGCTTTTATCGTCAGCGTCTTCTGGTAGTTCGAGGGAGTAAATTTTAAACGCACCGCGGCTGTTCCATTCTTGGTGGTTGCCGATTTTACTTTTTTTGAACCGGCGAAGACAGTGACTTTGAATGATTTAATAGATTTGCCGTTAGCATCTTTTACTCGAATTTGATACTCTCGCGTGATTGTCGAATCGGCCACGGCCAGATGCTGATTGAGTTGCTGGGTGGTCTTGAACGTGCCTTTGAGCGTGATGACTGTCTGTTCAAAAATCTCGCCGGCATTGGCCCATTCGGCATTATCGAAGACAAGCGTGCCGGTGAAGCGCCGCGGATCGAATTCGATCATTTGACTGTTTTTGAGTTTCCATGTGCCAGTACCGATTGGCCAGAGCCAAACGCCTTTGGAGCTGCTGACCGTGATGTTTGAGTTTTCGCCGAAGAAACCCCATTCGTTTGCCACGGTCGTGTCGCGTAGATGGACGTCGCGGAAGTCGAAGGATTGGGCTGAGTCAATTTTGAGGTTTGAAAAGCTCAAAGTTTCGTTGATGAATTGTTGGAAGACGAGTTTGTTCAAACTCGAGTCGTTGATGGTCAGGTTCGTAGCCGGATCCACGAAGATCGCCCAACTTCGTTCAAACGGACCTTTAAGTTTTACCGGCAGGATTGTCGTATTGTTGAGCACGAGGTTATATTTGGGCGTGAATTTCACGGCGTCGCGCTGAAGGTCGAAGTCGGCGTATGTTTGCGGCTTGAGATTGTTCAATTGAACGTCGTCATCCGGACCGAAGAACAAGGCGATCGAACCGACCGTGGAATCAGTCAGCTCTACTTGGACGTTGCTAGCCAACTGGATAATCCCAAAGGCGCCGGCGGTTTCCGGGATGTTCAGTGGTGGGGCGCTCGAAGCGATGCGCGCGCGGGTGCCGGTAAGCACGGCGTCGTCGACAAGATTCAAAACATTTATGAATGTTCCGTCGGTAATCTCGATCGAGCTTGTGCCGGACGCAGTTAAGTAAAGGTTATCAGGATTTTCCAGCGGGGGAATGAGGCTGCCATTGGTAATAATTAGCTTGGCGTTGTCGTTGAGGATGACGTCGGCTCGCGGATTGTCGTTGCCGTGCGCGACGGTGAGGTCGGCGCCGCTGATGGTGAGTTCGGCGTTGCCGGAGAGCTCAATGTCGCCGGTGATCGTCTGGTCACTTGAAATCGTCATGACTTCATCTCCGGAGAGCACTAGGCCGGTAGCAGCGTAAGACGGCTTGATTGGAATACAGAGGAAGGCGGAGATGACAGTTACAAACAGAATGATGGAGAATTTAGCAGTCACGTTATCGGGCAGTTAAGTCGAAGATGGTGGCTGGCGGAGTATTATCCACGGTCAGCGGCAGCAGCGGACTTTCGTTACCGGCCAGGTCTTTGACGCTGGCGGCGTAGAATTTGGTTTTGTCCCCGCCGCTGAATGCCAGGCTGGTCAGTGACGAGGTCGAGGCGGCGATTGGGGTGAGGGTGACTGGATTCGTTGCCGGATCAATCGGCGACGTACTTTCGTAGAGTGTGATCGCGGTTGAGTCAGGCGATGAACCGTGACCATAAATCAAGTTCATTGTCCCAGTGCTGTCGGAACGGAACGCCAGACCGCCCGTTGATGGCGTGACCGGCGGCGTTTGATCAATCGCTTCCACCTTGACGTCGTCGAGCAACACCGGCGAGGAGCCGACGACTCTCCACTGAATGTAGCCGGATGAAGGGGCGGTGGGAATGAGCGCCGGCAAGGTGGCGTCAATAATCGTGAGGCCGTCGAACGTTACTTTGGCCGCGTCGCCTAAGAGACGGACCGAGACGTTGTGCCAGTTCGTGTCGTTTAGTGATTGAGTGACCGTCGGTATGGTGGCCGTTAGGATGTCATTGTTGGAAATGCTTGCCCAGGAACCATTGACTCGTTGTCCAAGGGTGACTTCATTCTTCACGACGCCGGAGTCCGCCGCGTTGAGTTCGAGCCGCAGGTAGTCCTGATTGGTTGACCAATCAACCGGATTCCGGTCGTTGGTGCGAAGATAGACGCGGAATTTTTTAGTGGCGGCTGAGGCGTCAGAAAAACGATAGCGGAAGGAATAAACGGCATCGCCATGATCGAGCGGCGGAATGACGGTTGGGAATATGTCAGCGCGGCGCCAGGGCGTGGAATCGCGTTTGGAAAAACTCGGCCAATCAACAATGGTTTCCCGAAGCTCAAGGCTGCCGTTGACGACGCCGAATTGTTCAGCTGGGTGTTTCGAAATGTTGAAACGGAACAGATCTCGGGAGTAATTGTCGTCGAAGTCCTCATGATAACGAAGGCCGTTGTTCCGACGTAGTTCATTGAGCGGCAGTCCGCCGTTAATCCAAACGTTCGCGCCGTCGTTGTAAACCGGAATCGGTACTGTTCCGTCTTCGAGCGTGGCGTTTGTAACGTAGGGGAGTCCTAGTGTAAGTTTGGCGGCATCAGTGGCGTAAAGACCGGCGGTTGGACCGCCAGCGCTGACCGTGACTGGAGCCGCGCCATCGCGCACGCTTAGGAGGTTTGCGCCATCTTTAGTAACCGCCCGGCCGGTCATGGCGATTAAGCCGGTCACCCTGCCGCTTAAGGCGCGGACGATCGTCAATTTGGCGTCGGAAACGATGTTGTTCGAGCTGGTAATCGTGTTTCCATCGTACCGCCAGAGAACTGTGTCAACCGTTCCGTCCGTCCAGGAGACCAGCGCTTGTGTTCCCCCGGGTACGGCCACGCTAGAAACGGTTGGCGGCGGTTGACTGGCCGTAGCTGGTATGAGGAGATGGAGGAACCGAGCCTCGGTGACGTCCTGGGCTTTAACGACCAGACGTTGGTGGTCGCCAAGGTTGCCAACGGAGCTCGTCGATTGGGTCAAGGTCACGGCTTCGGGACCGAGGGAGTACAGCCCCATCGTAGCGCTGCCCGCTCCGCCCCGGTTGCCGGTGACCGTGGCCTGGTTGCCGCTGATGGTGACGGTGTTGCCGATGCCGGTGTGCAAGTACCACTCGTAGCTGTGAGTACCGGCGTCCTTTTGGATGTCGTCGGCCACGACTAGATAGCCCGACTGGTCGCCGTTAACCATGGCCGCATAGCGGAAGTCGCGCTGCAGATAGGGCGTCGAGGTTTGACTCCAAGCGTGCGTCAGGTCAGCCACCGCCGCTGAAGCGTCAGGTGTCAGGGCGACGTCGTTGAAGTGCGCGAAGGCGCCTAAGGCTGAAGTGCCGCCAGCGCTGTAAAGTCCGGAGATGTTGTATCCTCCGCTGTCGATGCCGACGCTGTTGTGATCGTACAGATTTAGACCCGAGCCAGATTCGTCTGCGTATCCTGGATCGATCGCCCAATCTTGATTGTTGCTGAAGAAGGTGAAGGAACCGGCGTCGCCCTGGTCGTGCTCATTGAGGTAGTTATGGTTGCCGGAGACGACGGACATGAGCGCGGCCTTTGGGTCGGGTAAGTTCCAGTCATCGGTCCGGGCGTAGATTACCTCCTTGCCGCGGAAATAGCGGACCGTTGGCCAGGTGGCCGACGGGACGGTTGAGGCGCCGAAATAGGGGGCGATGGCCGAATCGTTGATCCAAAGCGCCTCGCGCCAGTCAGGGGTGCCGGTGTATTTCACTGTACCATTTAAATTTCGATAGGCCTTGGTCCAGAGCCAGACATATCGATTTCCGTAACCTTCGGAATCGTTGGCATAGGCGGTGGTAGCCCAGGCCACGAACGGTCTAAGCCATGCTTTATAAGTATAGCTTCTCGGCGGAGCCGGATAGGTCCAAGCATCACCGTAATAAGATGACCAGTCGCTCGTGTCGTTGATGGTGTTAAAGCGGCGGGTAACGCCGACCGGTGTGCTCGGAAGTTTCGAGTAGAGGTACATGTCAGCCAGGCGTTTAACGTCGTCGTTTCGACTATAGTCAATGCCGGTGTCCCGCTTAAGCATCTCGAAGAAGAAAGGCAGCAGTTCCGCCACTAAGTTTCCATAGGGATTAAGGTCGCCGTTGTAGTAGCCGTCACGCCATTGGTAGTTAAGATGGTTTTCGATGGCCGCGCGGCCGGTGCTTTTCCAGGTGGCGACGTCAGGCGTAAACGTATATGAGACATAGTAGGTCGCGCCAACCGCCGGTTCGTTTCCGCCCGGCGCCCAGTTGATGCAGCGATAGCAGCCAGTGACCGAGCTGTAGGTGTAGTCAGCACCTTGCGAATAGTCGGCTGTTGGTTGCCCGGGCGAGTTCGTAATCTTGAAGTTCGAGCCATCCTTTGAATACCGCAGAGGATCGCCGCCGTTTGACGATCCGTGCACGACCGCTTCATCGGTTACGGTAATGCTCAAACCTTCACCCTCGAGGAGCATCGCGCTCCCATACTCGCAGAACATCCATAGGGTGTTAGCGTTGCCCGGCGCGTAACCTGGATTGGCCACGCTGCACAACGCTCCCTGCAGAGCGATGAAATTTTTGAAATCCGTCTTTTGCTGAGCAGTCAAGAGGTCGTAAGCGAAATCATAGGTTAGCAAAAGGTCAATGTAGCGATACCATCGTTCATCGAACGAAGAGCCGGAAGCCGAAAGTCCATTTGGAAAGGCGTTGATGAAACTTTGGGCGTTGGCGATGGACGACTGCCCGGCCGCGGTGTCGCCGGTGATCCAGTATAGGAACGCGCCGTCCGCGTAATCGCGGGTATTGCCGATGAAATTGTCTGTTCGGAAAGCGTTCCAAATCTTGGCCGAGACCGTACCGGAAGCAGTGAGCTTGGCGATGATCGTTTCCTTCTCCGCCGGCGAGGCAATCAGGCGCGGGTGGTCGCTCGGTGCCCAGCTTGGTGATTTGGAGCGGGAGGTCTGGGGAGTGAGAACGGCCAGCGCTAACAGCCCGGCTAGAGTTACCATGATCGAGAAACGGCCAATCTTCATGTGGCAAGTATATCTCGAACGACTGGTACTGCAAAGATGGAACACTTGAGCTATACTACGATCATGAAGACGCGCCTTTTCATTATTCTTCTGCTGCTTCTGGCTGCCGCCTGGGCAGTGGCCTACTGGTTTGTCGGCGCGGATGCAAAATTCTTATGGGGTCTGATTAAAAGCGGGTTCGAAAAGCCGGGGAAGGTTCAAGTGGTGGCTAACGTCAATTCCTCGCCTGAGTCGTCTGGCAGACGGTTTATTGGCTTTCAGCAAACAGTCGTATCCTCCGGTTTTACGAAGCCGACGCGAATGGACTTTGAGCCGAATACGAACGACCTGTTCGTGAGCGAGCTGGGAGGGAAAATTTGGCGCCTCAAATCCGACGGCACAAAGCAGGAGGTGGCGTCGGGGTTCAGCCAGCTCCTCGGCATCAGTTTTGAACCGACGTACGTCGCTCCACCAAATCTCGCTCCGAATGTCGGCGCTCCTCTTCTACCTCGACTGATCGTGGCTTCGCGCAGTACCGTCAGCTACCTGACGAACAGGGAAGACGGAACCTACGGTGACCGGCAGGATATTCTTTTAGGATTGCCGGCCGGTCGTCACCAGACCGATTTGGCGTTGATCGGCCCTGACCGCCGGCTGTACGTGGCGACCGGATCGCGGTCTGATCGCGGAGAAACCGGCATCACTTCTTTCGAAGCGTCCATCCTGGTGGCTGATGCTGAGGGAGAAGGACTGCGCGTGTTCGCCAAAGGACTGCGCAATCCGTTCGGCATGACGTTCCACAACGGCAAGCTCTACGTCAGCGACAATGGTCAAGACGTGCCGGCCAACGGCGTGCCAGATGAACTGAACATTGTCGAGGAAGGAAAAGACTACGGCTGGGTCGGCTGTTGGGGAGTTAATCAAGGTTCGGACTGCACTGGCACTGAGCCGCCAGTTGCCTTGCTCCAGGAACACAGTTCAGCCAACGGTTTTGCCGTGTATGACGCTGAACAATTTCCCGAAGATTATCGCGGTAATTTTTTCATCGCTTTGTGGGGAGCCAATTCGCGCGATCCGGATATCGGCAAGAAAGTGGTACGCGTCATTCCGCAAGATTCCGGCCTTTGGAAAACCGAAGATTTTGCCACGGGTTTCGGCAACCCGATTGACGTAAAGGTTGATCCGACTGACGGGTCGCTGCTGGTGCTCGATTTTGGGACTGGCCAGGTGATTCAAGTGAGCGCTCGCTACGAATGATGCGAAACATGCGAATCTACGAATTAATGCGAATACTGCGAATAATTGTCGTCAATACATGAATCAATCAATGGTGAAACTTTTATTCATTCGTGATATTCGCAAGTATTCGTTGATTCTCACGATAGTATTATGAAGGTTGAAATTCGGCATCACCATCGCACGATTCGGGGGGATTTGCAGTACCCGAAACGGCGGGCAGGAAAGTTGCCGGCAATTGTCATTGTTCACGGACGAACCGTTGATCGTGATTATCCGCCGTTATTACCCAGATTGCGGCGTGAGTTGCGGGGCGTTGGTTTTGTTACGCTCGCCATTGATCTCTCCGGTCACGGACAGAGCGGCGGTAGGTTTGAGAATCTGACATATACGCGTGCGGCAGAGGACGTTGAAGCGGCAGTACGGTTTTTAACGCGGCAGCCAAGAGTCAATCCGTTTTCGGTCGGTGGCATAGGGCACTCCCTGGGCGGGACAGCAGTTTTTCTTGCGAAGCATCGCGGAGCGCCGTTAAAAACACTTGTACTTCTGGCGCCGGTCGGCGATACCGCATATCACCGACGACATCGTTTCTCAACAAGTGTCGTCCGCACTTGGCGGCGGAAAGGAATCATGGAACTGTGGTACAGTCAGCGAGTAAAACGAACATTCGCGCTGCGGTTTTCCTATTATGCCGACCTTAAGCGTTACGATACGGTCCGGATGGCGCGAGACATTCATCAGCCCGTGTTTATCATTCATGGCTCGAGAGATAACAACGTTTCGTCCATTGAATCGCGCCATCTCTACCATGCCCTCAACGAACCAAAGCGACTACTGGTAATTCCCGGGGCACGACACAATTTCAACGAGCGAGATCACCAACGAACCGTCGTGTCCGCGGTTAAGCAATGGCTCCGCGAATATCTGGCCAAGAAAGTCTCACGTTCGGTGGCCGTGTTCGTCATGAATAAAGAATTACTTCTCATCATGAAGCGTTCACAACTGGTTGGCTATTATCGGGGAAGGTGGGGAGTGATCGGCGGACATCTGCACAAAGGCGCAACGCCGCTCGAACAAGCGTATGCGGAGTTACGGGAAGAAACAGGATTGCGGCGGTCCGACCTGAAACTAATCCGGGTGGGAAAAACGGTGCGAATTGTTGATTCCGAAAAAGGCAAGGTGTGGCTGAGTACGTCGTTTCTCTTTGAATCGAAGATGCAGCGCGTTAAACTCGATTGGGAACACACCGCGTTCAAATGGGTTCCAGTGAAAAGTTTTCCGTTTAAGCGCAGTTATCCCGGCATAGAGAAACAGTTCAAAGCTCTGGGGTTGCTATGATCCTGTTTCTCGACAGCACGCGGAGCAGCGAACTGCGCGTAGGGCTGTCTAATGGACGATTGCAAACGCTGGTCAAGAGTTTTGATCATCCAGCCAGCAGTGAATTGCTGAAGCTGGCGGATGAATTGCTGCGCCAAAACAAAAAAAACGTGAAAAATATTAAAGGCATTGTTGTGGCCAGCGGTCCTGGTCCGTTTTCCGCGCTGCGCACGGCCTGCGCCTTGGCGAACGCTATGAGCTTTGCATTGCACATTCCAGCGGTCGGCGTGCGTGGTGAACTGACGATGAAGCAATTGGCCGAGCAAGGGAGCAGGAAGTTGGAACGCGCCAAGCTGGGAGTCCCGGTGGTGCCGTTTTACGGGAAGAAACCGAATATTACGAAGGCAAAACGATAGTGAATTTGTCGCTTTCTCTCCTTGATGAGAGAAAGCGACAGAAAGAGAATCAAGCGCGCGGCAAACTCGCCTCGACAACGCTCGGCTCGGACATGCCGCGCGCGAGGTTCGAGGAAGGTTTTTGTTTTATGACGAAGCGTATGGTAGTGTAATTTCTATGAAACACATTATTCTGGCAACAACTTCTCCTCGGAGGATTTCGTTGTTCAAATTACTTGGTATACCTTTTCGAGCCGTTGACAGCCGATACCGTGAACATTTTTCTAAACAAATCCCACCTGAAAAGATTGTTCGGCAATTGTCCCGTGGTAAAGCGACGGCTGTTTCGAGACGTCACCCGAACGCTATCGTAATAGGGGCAGATACGGTTGTAGTATATGGGAAGCGAATACTGGGTAAACCAAAAGCCAAGTACAAGGCAATCGCGATGCTTCGTATGTTGAATGGGAAGAAAGCATCCGTCATTACAGGAATCACCGTGATTGTTCCTCAACGAGCAAAGATCAATTCGCAGACTGTTACCACTCGAGTGTTTATGAAACAGTATGATGAGGATACCATTCGTAATTACGTTGCCACAGGCGAGCCGCTAGATAAGGCCGGTGCTTTTGCCATTCAAGGTCACGGCAGACGACTGGTGAAGAAGGTCGTTGGCGATTTCAACAACGTGGTCGGACTGCCTGTTAAGACACTTGGTAAAATGTTGAAGCAATTCGGCGTACCGGTGGTGCCGTTTTACGGCCGGCCGCCGAACATTACCAAGCCGAGGAAGCGTTAACCCCGCGCCGTCGCTCTCCCTCCTCCCCCGACCCCTCCTCTGGCAGGAGGGGATGAAACCCGCGCTGTTGGGTTTTTTGCCATTGACGCAGACTTTTCCACATGCCTTGACGCATTGACCCCGTTAGAAGGTTAGGACATTTGAGAATAATTGCATTATTCCTCGATTTATGTTTTTACAGAGAACCTTCTAACGGGGTTGACCCAAGGTGTTTTGTGGTGTAAAATGGATGATAAGGGCGAGAAGTGGATAAAAGTGGGGATAACTCGCCGTTTCAGTGGATAACTCTTCTCGACCATGTTCATCGGCGAGTACCATCACCCCGCACCATGACCCTTGCAGGGTCAGGTACGGGGCAGGCGCACCTAGAATAAAGCAAAACTATGTTTATTGGAGAGTACCATCATGCGATTGATGAAAAGGGCCGACTTGCGGTTCCAGTGAAGTTTCGCCAGGAAATCGGCCGGAAAGTGGTGGTTACGCGCGGCTTGGATAATTGTTTGTTCGTCTACACGCAGAAGGAATGGGGCACGCTGGCCGAACGATTGAGTAAACTGCCAGTGGCCAAAGCCAACACCAGGGCCTTTGCCCGTTTGATGCTGGCCGGCGCGATGGAGTTGGAAGTCGACCGGCAGGGAAGAGTGATTTTGCCAGACTATTTGCGCAAGTACGCGGGCTTGAAGAAAAAGGTGGTGCTTGCCGGTTTACTCAACCGCCTAGAACTGTGGGATAGCGCCGCCTGGCAAAAGTACCAGTCCGGCACGGAACGTAACGCCGGCGATATCGCTGAAGCGCTCGGTGAACTCGGCGTCTGAACCCGGAGGCAGGGGAGCGGCTCCTATGCTTGGCCACATCCCGGTCCTCCAACACGAGGTTCTGGCGCTGCTCGATCCGAGACCAGGTCAGCATACCGTCGATGTGACGCTCGGTGCTGGCGGCCACGCCGCGGCCATACTCGAACGGACCGCACCGGACGGCCAGCTCCTTGGCATCGACCTCGATCCGCTGGCGCTCACGGTAGCGCAAAAAAATCTTGCCAAGTTCGATCAGCGCGTTACGTTCGTTCACGGCGCTTCGGATGACCTGGCCGCGATTATCCGCGACCGCCGTTTCTCCCCTGTTCATTACATTCTCGCTGACCTCGGTCTCTCGTCGCTGACGCTTGGAGATCCGACTCGCGGATTTTCTTTTCAAGCAACCCAGAGTCCGCTCGATATGCGTTTTGACCCCACGTCGGGTCGGACCGCGGCGGATATCCTGAATTCAGAACGTGAAGACGAGATCGCCGACCTCATTTATCAGTACGGCGAAGAACGGGATTCGCGACGGATTGCCCGCTCCATCGTTACTGCCCGTCGGACGAAGCCGTTCGCGACCGTCGGCGATCTCCTGGCGGTCTTCCCGCCGGGACGTCGCCGATCGTCACGGATCAATCCGGCCACCAAGACCTTTCAGGCCCTGCGCATTGCCGTTAACGACGAACTCGGCCGACTAGAGCGATTGTTACCTCAAGCAGTCGAGTCGCTGGTTCCCGGCGGACGATTGGCCATCATATCCTTCCATTCTTTAGAAGATCGAATAGTGAAACAGTTTTTTCGAGAGCAGGCGCGGGCCGGTCGAGTGACCCTTCTTACGAAGCATCCCGCCGCCCCGAGTTTCGCCGAAGTCACAACCAATCCGCGATCGCGGAGTGCGAAACTCCGGGCGGTGGTGCGAAACCCCACCCCCGACCCCTCCCCTTAAACCTAGTCTGGGGAAGGGATGAAGGGGAGGGAGGAGATCAAATCATTAATGTAACTATGTACAAACAACGAAAAGAAATACCAAAAGGTCAACTATCGTGGTGGCGGCGACTCAGGATTTCTGAGCTCGGTCTCCGCATCGTGCTGGTGGGCTTTATCCTGGTCGGCGGTTTGGCCTACATCGTTTTTACGAACTCCGTGGCCACTCGCGGTCTTCAGGTGAAGGATCTGGCAGACCGGCTCGAGACTTTATCGGCCAAGCGCGAAGTCTTACAGGCCGAAGCTGATCGCCTTCAGTCTCTTCAGCATCTCGATCGGTTGACGAAGAATCTTGATTTTGTGCGCGTGTCCCGCGTCGAGTACGTAACTGGCGGAGCTGGTTCGGTGGCGGCGCGTTAGGGCCAATAGCGGAGGCGGTTCTGACTTCACACCATGTCTCCTGCCCGTCGTCAGGACAGCTCAATTGATCGAACCCGCGTACTGACCGCAATCGTCGGTCTCGGCGTGATGGTGATTGTCTGGCGTTTGTTTTCATTGCAAGTACTGGAGCATGGTTTTTACGCCGCGCTGGCCGAAGGGCAGCATTCGCTTTACGAGAAGCTCTTCCCGAAACGCGGTCGAATTTTGATGGGCGAACGTCGCTCAACGCAGGAGTTTCCGCTAGCTACCAATGAACCTGGGAAATTAGCTTACGCCAATCCGGCTCGGATCAAAGACGACCCGAAAGTGATGGCGCGCGAACTCGCCAGCTTGCTTGACCTTGACGAGCAGACGGTCTTTACCCGCTTGACTAAGCCGAACGATCAATATGAACCGCTGAAGCACGGCCTTCGCGAAGCTGAGGTGGAGCGCGTTAAGGTCCTGAACTTCGCCGGCATTGAATTCTCCGATGAGCTATTGCGTCTTTATCCGGAAGGGCGTTATGGAAGTCATCTCGTCGGCTTTTTGGGTTTTGACGGGGATGAACGGAAGGGTCAGTACGGTATTGAGGGCGCGTTTGAGGACGAGCTGTCCGGCGAGCCTGGGCACCTCCAAGCAGAACGTGATGCGGATGGACGGTGGATCGCCGTCGGTTCGCGATCGATCACGCCGGCGCGTCACGGCGACGACATCATTCTGACGATTGATCGAGCGATCGAGCATGAAGCCTGCGCCAAGCTCGACCAGGCGGTGTTGAAACACGGCGCCGACGGCGGAAGCGTGATCGTGCTCGATCCAAAAACCGGTGCCGTTCTGGCGATATGCGGCAGCCCTGACTTCGACCCGAACGACTATAGTCAGGTCGAAGATGCGTCGGTTTACCTGAACCCCGTGACCTTCAAGCAATACGAACCCGGCTCGGTCATGAAGGGGATGACTATCGCCGCCGCCCTTGACCAGGGCGCCATCACTCCGACTACGACCTACACCGACACCGGTAGCGTGGCCATCGGTAAGTACACGATCAAAAACTCTGATGGAAAAGCGCACGGCCTGCAGACCATGACCCAAGTGCTTGAGCAGTCGCTTAATACCGGAGCGATCTTTGCGATGAGGGAAATCGGACCGCGTTCTTTTGAATCCTATCTACAGAAGTTCGGTTTCGGCAAAAAAACCGGAATCGAACTGCCGGGAGAATCAGCCGGCGACATCAGCTCGCTCCGCGAAGGGAAGGAAATTTTCGCGGTCACCGGATCGTACGGTCAAGGTTTGACTGTCACCCCTCTGCAGCTGGCTGCTGCATATGGCGCGCTAGCCAATGGCGGCGTGCTGATGAAACCGTATGCGGTGAAAGAGATTCGCCAGCCTGATGGAACGACCACTACAACGCAACCGACCGCGGTCCGGTCGGTCGTTTCGCCGGCCACCGCCACCACCGTCTCGGCCATGCTGGTCAACGCGGTTAAGAACGGCCACGGGAAACTGGCCGGCGTGCCCGGGTATTTCATTGCCGGTAAGACCGGCACGGCCCAAATCCCGAAAGAAGATGGACCCGGGTATCAGGAAAACGTCACGATCGGCACGTTTGCCGGCTACGGACCGGTTGATGATCCGAAGTTTGTGATGGTCGTCCGGATTGACCGTCCCCGCGACGTGCAGTTCGCGGAATCGAGCGCCGCGCCGCTTTTCGGCGAGATCGCCAACTACATTTTGCACTACCTCGAGGTGCCGCCGACCGCGCCAACTGTCGAGGAGTGACGAATTGAACATTTCGTCGTAGACTTAAGGCATGAGGCAATTGGCCCTCGGTCTTCTCCGCCGTCTGAGTCGACGCGTGTTCAAACGCTACCAGCCGCAGGTGGTCGTGATTACCGGTTCGTACGGTAAGACCAGCACCAAAGACGCCGTGGCGGCGGTTTTGCGTCAGGCCTACGTCCTGCGGTCAAGCCCAAAAAGTTTCAACAACGAGTACGGCGTCCCTTTCACTGTAATCGGCGCGCCGGACGCCGGCCATCCGATTGTTCGTTGGTCCATGGCGTTTTGGCTGGCCTTTAAATTGTTGGTTTCTCGCCAGCCTTATCCGTCGGTGTTGGTGCTGGAATTTGGCGGCGATAAGCCGGGAGACATTAAAGACCTTTTAAAACTGGTGGTCGCGGACATTGGCGTGGTGACCAGCATCGGACCGACTCATTTGGAGCGCTACAAAAGCGTGGCCACGGTGTACGCGGAAGAATCCTTGGTGGCCACCACTTTGAATCAACATGGTTGGGCGATTCTGAACTGCGATGATCCGTTCGTGCGCCGGTTGTGCGAGCAATCGCCGTGTCGGATTGTGAGTTACGGGTTCTCCGCCGGCGTGGCCGTGCGGTGCATGGACGCGGCGCCGGCCCAAGGCAGTAAAGGGGAATGGGGGATGATGTTAAAAATACGATTTGGTCAGGATGAATTTCCGGTCTTCCTGCCGGGGGTCACCGGTCGGCATTCGGCTTACGCCGCGCTGGCCGCCGTGGCCACGGCCGTGGCCCTTCACCTTGATGAGGTGGAAATTACGCAAGGTTTGCAAGAATACGATCCGCCGCCAGGACGGATGCGCGTGCTGCCCGGGATCAAGCGTACCTGGCTGATTGACGATTCGTACAATTCCTCTCCGGACGCCGGCGTGGCGGCGATTGACGCTTTGCGGGAGTTTCCGGCTGAGGGCAAGCGTTACGCCGTGCTGGGAGACATGGTTGACCTGGGATCGGCGACCGAGTCTTCTCATCGGCGCGTTGGACAGGAAATTGTTGATGAGGACGTTGACGTGTTTGTGGCCGTTGGCGAGAGCATGCAGGCCGCCGCATCGGAAGCGCGCGCGCGCGGAATGCCCAAGGACAGGATTTTTACTTTTAATGATGCGGCCACCGCCGGTCGGGCAGTCCAAGACATGATTAAGGAAGGCGACGTGGTATTAGTAAAAGGCTCGCAGGTATCGCGCATGGAAAAGGTGGTGAAAGAGCTGATGGCTGAACCGGAGCGGGCGGGCGAACTGCTCGTACGCCAAGACGCGAGGTGGTTGAGGACGTGATAGCTGGTTAGCGGTTTGGAGGTTTAGCGGTTTAGCTCGTTAGCTGATTGGCTCGTTAGCTCGTTAGTCATTCAGTGATGAAGCCATGAGAATATAATGACCTTCAAGCTAACAAACTAACGAGCTAAACGGCATTGCCGCTATCGAGCTAACGAGCTAACTCATGAAAGGAGGTGAGGACGATGGAAGGTGAATCCGTGCGATCGAGCGAGGCCCTTGAAGCCGAGTCGAAAGAGATACTGGCCGGACGAATCCGCGAAGCATTGCGCCAGGCCGCCTATGATGAACTCGGAAACCATCATCTTGACGCACTGGAATTCGATGATGCCGCCGGTCACCATGCTGAACATCGGGTGTCGAACGAGGAGGCCGAGGCAATTGAACAAGCACTGTGGTCGGCCGGTGGGGACACAACCATTGACCAGTTAGTCGGACAGATCGCCGTCACGCTAATCAAGCGCGGATTCGACCTTCGGTCGCCCGATCATCTCGAGGTTTCAGTGCGGGTTCGTTCCGCGTCTTAGAGAGTTTTTGCTCGTCCGAGGAGAGAGACCGTCCCGAGCTTGGTTGAGGGGCGGTTTTCTCGTTTAAATGCTCTCCAGGCGAGGGTACTTGTCCAGAAATTTTCGTTTGGCCGCTGGATACAATAAACGCTGCAGCAGGTTGAAGTTGTAGAATGAACGGAGCGTGGCAAAGGGATCGGCTGAACGGCCAATTCGCTGGACTACGCGTTCATTTCGGCGGTGCCGGAACTTTTCCCAGAGGTAGCGGTTGACCACGCCGGCTCGGTTCCGATTGCCGAATGCTTTTTGGGCGAGTTGCGCGTACGAACGTTGCTGGATTATGCTTTGTGCAGCCAGGTAACCTGACCACAGTGCGTAGCGAATGCCAAAACCCCAGAGCGGATCCTGCAGCCCAGCCGCTTCGCCGACGAATCGATGCGGGCCGTTTTCCCAGCGGTTTTTAATGGTGAAGCTGGCCGTTCCGCCGACGCGACGCTCGTTCCGGATGTCGAGGTTGACGAGCTTGGCGCTGGTCAGCTTGACGTTCTCAAAGCATTCGTTCGCTCGGGCCAAGTCGTAAAACAAGACCGTGCAGAGGCAGCCGTATCCCCGCGTTATTAAGAGGTAGCCGTAACCGCCGATGCCGGCCTCGTCGTGCGGCATAGCTACGGCCATGTCCGGCAGGTTCGTGTCAAAGACAATGCCTTGATCCACCCAGTTCAAACGGTCGGTTAGCGGACCAGTGGCGATGATGTCGGCGTCCTGGGACTCGAGCTTGGTACTGAAATGGATATTCACGCCGGCCGCCAGGGCTTGCCGCTTGAGGCCCTGGTCAATGCTATCGGCCATGCTCCCACGTTTGACCAAGTAGAACAGCGGCCGGCCGCGGTCATAGGTTTCTTGGTTGACCCCGTCGGTGACGGTCACGGCCGAAAACGGAACGCAAAGGAAGTTTACCTCGAGGCCGAAGGTCGAAAGGTCGGTGAGAACATCGTGTTTCGTTGACCAGTTTTCCAGGCCCTGCAAGTCTCCGCTAAAGCGCATGCCAACGTCGGCATTGCGCTCAAACACTTCAACTGGCCAGCCAGCTTTGGCTAAGGTAATGGCCGCGGCCAAGCCCGACGGTCCAGCGCCGGCAATGCGGATGGCGTGCATGGGAGTATTGTTCAACAATCTTTGAGAAAAAGGAAGTGTAGCACAATCCCGCAGCGCGGGTTTAAACCCGCGCTGCGGGATGATGGACGAGCACACGAGACTTTGACGAACAGGCCTTGAATCTGCAAAAATACCAGGTACATGAAGCAATCGCAGTTATTTACCAAGACGCGCAAAGAAACGCCCAAAGACGAAGTCTCGACCAGCGCGCAATTGTTGATCCGCGCCGGCTTCGTGCATAAAGAGCTGGCCGGCGTGTATTCGTTTTTACCGCTCGGCGTGCGGGTGATGAAGCGAATTATCAAGATCATCAAAGCCGAAATGGACACGCTCGGCGGGGTGGAACTGTATCTGTCAGCCTTGCAAGATCCGGAGATTTGGAAAGCCACTGATCGCTGGAACGACGCCAGCATTGATATTTGGTTTAAGACGAAGCTGAAGAATGACACCGAACTCGGCTTAGGTTTAACCCACGAAGAACCGCTGACGCGAATGCTGCGGGATCACATTTCCTCGTACCGCGATTTGCCGCGCTACGTTTATCAGTTTCAAACCAAGTTCCGCAACGAGGTTCGTGCCAAGAGCGGGCTCATTCGGACGCGCGAATTCCTGATGAAAGATTTATATTCGTTCAACGCCACGGTCGCTGAATTGGATATTTTTTACGAAAAAGTCGGCAAGGCCTACGAGCGGATTTTCCGGGCGGTTGGTCTGGGCGAGAAGACCTTTCGCACGTTCGCCAGCGGCGGCGCCTTCAGCAAGTTCTCGCACGAATACCAAACCGTGTGCGACGCGGGCGAGGACACCATCTACCTGGCGATGGATCAGTCGGTGGCCGTCAACAAGGAAGTGTTCACGGACGAGGTGTTGAAAGATCTCGGTAAGAAAAAAACGGACTTCGTGCAAGCCCGGGCCATTGAGGTCGGCAATATCTTCAAGCTTGGCACGCGTTTTTCCGAGGCGCTGGGACTGATGTTCACCGACGAGAGGGGCGCGTCCGCGCCGGTCGTCATGGGCAGCTACGGCATTGGCCCGGCCCGGGTGATGGCCGCGATTGTCGAGTTGCATCATGATGGAAAGGGGATTATCTGGCCGAAGAGCGTGGGGCCGTTTGATGTGCATGTGGTTGAAATCAATGCGAAACATACGAATGAAGTCGCGAATTCTGCGAATGAATTGGTGGTGCAGTTGGAAAAGCAGGGGATGGCGGTATTGCATGACGACCGTGATCTTTCGCCAGGCCAAAAGTTTGCGGATAGTGACTTGATCGGTATCCCGGTGCGGGTGGTGGTCAGTGAGAAAACCGTCAAGGCGGGTAAGTTAGAGGTGAAGCATCGAGCTGACGGCGAAGTTGAGCACCTGGATACAACGCAGCTGGCTAGTCGACTGCGGTAACGCCGGTTCCGCCGCGGGGCTTGACAGTCCGCCGGCAACGGCGAAGCCTGAAAGTGCAAGGAGGTATCAATTATGCCAAAAACCATTCTCGGGAAATGGTCAGCCTGGCTGGCGCTGGTTTTTCTTGGGCTGATTTTTATCGGCCCGACCCTTGACGCCACATTCTACAAATCCGTCACGGCCGGGGACACGATTCTCGAAGATCTCACCCTCCGGCCGTTCTTAGCGATTCCGATGTTGCTTGGTGTGGCGTCCGCCATTGCGGCGTTTGTTACTGGGTTGATCGCCATAATTAAACACAAGGAACGCGCGATTCTTGTCTACATCTCGACCGCGCTTGGGGCGCTGCTGCTCGTATTTGTGATTGGCGATTTGTTCAGCGCTGAGTAATCCTCAACTGGCAGGCGTTGGTTGTTTATCATTTGCTGGGGTTGGTGTATCGGTAGGGGGCGGACGCGAACGGTTTCATCAGCGGGTGAGTCGTAGCTGAAAGCGGGCGTTGTAGGAAATAGTTCGTCTTGACGACGGGCTTGACTTTTTTAGACAAGTTTGATTCAATGGCAGGCTCATCTTGAGCATGCTCGTTTTTTGACGAACGTCAGCAACATCTTTCAGGATCACTTCCTGTGTCGTTGTGCGCATTCATCCGGAGGGACGTCATGGATTACAGTGATAAGTTTGCCCTGGTCACGACCTTCGATCAGGCCGATCTCCAGTCGATGTGTTTTTCGTCTCACCCGAACTTTCCCTTCCCTGGTCTTGGAAAGGCTTACCTGGATGCCTCACAGGCGGCGTATTTCTATGGTGACAAGCAACTGTCTTCCGAAGAAGCTCTGTCCTGGGTGAAGCGGGATACCAGGCGGGCTTTCTGGGTAAGGTTCGATGGCGTCGGTGAAGAAGTCGAGGCGGAAGGTGCTCTCTCGGCCTTCGTTCATGTCGATGCCAGCAAGCTGGCCATGCTCGACCGGCAGATTTTCCCCGATTCTCCCATTCTCGAAGAGATGTATCCGGATCGACCAGCGATTGACTTCGATGATCCCGAGGTTGTTGCGGAGCTCATCCGCGAGACCATGAAGCGGGAGCTCCTGTTTGGCATCACGGCCTCGGTTCGGGCGGACGCCGTGCTCACGACGGTCGAAGTGATGGATCATCACTTTCACTCGCGTGAGCTGCTGACGCTCATTCAGGACGAGTTGATGCAGGGGATGCCGTGGAGCCTCGATCGGGCCACACAGCTGGCAACCCTGGAGCTTCCGCATGAGGTACGAGTCCCGATCGCGAACGAACTTCGGAACCTCGGGAAGATCTCCAATCGTGTCACCAACAACTGGGCTCGGCGGTGGAGAACGCCGATCGATGTCGTCGATGAAGTCGACTGGCACATCAACGTTCGGTAGTATGCAGTATCCGGTCGTCCCAATCTCTTTTTGGAGGGTGCGGGACGACCGGCTGGTTTTTGTTGATTTTTTAACAAAAAAGAGTAGCCTTGAGCGGTGGTAACCATCCGAAAAAGATCGGACTACGTATAAGGCGTCATATACGCCCTCGTAGGCTAATGGATAAACCACCGCGATTATAGCGCGAGGTTGTCAGTTCGAGTCTGACCGGGGGTGCCAAACAATTTGGTTGATTTTATTTGAAAAAAACCGTACCCTGAACATATGAAGACGTTTGCTTACGTTGATGCCTCTAACCTTTTTTACGGTGGAGAAAAAAGTCTTGGCTGGAAGATCGACTATTTAAAGCTGTTGAACTATTTGCGCAAGAGGTACGATGCCATGCGCGTATATTACTTCGGTGGCGTTGAGACGTATAATTTCCACAATGACGTATTACATACCGAAACCGTTCCACTCAAGGAACTCGAACGACATCTTGATAGACATATCAAAACCAACCAGGCCGATCTTAACGAGGCTGAGTTAGCGCTCATCGGCAGACATGTACGGCGCGTTCGATTTTATCGGCGCCTTGAAAAATTTGGTTACCAGTTATTCCTTAAACCGGTCAAGAAGTACGAACAGGAGGACGGCACAACAAAACGAAAGGCGAACATCGACGTCGACATGACGTTTCAAATGATGCGTGATATCGACCTGTTCGACCGTGTCATTGTGCTCTCGGGGGATGGAGATTTCTTGCCAGTTCTAAAACACCTTCGTAGTGAAGGGAAAGAAGTTCTTGTATTGGCTCGAGGTCCTCGAACGGCAAAGGAAATTAAGCAATTTGCTGGTTCCGATTTCCGTGATTTCGTTACCCTGGAAAGGGCCTTGAAATACGAAGAAAAATAAACTGGGCGGACATACGAGATATCCGCCCAACGTTTAGTAGAGACAGTATAGCAGCCGCGTATCGGCTTGTCAATATATCAAAATGTCAGGTTCTAAATACCCCCACCTCTCAAAAACGACCTTTTAAAGAAGCTCGAAGAGCTTGAGGCGAAGGCTCAGAAGCGTATTGGCTATTCCCCGTAATTGGACTAATCTGAATGTATGTCCGACATTCAAGAACTAACCGACCTCATCATCAAGCACCGTGACGCACGGGATTGGAAACAGTTTCACAATCCGAAAGATGTGGCGTTATCGCTTGTTCTCGAAGCCGCTGAAACCCTAGAACATTTTCAGTGGAAATCCAAAGAGGAAATTGAAAAGTATGTAAAGGAGCATAAAGAGAAGATTGGCGAGGAATTGGCCGATGTCTTGTATTGGGTGTTGTTACTTAGTCATGATTTAGAAATAGATATCAAGTCGGCGTTCAAACGGAAAATGGACATCAACGAAAAGAAGTATCCAGTCGAGAAAGCGAAGGGAAAACATTCGAAGTACACAGAATTATGAAGGCTAGCCGTAAAATCTTTTTTGTTGTTGCGAGCGGCGTTCACGATACTGATCGTCACTACCAGGATACTATCAAACATAAACGCACTGCTGAAGAAGCGGCCCGTTTTCTTCAACCCGCAGAACAGGAACAATTGCAACGGTACTTGCATGGACGCCCGTACGCAGTCTGGGGTGCAGTGCCCGGTGAAAGAAATACGCCAGCTTGGACAACGATGGAATCGGGCGATTACGTTCTTATTTATCGTAACGGCAAGATTATTTTAGCGGCTGAAGTTGCGTTGAAGGTGCGCAATCCTGCATTTGCACGATACCTCTGGCGAGAAGATCGAGAAGGAAAAACATGGGAGCTGATGTACTTTCTCATCAACGAAGAAGAAGTCAATGTACAGCAACAGGATTTCAACAAGTACCTTGGTTACGGCGAAGGATACTTCCCACGCGGATTCATGGCAATTGATCAGAAAAAGACTGATAGGGTTCTTTCGTTGTATGGTGATCTACTCTCTTTCCTACAGCGTATTGAGCGAGGCGAGAAGCCAGAAGAAATTGATGTCAAAGAACTTAAAGTTGCTGAACAGCTCATTCATGAGCGGGTCGAAAGGGCTCCGACCGAGCATGACGAAATGCAATGGCGTCTGATTCGTTTAGGAAACAAAGCGCATTTTGATGTTTGGGTTCCGCCGGCTGACCAACGTAAAAGTTTTCAGGGACACCATTTCAGTGATTTAGTCATACCAGAGTTCCGAGAGGCAATTGACATTCCGAGATACATTGAGAACATCGACACTGTTTGGAAACTAGGCCTATCCATCAAATCGGCATTTGAGATAGA
>JACQKH010000063.1 GCA_016204585.1 Candidatus Kerfeldbacteria bacterium
ACCTGAATGGACTCACCCCGACTGAGAAGCTCCGAGCATATCAATTAAAGTTGTCAGTCTTGACTGTTAACTGAAGGGTCAACCCCGTTAGAGAGATGCGCAAGTGATCTTAAGCGGATTGGTGGATTTGTTGAAGCTTTTCGCTGACTCTCTAACGGGGTCAACCCCGCGCTAAAACCAATGAACACTTTTTGTGTTCATCGCCGGACAATCTGGCAATCGCCATATTTTCTGTCAGGCCAACGGCCATCACGCGACTTTTTCCTTGGTCGCGGCAAACATCAACAACGCGCTGACTATCAACACATCGCTCAGGTTAAAAACCGGTAACCAATTTCCCAGACTGACGTAATCCACCACATAGCCGTGCAGCCACCGATCGAGGTAATTGCTCAAACTGGCAACCACCACCACGCTCAAAGCGCTGGCCCGTTCTAAGCCGCCCTGCCGGAACAAGCGGAGAGCGGCCAAGGCGAACAACGCGATGATAAAAGGAATTACAATCAAACTCAGCGTTGGCGGAAAGGCGATACTGAAGGCCACGGCCGGGTTGGGCAGAAGTTCAAAGCGAATTCCGCCGCTCACTGGGCCAAAGGTCACGCCAGCCAGCGCCAGCTGTTTAAGAGCTCGGTCAAGCACGACTCCAACCAGTCCCAAAATTACGAACGCCCGCACCTTGCGCTCCATCATAGCCCCACACTAGCAAACATCCGTAATAAAGGAAAAGGGCGCGAATGCGCCCCCTCCCCTGTACGGGGTAAAAAATATTGAGGTCATTACGCGCCCTTAAGCTCTCCCTGGCTAACGTCAGTCCCGCCCTTCGACTAAGCTCAGGGCAAGCCTGGCGATCACGGCCTGGAAAGCCATGCTCGATTCTTATCCGAGATTTGAATGAGCGCGTTTCTCGACCGTCCTTGTGGTGGATTCCTTTCGCCCGAAGGCGATTTAGGATCACCGATTTTTTATTTTGGTTTTCCAGGGGCTCGGAACCCCATATTCGGATAGTCGAGAAGCTCACGATCCGATAGAAATGTACTCCGATCGTATGCTCATCAACTGTCCATAAGCCATTAATATCCAAAAGAACATCGGGAGTATAGCACGAATGAAACGGCCTGTCAACGAGAAAAAAATCAACTATTTCCGTTGTTTACTCGATCGTGTCTCGTTTCGCCGCAACTTATCAACAACGAAATTTTTTACCTGTGTCAGGACCTGGTCTGGGGTAAGTTTGGTGGTATCGAGGTACAGGTCGTAGTGTGTTTTGGCAAACGGATTTAGGCCGTACAGGCGGCGGTAACGAAGACGGTCGCTTCGCATCCGTTCAATGATCGAGCGCTTGACCCGATTAACCGTAGTAAGTTTGACGGCTTCGTTCCGACGTTGAGGCTGCCTAAAATCAGACCAGATCCGTTTCGCGCCGACGGCGGACGAGACGAAAAGGAAAATCTTTAGCGACTTCGGAATGAAGTGAAACGACAGTCGTCCGTCCACAATCAGGTTTTTCTTACGCTTTCCCTGGCGTTCTTGAAACTCATCGACCCAGTGGTCAGTCGAGAAATTGTATTCGCCGAACCGATTATACTCCTCGAGGGTCATGCCGAGCTTACGGGCTTTTCTCCGGCGCAGTTCACCGATATCAAGGCGTTCGTACCGCAGCAGCTTGGCGAGCCGCTTCGATACCGTTCCTTTCCCTGATCCCGGAGTTCCGCCGAACGTGATGATCATATTTTTTATCTTAACACAGCGCGCCTATAACGCAGGCTTAAGCCTGCGCTCGGGCCGCGCTGTGCCGTATATCACTTGTTGAGGCCGAGATCGTCCATCGGCGCGAGCGGATCGATTGTCGGTCCGACATCGCGTCGCGGGCCGCGGTTGTTGCCGCGGTTATACGGACCGCGGTCGTCGCGCCGCGGGCCGCGTCGGTCGTCGCGGAATCCGCCGCGTCGAGGACCCCTGCGGTCGTCGCGGAATCCGCGACCTCCTCCGAATCCGCCGTTACGCGGACCACGGTCCTGCCGCCGGTCGTCGTTCGCCGGGTCGTAGGAGGAGTCGAGCTGCTTAATCGATAGACTTATCCGACCGCGTTCCTTATCAACCTCAACTACTTTAACTTTGACCACGTCGCCAATCTTGACCACGTCAGAGACGGACGGCACGTGGTTGACGGACAGCTCCGAGATATGGACCATGCCGTCCCGTCCGCCGCCCAAATCCACCACCGCGCCGATCTCTTTGCCACTCATCCGGTCGGTAACGATCTTCGCGACCGTGCCTTCAATGATTTCACCGGGCTCAATCTCACGCGTTAAGTTCTTAATCCAGGCGATCGCCTTGTCGGACATTTCCTTCGAATGCGAGGTGACCATCACCAGGCCCGAATCCTCGATGTCAATCTTGGTGACGTCGGGACCGCCGCACTCATCAATGATTTTATTGATCGTTTCACCGCCGCGACCGATCACCTCGCGAATCTTCTCCGGATCGATTTGCAGCGACTCGATCCGCGGTGCGTACGGCGAGAGTTCCTTGCGTGGTTCGGGAAGCGCCGCGGCCATAACGTCAAGGATTTGGAGACGCGCCTTCTTCGAACCAGCAAGCGCCTCGACGGACACCTTGTACGGGATGCTGCCGAGTTTGATGTCGAGCTGGATGACCGTGATTCCCTTGCGGGTTCCGGCAACCTTGTAGTCCATGTCGCCGGAGTGGTCTTCGATACCCTGGATGTCGGTCAGCACCTTAAACTTCTTCGTTTTCAGGTCGGTGATAAGTCCCATGGCAATGCCCGCAACCGGCGCGGTAATCGGTACGCCGGCGTCCATAAGCGCGAGCGATGAGCCGCAGATTGATGCCTGCGACGTCGAGCCGTTCGAGCTCAAAACCTCTGATACCACGCGTATCGTGTACGGGAACTGCTCTTTCGGCGGAAGTACCGGCATCAGCGCCTTTTCCGCAAGCGCGCCGTGGCCGATTTCGCGACGGCCGGGCGTCCGGATCGGCTTTACCTCGCCGGTCGAAAATCCCGGGAAATTGTAGTGGTGCATGTAGCGCTTCTTGCCGGAGAGCTCCATTGTATCGAGCATCTGTTCGTCGCCCGGACTCCCGAGGGTAACAATCGAGAGGACCTGGGTTTCACCGCGCTGAAACAGGCCGCTGCCATGGGTCCGGGGAAGCATGCCCGCGGCTGCGGAAAGCGGCCGTATCTCATCCAGCTTCCTCCCATCGACGCGGATATTCTCTTCGAGGACCAGCTGGCGCGCTTCATCGTCGAGCAGCGCTTCAAGCGTCTTCAATCCAAGCGGACGCTGCTCCTTCGACACGTCATTGTCGGCTTTCAGCGCTTCATCGATCTTTTCTTTCAACACATCCAGCTTTTCCTGGCGCGCGGATTTATCCTTCGTGGTAAGAACATCACGGAGCTTGCCGCTGACGAATTCTTTCACTTTTTCCTCGACCTTCAGACGCGCCTCCGTTTCCTCCGCGGTTGCTTTCATCGAATCGAATTCGGCTTTTTTCTGCCCGACCTTCGCCACAACTTCCTCAATGAGTTCAATGGTCTTCTTCACCCACTTCTGCGCAAACTCGAGTGCACCGAGGATGGTTTCTTCATCAACCTCATTCGCGCTCGCCTCGATCATCACGTGTTCGTCCTTCGTCCCCGCGAGAACGAGATCAACCGAGCTTTTCTCGCGTGCGGCATACGTCGGGTTCAGCACCCACTCATCGTTAATGCGGCCGACGCGTACCGCGCCGATCGGTCCTTTCCAGGGAATGTTCGACACGGCCAGCGCAGCCGACGCGGCGATCAATGCGATAATGTCCGGATCGTTCTCCTGGTCAACCGAGAGCACGGTCAGCACGACCTGCACGTCGTTGCGCGCGGCGTCGTTGAACAGCGGTCGAACCGAACGGTCAACCAGACGCGCCGTGAGAAACGCTTCGTCGGACGGACGGCCCTCGCGCTTGATGAAGCGCGAGCCCTTGATCTTGCCTGCCGCGTACAGCCGCTCCTCGTAGTCGACGAGTAGCGGGAAGTAATCGATCCCGTCGCGCACGTTCGCGCTCATCACCGCGGTAGCCAACACGACCGTGTCGCCGTAACGCACCGTCACGCTGCCGTTTGCTTGCGCGGCATACTGGCCCGTCTCGATGGTGAGGGTTCGTCCCCCCAGCTCGAGCGTAAATTTTTCTGTCACTTAAATTACTCCTTTCGCGGACTGGCCAGTAGGCTGTAGACTACGTGCAGAAATCATACTGCTATAGTCTATTGGTCTACCGACCAGAACATTATTAGTGAGCGGTGCTGATTGGAAAATAATTAGCTATTGCCGACAATCAGCCAGACTGCTTTTCGCCGGCATCTCGCCCGCCAAGAACTTTCGGCATGTTCCCGATTATTCGATGGCGAAACGGGCGCAGCGGCATCAGGAATGTTTTTTTATCTTCGGACAAATCAATGAATTCGTCAGCGGCTTCTTTTAGTTTCATCGACGCTGATTCGCCAAACGCCATCACCTCGGCCCGACAACCCTTGGTCATCTTTAGGTACTCGACGAGCGTCGTAAAATCTCCGTCACCTGACACCAGGACGATTGTGTCAAGTCGATCGGCCAGTTTAATCGCGTCAATGGCGATGCCGACGTCCCAATCACCCTTTTTCGCGCCGCTAGAAAACACCTGCAATTCTTTCGACTTCACCTCGAAGCCTTGCTTCTCTAAGGCGTCGAAAAACGACTGTTCGTCTTGACCGGAACCGGAGATGACGTAGCACATGGCGCGGACCAGCCGACGACCAGCCACGGCCTGCTCAAGAATCTTCCCGAAGTTCACATTCGTCTGGTACAGCGACTTCGACGAATGGTACATGTTAGAAGCGTCGACAAAAACGCCGACTCGCTGGTCTTTATGTTTTGAGGCCTTAGTACTCATTGATTAGGAGGTTTTGAGCTTGAGCTTTTTCACCAGCTCCTCGGCGCTCGACGGATTTTCCTTTTGGAGATAATGGAGGAGCCGACGTCGAAGACCGACCTTTCGGAGAAGGCCGCGTCGTGACGAGAAATCCTTCTTGTGTTCCTTCAGGTGTCCGGTCAGCTGTTCAATCTCGGCGGTCAGGATAGCAATCTGGACTTCCGGCGATCCGGTGTCGCCTTCATGTGTCTTAAACTTTCTGATAATCCGGTTTTTGGCCGATTTCTCGAGTGGCATACTGTGCCTTGGTCCGCGGTCACCGAGTACCGTGCATTAAGCGCGGAACCAAGTGGCCGTAGTGTTACTGAATAATGAGCAGGGACACGATACCACGTAGAAACCGGGGTGTCAACTGCCCGCTCAACGCATGCTCTTCCCGCCACCTATATTTCAAAGTGAAAGGGGGACGGGACCCCGTCGAACTTGTCCCGTCGAATGACGGGGTGGCGAGGGCTAGTCGGCGACCAACGACACGGACGACACAGTTCACACTTTCGGACCTGATGAAATCCATCAAAGGAACGTTTTCCCGCGCTCTTCCAAAAGGTCGGTTCTGGCAGCACCGCTCAAACTTCCGCATCGTCGACTCCGAACACTACCTCTCGAACGTCATCGAGTATATTCTCCATAATTACCAGAAAATGAATCTTCCACATCGGTATGGTCAGCCGCCGTATGTGTTGATCAACCGCACTGCCGTTGATTGCATTTATGATGGGACTAAAGAGAAAGGCGGCTATCGTGAGTTACGACGCCGCCCGTGAGGGGTCTATTTGAGCAACATTGGCAGAACGCTCTCCGCCCGCTGTTGCAACCACGAACGAAGGAATTCTTCCAACTGGATGAGCGCATCCTGCTGAACCTCGTAGACGATCTCGCGGACTACCCCGGGATTGCCGCGGATCAAGCGGCTGATGCGCCGCTCGGCGATGCGATCTCGACGGCAGATCAGCACCACCGGCTTGGCCGCGTGATGTGCCATCTCCACCTCGATGCCGACCCCGAGCGACGGATTGTCCGCAACGGCAATGACCAGCATCGCCGAGGTGACTGCCGTACGGTCAATCCGATCGACTTGCTGTGGAGTGACGTCGCGATGCCGTACCGGATCCGTATGCAGGTGAGGCACGTACGGAACCAGTCCGATGTCAGCGACGAGCTGTCCGATCGACTCATAGAACTGGAGATACCACCCTCTGATATCCTCTGGCACGTCGCTCAACGCGCCGGAGACGTACACCAGCGTTCTCGCCATGACGATTCCTCCTCGAAAGGAGGGCGTCGTCAACATCAGGGAAGGGCCCGAAGTTAGGCCACCAGTAGGGAGAACGATACCCGTGTGATGTTGCGTGTGCTGCGGAACGTCTAGAGCACGTCATAGCGGCGAAGGTAGAAGAATTGCCGCACGTGCCCGTCGCTCTGGACCAGTATCTTGATCTCGCCCTCGTTCTTCGGATCCGGTTCCTCCGACGCAACGCAGAGAGTCCAGTCCGTTGACATTGTCTGATCCTTCGCGGCCTGGATCTCCCAGTACCTTACCTTACGGGAATCCATCCGCTCTGTGACCGTGACGACGTAGTGTTCTTGCGACTTGAATGCGAAGGGATGCTGCGGCCACATGGCGAGGGTCGCCATGCCATGCCCGAACAGCAGGTACTCCTTCGATCGTAGGATGCTGCCGTCGCGCGGCTGAGCACCGCATGCTCGTAGGAGCATGGCATTGCCGTTGAGCAGCTCAGCATTGAACGCCAGCAGCGGATCGAAGAAGTCCAACGGCAAGGTTGCAATGAATGTGTCCGTTGTCTTCACCTCCTTCGGATGGACTCGGTAGCGTTATGATCGCGCAGCCGCGCAATGCTTCTGCACCCATAACGGTTTTCAACGAGCGTGGCCATCTTGAATCGAAGAGGTAAAGTTGTCAACCCTCTGTACTTGTAAATAATGGTCAAGTGTCGTAAAATATCAATATGTCTCCTGCCGAACCGCACGCATCCGAACTCGAACGCTGGATCAAGCGTTTCTTGACCTACATTGTCGTCGAACGCGGCGCATCCGAACTGACCAAGCGCAATTACGAATTCTACCTCACGCGCTTCCTTGCGTACTCAAAACTCACGAAACCCGACCAGATCACGCTCGACGACATCCGCGACTTCCGCCTGTATCTCAACCAACAGCAGAACAAACGCGGGGAACGGCTCATGAAGTCAACGCAGAACTACCACCTGATCGCGCTCCGATCGTTCCTCAAGTACCTCGCGAAGAACGACGTCGAGACGCTGGCGCCGGAAAAGATCGAGCTCGCGAAAACGACCGAACGGCAAGTGAACTTCCTCGAGGGCGAAGACCTCGAACGGCTTCTCGAGGCGCCGCTGGCTACCCACGAACCAAAAATCATCCAGGCGCGCGACAAGGCCATTCTCGAACTTCTTTTTTCCACTGGTCTGCGCGTCTCTGAGTTGGCCAGACTTAAGCGCGATGACGTCAACCTCGACAAAGATGAATTCACGGTCCGCGGCAAAGGCGGAAAACTGCGCGTCGTTTTTCTCTCGAACCAGGCCCGGCATTTCATTCAGCAGTATCTCAACCAGCGCCGCGACGAGCATCCGGCAATGTTCACCCGGCACGACCGGGCAGCGAAACGAAGCTCGGAAATCAAACCGCTCACCCCGCGCAGCATCCAACGCCTGGTAACGACCTATGCTAAGTTGGCTGGCGTGGCTAAACGGGTCACCCCGCACACCCTGCGCCACAGCTACGCCACTGATTTACTGATGAACGGGGCCGACATCCGCTCGGTCCAGTCGATGCTCGGTCACGCCTCCATCACCACCACGCAAATCTACACCCACATTACCAACCAACAGCTGCGAGACGTGTACAAGGCGTTTCACGGCCGACGCCGACGCGAGTCAAGGCGTTGACCAAAACGTCGCTCACTGCTACAATCTCACGCGCAATTTCACAAACTCGCCCCCGTAGCTCAACGGACCCCGCACCAACTCCTGCGGAGTGGTACGGGGCAAGTAGAGTAAGGGACTTCCCCGCCTGCCTTCGCCCGTGCCCCCATAGTTCAATGGATAGAACGCCGGACTTCTAAGCCGGATATGAAGGTTCGATTCCTCCTGGGGGCAAAGGTAAGGGCGGGCAGGTAAGCCCAAGATGTACGTTCGATTCGTACTGGGGCACCAGTATGGCGAGCGGGGCGGGTAAGCCGGAGATGGGAGCCGGTCGTACTGGAGTACCGGCCAATACTTCAATCCCTAGAATCTGTGGATTCGATGGGTGGTTCAACTACTTGACGAGTCCACGATTGTTGTGTATCGTTACCTCATATGGTATCGTGGTCGTACATCGCCGGCTTCTTCGACGGCGAGGGATCAATTACCCACAACGGGAGGGGCTACCGAGTGACCATTCCTCAAACGAACCTTGGTGTTCTTCTGGAAATCAATAAGTTCACTGGTGTCGGTCATGTCATTAAGATCGCCAAAAGGAGAGCTCATTGGAAGGCGGCTTGGATTTTCTATGTAGCCAGTCAGTGTGATGTCAGATTGTTTCTTCGGCGTGTCCTGCCGAATCTGATTTTGAAGCGAGTCCGGGTCGCTCGCATACTGAAAAAACTCGACCGCATCGTCTCTGATCAACAACGTCGACACACAATCGCCCAAACTCGTAAACTCCGAGCTAAACAACTACGACAAAGCGGACTGTCCTACCGGGCAATCGGCCAAGCAATCGGTATTGACTGGGGGTACGCGCGGCGTATAATTCTTGGTCGCAGACGATAAAGCGACAAAACATGGTGGCTATGGTGTAATAGTAGCACAGGGGCCTGTGGAGCCCCTAGCATGGGGGCAGAACCCATTAGCCACCCCAGCATTTTTTCACATCCAGTCACATGCCCACTCCCGAATCATCTCCTGAAAAACATCAGCCCGGCGTGCTGTCGCATAGAATCGAAAACCGCCACTACGTCATCACCATTCGCTGGCAGGACGGCCAGGAATCGGACATGCATCTGCCAACCGGCGGCTTTGATGTGATCAATCCCGATACCGGTCAACCCCTGGGGCGACTGACCGGAGAAGAAGCGCTTCAGGTGCTGGTCGATCACGCTGGCGAAACGACCAGAAAAAATTTTAATTGGCGAAACTTCATTGAGTAATGGCGGCCGGTCTTTAGGTATATCAGGCGGGACTTTAGGACTGTACTCCGGATGCCCGATGAATTCTTCTGCTTGTGGCCCTGCTCAGTTTTGCTATACTGACGACATCCTCTAATACAACTAACGCCATCACATGAACCAAAATTTCTCCCACCCAGTCATTCCGGCCGAACCGGTTGACGTTCAGCCCGGATTTTTCGTGCCGCGCATGATGTTTTTCACCAAGGGCGTCGGCCGCCATCGGGAAAAACTCTCGTCGTTCGAGGGCGCCCTCCGCGACGCCGGCATCGAGCGGTTCAACCTGGTGCACGTCTCCAGCATTTTTCCGCCGCTGTGCAAACGCGTATCCCGCGAAGAGGGTTTGAAGCGCCTGTCCCCGGGGCAGGTGGTCTTCTGCGTCATGGCCCGGAACGAAACCAACGAACCGAACCGCTTGTTCGCGGCCTCCATCGGTCTGGCCCTGCCGTCGGACAAAGATAAGATGTACGGCTACCTCTCGGAACATCATTCCTTCGGCGAGACCGAAGACAAGGCCGGTGAATACACCGAGGATCTGGCCGCCACCATGCTGGCCTCCACCCTCGGCATTTCCTTCAACCTTGATACTGACTGGGACGAGCGCGAAAAAATCTACAAAATGTCCGGCAAAATAGTCCGCACAACCAACATCACGCAATCAGCCATCGGCGATAAAAACGGTTTGTGGACGAGCGTGGTGGTGGCGGCCACCTTCATTCTCTAACAGTCACCAGTTCACCCAGCCCCACGGAAGCCACGGGTGCCTGGCCTTCGTAGCCGAAGCTACTTCGGCGGAGGAGGCTTAACCCGTGGAGAAAGTGGAGAAGTAATCCCGAAGTGCAACCACCCCGAGGCCACGGGTGTTAACCCAGCACGCCGTGGAGCTGGGTTCACCTACTTGCGCCCGCTGTAAAATCAGTGGTAGTTTTCAGGCATGGCCACCACCGACGACCTCCGCTCCACCTACAACACCGTTGCCAAGGACTACTACTTCGACCATATCGGCGACACCTGGGACAATGACTATATTATACTGTTTGTGAAAAATCTGCCGAAGTCCGCGCGCGTCCTTGACCTCGGCTGCGGTCCGGGAACCGACACCCTGAAGCTCAAAGCGGCCGGACTCAACGTTGAGGGATTCGATTTATCCGATGATCTCCTGGCCATTGCGCGGAAAAACAATCCGGCTGTGACTTTTACCCAAGGCGATATGCGGAAGCCGCCGTACAAAGATAGGTTATTTGACGGCGTTTTTGCCAAAGCCTCGCTCCTGCACATCCCCAAAAGCGAAATCTCCAGCGTCCTCGCCGAGGTGATCAGGATCCTTAAACCCCGCGGCCTCGTTCATATCGCCGTGAAAAAAGGCCAAGGCGAACAAGAAGAAACCGAGAGTGACTACGGCTACAGCTATACTAGATTCTTCTCGTACTGGGCTATGGACGAACTGGTTAATGTGCTGCAAAATGCTGGTCTCAAAGTCACCAATAAAACTGAAACATTATCTAATTCGGGAAAAACAACCTGGCTGAAAATCATCGCGCAGAAGTCGTAGAATGTCATTCAGCTCAGTGCCATGATCCCGTTAGAAAGACCGCTCTTCATCTATTACCAGACAAATATCTTTATGAACAGTTTACAAACTAACTTTCTAACGGGATGACCATCCTTCTCATCTACGCCACCAACTCAAGCGGCACTTTGCTGGCGGCGGAAATCGTCCGCGACGTGCTGCAAGCCACAGGTCATACCGTCACGATGAAACGCGCGAACGCGGTTGATCCCAAAGAAATGAAATCTTTCGACCATGTCATCCTCGGCTCCTGCACCTGGGACCGCATGGACGGCCAGACTCACCTCCAGGGCCAGCTCCAGGAGCACATGTTCGAGCTCAAGCAGAAACTCCAAGGCACCATTCTTCCCGGCCACAAATTCTCCGTTTTCGGCCTGGGCGACTCGAGCTACTCGTTGTTCTGCAGGGCGGTTGATGAACTGCAGACCATGGTCAACGACCTGGGTGCGGAGCTGGTCGGCGAGCCGCTGCGGATTGATGGTTTTTTCTTTCATCAAGACCGAAACGAGCAGCAGGTACGGGAGTGGGTTGAGGGATTGATCGCCACGTAGTAGAGCGCCCCTCCCAGGATAAGAGGGGCTCCGCGAAGCGGTGGGGTGGTACCTCCTCTCCTCCTTAGTAAGTTAGTAAGGAGGAGAGGTCGGGTGAGGAGGAAAGCTATCCACACCACCGATTTGACACCCAAACCCTACTAGTTCTAGTATTATATCGTATTACGATATATGGTGTTCCATTGCCGACAGGTCGGCGCGCTACAAATCCCAATTGCCTAACCAGCTAAAAAGCTAACGAAGCTAGTGAAGCTAACCCCCCTAACCCCTTACCCCATGAACCGACAATCCCTCAAAGGCCATTCCGAACTGCTGATTCTCGCCGCCCTGGCGGTCCGGCCGATGCACGGCTACGCCCTGTCCGAGTACCTCAAGGGCCAGCTGCCGGAGTTCAAGTTCGGAATGGGCATGATTTATCCCTTGCTCCACAAGCTCGAACAGAAAAAATACATCAAGGGCGAATGGAAACAAGTGCTCGGCGCTGACCGACGCGTCTACTCATTGACCAAACAAGGCAAGAAAGCGCTGCAATCCAAGAGGCGCGAGTGGCGGGCGTTTTCTTCGCTCATCACTAAAGCCGTAGCCCAATCGTCATGAACGACGAACAATACCTCACCGAATTCGAACGCCACCTCCGCGTCGGGGAACCGAAGCGGGGTGAGATTATAGCTGAACTAAAAACGCATCTGGATGAGATTGACGGCGGCGATCCATTCACCGCGCTCGGCGATCCACGAGAGCTCACTCGAAAATATAACCGAACCCATATTGGGTTTTTCTCAACTTCGACGCGACTCTTCATCACTCCGTTTGCTATTGTCACAATCAATCTTATCGTGACAATCATCCTTAGAGTTCTGCCTGATCGGTGGAACAATACGCCAAATACCCCGCCGTTGCCTGATGCAAGCGTATTTGGTTTCATGCTCATCGTCGTCATCCCTGTTGCCGCCGCGCTGCTTTTCGGTCGGGCGCTGGCGAAGACCCTCCGCTCATGGCAACTGCTCCGGCTAACGATGGTTTGGACTTTTGTGGCCATCTTAGTGATGGAAGTCAGCGGACCGTTCCTGGTTCAACTCATCGCTTCCTCCGATTATTCGCCGCTCTACGACTCTATGGCGTCACTCTCGATTTACTCAGCAGTTGTGGGACCATTGATTGTAGCTGTGTTGTACACGCTCTTTCTGGCAGCTATCGCTGTCTTCACCATCATTGCCTTTCAAGCCCCCTTGGTACGCGCCACTGAAAAGACGGCGAAGTTTGAATGGCTGATCTATGGCTTTATCACCCTTGTCGTTTTTTTCGTTAGCATGGGGTTAAGCGAATTTCTGGCGCCCTATGACCTCGTGCCGCTGGACCAGCGACCGCCATATCCGAATCCAACGAGAATCTGGAATGACTTTTTCGAAACTCCATTGGCAGCATTAATCACTGCCGGTTTGGTTGGCTGGTCGCTGTTTCGGCGTTTGCGTCCAAGTCAACGCCAGAAACAATAACTCGCGCCTAACTACGACCATGAAAGAACGGTTGCAGTAATTTCTGGTTTCCACTGACCCCGTTTAACCGCTCGACTTTTCCATACCATTGACGCATGGTATACTTTATGCTAGAAAACAGTGTTCTATGGCCCTCACTTACTCGCAACCAGTCAAACTCCACGAGCCGATTCCGCTGTTCGAGCTGCCGGACGCTGACGCTAACATGTACACCCTCGGCAATTGGACGGACAAAATGATTCTGGTCGTCATTTTCACCTGCAATCATTGTCCGTATGCGCAGGCGGTCCGGCCGCAGCTGATCGAACTCTGGAATCACTACCAGCAACGACGCTCGTCCGTGCAGTTCGTGGCAATCAACAGCAATGACGCATCTGCCTACCCCGAAGACGCCACTGACAAGATGAAGGAAGAGCGCTACGCCTATCCTTTCCCGTACCTGCGCGACGAGTCTCAGGAAGCGGCCCGCGAGTTCGGCGCGGTTTGTACGCCGGATATCTTCGTCTACGACCGCAATCGGCACTTGGCCTACCGCGGCCGAATTAACGACGATTGGCAGAATCCGAAAAATGTCGCTCGCCATGATCTTCGTGAGGCCATTGACGCCCTGCTTCGCGGCGAACGACCGACCGCTGATCAGCGTCCGTCCATGGGCTGCTCTCTAAAATGGAGGCGCGCATGAATGGCACGAATCACCCCCTTAATTTCCATCATCCGCGCCGACCTCCCGAACCGCGCGAACTACCGATAAAACATTGTCGGATGCAAAAAACCGACGAGGCGCTGGTTCGGGATCTCATCTAACACCATACTATCTATGCCTGAAGAATCAGTCATTCGCTTTTCCCAACCGGCCCAGCGCATTCTAGCGTCGTTCCAGCGGACGACGGAACCTGAAACGAGGGACGTTACGCCCATCCATGTCTCTGACACGGTCAGTCGGTTGGCCTTTGTCTACGAGAAAATCAGGAATGTCATTGATTACAAGGAAGAGCATCTCCTTAAAAAAAACGCGATTCACCGAATCCTGAAACGCCGCCTGCTGGGCGGAAACACTGGGGCGCAGGCCGCCCGTGCGCTGATTATCGAACTTATTCAAGCGCGGTACCTGCCGAACGACCAGGTTCCGGAAACGAAGACGGTCGTCGTCCAGCGCATCATTGACCGCTACCTGCTGCTCAGCAGATTTGCCGGCGAAGGTCTCGGTTGGCAAGATCGCGATGAACAGCACCGTTGGCTGATCGGTTTGGCCGCGGTGGAAATTGAGCAGGCGCTGGCTTCCAACCGCCGGGAGCAGGCGCTGGCTGAAGCCATGTACGAAGTGATGACGCAAGACCTAGTCTTAGCCGATTCGCAGCCACTGCCATCACCTGAGCGGAACACGCAGGTTTACCTGGCCATTCTCCGGGCCCTGCTGAAATCCGACGAAGCGATGATTGCCTACGCGCTTTTCCGTCTTTACGTGCCGGAGTGGGATCGGCTGGACGACGGCGGCATCCAGTCGCTCGCTCATCGCTTTGCCGACGTGCGCAACAGCGTCGAACTCCAGCAGCATCACAAACTGGCCGAGTCTCTGCTCCGCACCATGCGCCGCTACACCGCTTTCTTCTGGATCATGCGCGACGTGGCCGAAGAAAAACCGGCGGCCTCAATTACCACCTACGCCAATCCGGAGCTTTTCAACGAAGCCATTCGCCGGGCCGCGTCCAGGCGATACGCCGACGCCCGGGTCCGGTTGCGGCGGAGCGTCATTCGATCATTCATCTTCATCTTCTTGACCAAGATGCTGCTGGCCTTCTTGATTGAAGTGCCGTTCGAGCTTTTCATCAAAGGACTCATTGACCGAACGACGCTGACCGTCAACATCGCCTTCCATCCGCTGCTGATGTTCCTGATTGCCGTGACCACTCGCGTGCCGAGCAAAAAGAACACCGAAAAACTGATTCAAGGCATCCGCGAAATCGCCTACAAAGACACGGGCCGCCAGTTGATTAAAAAAATCCGCTTTCCTCGTAAGCGCGGCCCGGTCATGCGCGCCACGGTGGCCCTCCTGTATACGGCCACTTTCGTTCTGTCCTTCGGGCTGATCATCAACGCCTTGGGACGGGTCGGCTTCAACGTCGTCAGCGGCGCTTTGTTCATTTTTTTCCTGACCATCATCAGTTTCTTCGCGGTCAGGATCCGGCTGTCGGCGCGCGAGTTTGTGGTTCTCGACCAGCGCGAAGGCCCGCTTGGTTTCATCGTAGATTTCTTTTCTCTGCCAATTCTGCGGGTCGGACGTTGGATCGCCCTCAAAGCGCCAAAAATCAACATCGTGCTGTTCATTTTCGACTTCTTGATCGAAGCGCCGTTCAAATCGTTCTTGGAAATTCTCGAAGAGTTGACCAGCTTCCTGCGCGAGAAAAAAGAAGAAATTTCCACCTGACGGAATTACCGCATGTCCAATCTCGCCGACGCCGCCGTCCTGGGCGCGCTGCAGGGCCTGACCGAGTTCCTGCCGATCTCCAGTTCCGGCCACCTGCTGCTAGCCCATCAGATTCTGGGGTTTAGCGCCAGCGACTCCTTGACCTTTGACGTAATGCTTCACCTGGGAACGCTGCTGGCTCTGATCGCCTATTTCTGGCGCGACCTCGGCATGCTTATTACCAACTTCATGGCCTCATTCAGGGCTGGTATTAAAACTGCGGAACAAAAATTGCCCTGGATCATTATTCTGGCGGCCATCCCGGCGGCCATAGCCGGCGCATTTTTTGAGTCGTTCTTTAAATCGTTGCGCTCGCCATGGATGGTGGTGGTTACATTCGCCGTCTTCGGAGTTATCTTTCTGGTGGTGGAACGGATTCGACAAGCTAACACCAGCATTAATACCCTCACTTGGAAAACCGGTCTGGGCATTGGCCTGGCACAAGTGCTGGCGCTGGTCCCTGGGGTGTCGCGTTCCGGTATCACCATTGTCGCCGGGATGTGGGCCGGTCTGTCGCGCGCCCAAGCCGCCCGCTTCACCTTTCTCTTGTCCGTCCCGGTGGTGGCCGGAGCGGCCGCAAAAAAACTTCTGGATCTGCGATCCGCGGTTATTCCGAGCGCCGAACTGGCCGCTATGCTAATCGGCGTTCTTACCGCCGCGGTAGTCGGATATCTGGTGGTTCACTGGCTGCTCCGTTTTCTCGCCAACCATCGGCTCGATCTGTTTGCCTATTATCGTTTTCTAATTGCGGCCATTGCCGCGTTCTTACTCTTAACCAGGTAACAATCCATGATCTTGAGAAAACAATCTGTCATTATTATCATCGGCGCCGTAATAATCGCCGGCGCCGCGGCTGCGTTCGCGTTCCGTGAAAACCTTCCGTTTGGCAATAATTCATCCGACATAAACACCGAAGTAGATATCGGAGATGACGTCTACAACATCGAATCGGGCGAAGATATTCTGACCCCGGACGACGAACCGGTCATTGAGGATGACGCCAATGTTTCGCTGGATGAAGAGAACGGGCCGACGGAGGAAACGGATCAGGGCGGCGCCGACTCCGTTGACGGCCCGGATGTTCCCGCGGACACACTTGACGAATGATGGCGAATCGAACCGATAGACAACCATGACCGCTCGTAAACCATCCGGACAACCGACTCTGTTCGGCCGCGGATTAACGGCCAAACGAGTCAAATCGCCGTCTACTTTTAGCCAGGCGCTATCGTCGCGCCGGGCTCCGCGGCCGGCCAGCGAAACGACCGGGGTCGAAAAAAAACGTCTGTGGCTGTCAGCCACGGCCATCGAGAACATGAAGCGCTGCCCACGCTGCTTTTGGCTGGAGAAACACGAGGGTATCCGTCAGCCCGAAGGCATTGTCTCGCGCCTGGCCAACCGCTTTGACGTGGTGATCAAGCGTTACTTTGATCTCTATCGTCCGAACGGCGAGCTGCCCCCGATGATCGTGGGCAAGGTCGAGGGTAAACTTCAGCATCCTTTCCAAGAAAAGTACTGGTACAACGTCAACGAGCGCTACGGCTACTACGGCAAGCTCGATGAGTGCCTCGTCACCAGCGCGGGTGCTTACACGCCGGTTGATCACAAAACCGCCTCCTCCGATCCCAACCTGCGCGAACTCATCCCAGCTTACCAGTTCCAGCTCGACTCCTACGCCTTCCTGCTTGAACAGAATGGCCGACCAACCACCGGCATCGGTCATCTCATTTACTTTTTTCCCGGGCACGGCGACAAACTCCATGAGGGTTTCCCCATGGAAGTCAGCGTAAAAACACTGAAGACAAACCATGCCTCCGTCATGCCGCAAATCGCCAAAGCCATTGCCATTCTCGAAGGGCCGCCGCCAAAGCCGAACCCTGAATGCAGTTTTTGTCAGTACGTGGAAACGATTAAGAAATTTTAATTTTGCGCAGACCAAAAAAATTTATGTCATCATTTGATAAATTTCTAACAAGATTCGTTGAAAGTTTTAGTGGAAAAGACCCG
>JACQKH010000064.1 GCA_016204585.1 Candidatus Kerfeldbacteria bacterium
GCCACGCCCGCGCCGCCGGTTGGTACGGCCTTGGGCCCGCACGGTTTGAACATTGGCGAGTTCGTGAAAAAGTTCAATGATCAGACAAAAGACCGGATGGGCGAAGTAACGCCGGTGGAATTGACAGTGTTCGAAGATCGGACTTACAAATTCATCCTGAAAACGCCGCCAGCAGCTGAACTTTTAAAGAAGGCGGCGGGCATTGAGAAAGGTAGCGGCGATCCGTTGCGAAACAAAGTCGGGAAAGTTACAAAGGCGCAAATCAAGGAAATTGCCGAAAAGAAGATGCCTGACCTCAACGCGAAAGACCTGGAAGGCGCCATGCGCATTATTGAAGGTACAGCTCGGAACATGGGTTTGACGGTTGAGGAATAGTCCGCTAGAGTGATGGTAGGTCGTAACGGCTAACCTCATATCCATGGAATTTTTCGGCTTTATCGGCATTGCCAGCCCGGTAATCATCATCGGGATCATCGTTTTTTTCGTGATCGCCCTGGTGCAGGAGGGGAAAACGGCCGGTCGCGGTGAGGCAGTAAAAGGCGCTTTCTTGCATGCGGTGTCCTTGGTGATGCTGGCGTTCATCGTAGTGGCGGTCATCTATCTGCTGCAGTTGGGTTTGCGAAGCTGGGTATTCACCAAAGCGCAGGATCCTTATCAGTTCGTCTCGCCGCCGCCGACACTGTACCTGAGCTCGGATAAAGCGACGACCGGACCGGTGCTCTATGCCTGCACAGAGAAGTGCGAGTTCTCCGAGGTCGACAAAGAGCAGTTGAAGTCCTGGAAGGAATCGTACTTGCAGTGGAAGAAAGATCAGGCCGGGACTTCCAGCTTGACGCTTTCGCGGAAGCGCAATCTCGTCAACGCCTTGTCGTTTTTCATCGTGGCTTTACCGCTGTACTGGTGGTTCTTCCTGGGGATGCTGCAGAAGGAAGCGAAGAAAGCGCGCGAGCAAAACCAGAAACCCGGGCCGCTGCGTTCGGTGTATTTCTACCTGGTGGCGTTCAGCGGATTGATCGGTGTTGTGGTTTCGGCCGCTCTGTTGGTCAACACCGGCTTGAATGCGGTTTTGAAGATTGATACCGACAAGACGGTCGCTATTCGTCAACCTGCCCCTTTCTCACCCGCCGGCCTGTCGACCGAGAATTACGGCGTCAAGAGCGTTGTCAAATGCGCTGATAAGTGCAGCTTCACGACCGAAGATAAACAGCTGGCGGAAGCCTGGCTGACCGACTACGAACAGTGGCAGAAGAACAATGTCTCGTCTTTTCCGCCACAGAGCAGTTCCCAGACCTCGCTGGCCAGCAATATTCCCATCCTGATCGTGACACTGCCGCTATTCCTTCTTCACTTTTTGAGAATCCGGCGTGAGTCGGCTGGAACCGCGCCCGGAGCACCAAATACTACGTCAGGCGCGTCTTAATTACTGTAAGCTTTTTGTGGGACCCCGCACCTTTCCCGCGGGAAAGGTGCGGGGGTCTGTACCACGAAAGGAACCTTAGCATGGCACATGGCAAAAGATACCGTAGCCTGCTCGAGCAGGTTGATCGCTCGAAGTCTTACAGTCTGGCGGCGGCCGTCCAACTTGTAAAGAAAACCTCGAACGTGAAGTTCGACGCCTCCGTCGAATTGCATGTTCATCTTGGTATTAATCCGAAGAAGGCTGACCAGTCAGTGCGGGGCACCGTTCAATTGCCGCACGGAACCGGCAAGAAGATGAAGATTGCCGTTTTTGCGTCTGGCAAGGCAGCGGACGAGGCGAAGGCCGCCGGCGCGGACCTGGTCGGCGCGGAAGAGCTGGTAAAAGACATCAAGGAAAAGGGCAGAACTGATTTTGATATCGCCGTGGCCACCCCGGAAATGATGAAGAAGTTGGCGCCGATTGCCAAGACGCTCGGTCAGCGAGGACTGATGCCCAATCCCAAGAACGAGACGGTCAACGCCAACCCCAACGCGGCGGTGAAAGAGTTGTTATCTGGAAAAGTCGCATTTCGCAGTGACGAGAGTGGAAATGTTCATCAGATGATTGGGAAAGTTTCCTTTGATGAACAAAAACTGATGGCCAACTGTCAGGCCATGCTCGACGCACTCAAAAAGGTCAAACCGGCTGAGGCCAAAGGAACGTATCTTATAAACGTGACGTTAACCTCAAGCATGGGACCGGGAATCCGCGTGGAGCCAAATGCATGATCCCGTTAGAAAGTCCACGGTCAAACGGTGCGGCATCTCGTGTGTGGTTCACTCTTATCTATTCAGCTTTCTAACGGGATGATCCTCTCTGACCGCGATATTAAAAAGGCGCTGGCCGTGAAACGGATCACGGTTGAACCGCTGTTGCCGAACTCGATCCAGCCGGCTTCGATTGATTTGCATCTCGGCCGGGTATTTCTTATTTTCGACACCTTCAGGCACGAGGTGATTGATGTGCGCAAACCGATCGGCGATTTGATGAAACGGGTGGAAATCGCCGCGGACGAACCGTTTATCCTCCACCCCAGCGAATTCGCGCTTGGCGTGACGCTCGAGCGGACGAGCTTCGGTCCGGACATTGCCGGACGGTTGGAAGGCAAGAGCAGCTTGGGCCGGATTGGTTTGCTCATCCACGCCACGGCCGGCTATATTGATCCCGGCAATTCGCTTCATCCGACCTTGGAACTGCACAACGTCAGTCCATTGCCCATCAAGCTGTACTACAAAATGCCGATTGCCCAGATGTCGTACATCCCCATGAGTTCGGCCGTGGAAAAACCTTACGGATCATCGGCCCACAACAAGTACTACGGTTCATCCGAGCCGCAGGCCTCGCGGATTGACGAGTATTTCAAGAATAATCACCGCTGATGCAACCGCTTATTCTCGGCATTGTCGGCGAGAAGAGCAGTGGCAAGGCGGTGGCAGGCCGCTACATAGCCCGAAAATACGGATATCCATTTATTGTTTTTTCGGAAAATGTGCTCAATGTCATACTTGAGCTGCTCGATCTGGATTGGCGCGATCATCGAGTACAAGGCCGACTGGCTGAAGTGTTACGCACTACCTTTGGTCTCGACGTGCTGGCTCGGGCGGTCCTGAAACAGGTTCGGCAGCAGAAGCAAAAAAAAATGGTTGTTATTGATGGAATCCGGAAGTTTGGCGAGCTTCGACTGCTGAAGCGACTGAAGAATTTTCGGTTATTGTACATAACCGCGCCGATGGAATATCGGTGGCGTCGGGCGTACGGACGGAATGAACGAATCGATGACCGCGTGAGTATGTCTGAGTTCCGTCGAATTGAATCATTACCGCACGAACGAGAGATTCCAAAGATCGGACGGCAGGCAGAGTATCGGATTGACAACGTCGGCAGTACGAAAGAGCTGTACAAAAAAATTGATGCAGTGATGCAGCAACTACGATCAGATCTTTAACATGAGAAAAGGAAAATTTATAGTCATCGAGGGCACAGACGGCTCTGGCAAGGCCACGCAGACGAATTTGCTGGCCCAGGCGCTGCGCAACATGGGACGCAAGGTTCAAACCATCGCCTTTCCGCAGTACGGGCAGAAGTCGGCCGGCGCAGTGGAAGCGTACTTGAACGGCGTGTATGGAACGCCGAAAGAGGTGGGGACCTATCGGGCCGCGATTTTTTATGCGGTTGATCGGGCGGCTGCCCGGAGGCAAATCATTTCGTGGTTGCGGAAAGGCGACGTGGTCATTGCCGACCGCTACCTGGCCTCAAACTGGGCGTACGGCGGGGCGCTGCTCTCGTCCGTCGCCCGCCGTCGGTACTGGAAATGGGATCGGGAGCTTGAGTTCGGTTTGTTTAAGATTCCCAAACCGGACCGGACAATCGTGCTGGCAGTACCGCCGCGGATCGCACAAAAACTGATTTTGCAGAAACGCCGTCGCGGATATTTGGGCCGAAAAAAACGCGACGCGCATGAGTCAGACGTGCGTTATCAAGCGAAAGTATTACAAACATACCGCCAGCTGGCGCGCTTGAACCGCCACATGCGCGTGGTGGAGTGCGTGGAACGAGCGCGGCTTCTTTCAAAACAGGAAGTACATCAGAAAGTGCTCACGTCGCTCGGTGGGATGGTCTGAAATATCCAAAACATGGACACCCCTCAGCGAAAACGCGACATCTTCTCCATTGTCGGTCTGCCGCCGGAAGTGTTAGCTGTGGCCATGGCCAAGTACTCGCGTTCTTCGAAATCTATCCGCGAGACCATTAACGAGCTGACTGAGGAGAAGTCAGCGGAGTTTCACGAGAAGTGGGTGTTGGGTTACGGCGACGCGTCGGTGGCCGACATGGCCGTAGTGGCTATGGCCGTGGAAAATGTTTCGATCCTGGCATCAAAAGTCATCCAGGACAACCGGATTGCCTCTTACCAGGAAAAATCCACGCGCTACGTTCAATTCGATTCGTCAAGTTACTACAGTCCGGCCAACATCATGTCTTCAAAGCATAGCGATTTGTATGTTACGACGGCGGACATGCTGTTCGCGACCTATGAAAGAGTGTTGCAGCGCATGATTGAATATTATCGTGAGCACTACCCGAAGCTGGCGGAGATGAAAGACAAGCTCTACGAAGCACGGTTGAAGGCGCGCGCATTGGATGTGGCCCGATATTTGCTGCCGGCGGCCACGCTGACGAATTTCGGCATGATCATGAGCGCCCGCAGCTTACGGCACGCCATTTCGAAGATGAAAGGCCATCCGCTACAAGAGGTTCGTGAAATTGCTGAAGAAGTGCAAGCCGCCGCCGTCAATCCAGCATATAATCCGCAAAAAGCCAAGGTCGAACCGTTGTTGGAGACGTTGACGGAGAAAGCTCCGGATGAAGCGGTGACGCTGAACCAAGTACTTTCCCTCCAGATCAAGGGCGCGCCGACGCTCGTGAAGTTTACTGAACCTAAAGAGTATTTTGACGCGGTCACGAGCGTCGGCTCGCGGTTTGCTCGTGAGCTTGGGCTGGATTCACCCCGCCATGCTGACGAACCGCGATTAGATTACCTGGCTGAACGGATCGAGCCGGAGGATGAGCTTGTAGCAACAATCATCTACAGCGGATCGAACAAATCGTTCCGTGAGATTTTGAAGCGGGTTCAGGATTTGCCAGAGACAAAAAAGCGTGAAATTATAGCGGCTGTGCAGTCCAAGCGAGGTGAACGCGATTGGCTGACGCGGCATTTTGAAGTTCCTGGGTCGTTGATATTTGATACGCTCTTTGACTACGGCGCGTTTCGGGACTTGCAGCGTCATCGCTTGACCACGCAGATCAACCAGCCGCTTGGCGTGGAGCATGGGTATGAAATTCCGCGCGACCTTGAAGAAGCGGGATTGCTAACTATATATCGTAATGCGATGCATGAGGCGGAACAGGCCGTGCGCGAACTGCAAAAAGATTTTTCCGAAGAATCACGGTACCTGATTCCGCTCGGCTTTCGCAAACGCACGCTTTTTAAAATGAACCTGCGCGAATTTCATCACTTTGTGGAATTGCGATCAAAGTCCGGCGGGCATTTCTCGTATCGGTCGCTGGTCTATGACATGTATGAGCAGGTGAAGAAGGTACACCCGTTGCTTGTTGAGCACCTGCGTGCAGTGAAGATGGATTTCAAAGCGGACTTCTACAAGCGGTGAGACCCCCCCGCCCCTCGACTTTGCTCGGGGCTGCCCCTCCTCAATTGAGGAGGGGCTGTTTTGTATTCGGGACGGGGCTTACTTGACCATTGACACTGTTTTGGCGTAAGCTGCGGCTGGACCACGAGGGAGGGTAGCTGTTCCGCCCGATCTTTGAAATGGCTGCGATGCTTAACGAACGTCATTCCGAGGAGGTGAACGCTGATGCCGCTGAAACCGCGTATTACCGCATGGGTCGGTCCGATGTACTCAGAGAAGACTGAAGAGGCGAAGCGCCAGTGGAGGGTTGCGACTGCTATACCCGGCTTGGAGGTCGTGTATCTCAAGCCGAAACTCGACACGCGGTACGGCGACCCCAGGATTGTTCGGAGCCATGCCGACCCCGATGATTTCGACCCGAAGATCCCGGTGACACTCGTCGAGAAAGCTGGCGATGTCTGGGAAGTCGGCAAGCAGGCAGACGTCCTTATTCTCGATGAGGGTCAGATGCTGCCGCCTTCGATCGCGCGAGTTCTCCTTCGTCTCTACATGGAACGTGGAGTCCGCGTGAACTACTTCGGTCTCGATCTAACCTGGCAGGGGAGGTACTGGGCGACGACCTCAGAAGTCATCACCTTGCCAGAGACGAAGGTTTTCAAGGAGAAGGGACTCTGCGCTCTCTGTCACGGTAATTCCCGCTGGTCGCAGAAGCTCCGGAACGGTATTCCGGTACATATCTTCGACCCCCAGGCGACGACCTTCGAAGTGGGCGAGCAGGAACTCTACCGCGCGCTCTGCTGGGACTGCTGGTTCAAGACAACTCCTGGAGCTCAGCAGGCGCTCGATCAGGGCCTTATCGGGTCGGTTGATCCCGAGACGTACTGGGGCGAACCGCCGAAGTGAGGAGGAGATCGAGTGAACTTTAACCACGATCACGGCGATGACGGTCCAGCGTGGTACCATCGTCTGCTGTTCGTCCTCATCATCTTATTTTTGGTGGCGATGGTGATGGCGCTGTTATTCACCAGACGACGCGAAGAACCGAGAGGGGAAATACGCCACCCCACCAAAGTGGCAGTATCGTTCAGTTCAACCAGTTTCCTGAAAGGGGAAGCCTCCTGTTCTCATGAGAGCAGGAGTTTTCGTTTTTTCGTAAAAAACGCTACACTGAAAGTATGAATCCCGTTAGAAAGCAGATGAATATACGGGATTTTCATATCATACTGTCATGAAGCGTAATTTACTAACTTTCTAACGGGATGAATCTCGAAACAGTTATCGGCCTGGAAATCCACGTCCAGTTAAAAACCAAATCGAAGATGTTTTGCAGTTGCGACAATGCCAGTGAAGGAGTGCCGCCCAATTCACTGATATGTCCGATTTGCACCGGACATCCAGGCACCCTGCCCGTACCGAATAAACAGGCGATCGAGTGGTCGGTCATGGCCGCTCAAGCTCTCGGCTGCACTATTCCGGAGCACTCAAAGTTCGACCGTAAGCATTACTACTACCCGGATCTGCCAAAAGGCTACCAGATTTCGCAATATGACGAACCAATCGGCGTTCACGGTTCGGTGGCAATTAACATGAACGCCAGTGAACGCGCGTTCGGCATCACTCGCCTCCATCTTGAGGAAGACGTCGGCAAGCTTTTCCATCAAGGCAAAGATACCCTGGTGGATTTCAACCGGGCCGGCACGCCGCTCATGGAAATCGTAACCGAACCTGATTTTCGATCGCCGCCGGAGGCGAAAGCATTTTTACAGGAATTGCGACTGATCATGCGGTATCTCGGCATTTCTAACGCGGACATGGAGAAAGGCGAATTGCGGTGCGACGCCAATGTTTCGCTGCGGCCGGTCGGTGAGAACAAGTTGTACGCGAAAACCGAAGTCAAGAACATGAATTCGTTCCGCAGCGTAGAACGGGCGCTGACGTATGAAATAGAACGGCAGACAAAGCTCTGGGAAACGGGCCAACGACCTGAGCATCATGCCACGCGCGGATGGGATGAAAAAAAGCAGGAGACAATCGAACAACGGCGAAAGGAAGTGGCGGCCGACTATCGTTACTTTCCTGAACCAGACATCCCGCCGATGCACTTCACGCCGGAGTTCTTGCTGAAAATCAGCGCGGAAACGCCGGAGATTCCGGCGGCCCGTCGAGCGCGCTTGACGGCGATGTACGGTTTGCCGGAAGGCGAAGCCGCGCGGTTGGCCGAGGACCAGGAGCTGGTCAAGTACTTCGAAGAAGTTGTCAGTGAGTTTCGCGAGTACCGCGACAGCTCTCATGGTACAGCGCGCTCGGAGGGGGACTGGGATCAGCACAAAGCCGACTATGCTCACCTGATCGGGTCGTGGCTGCTCAATCGTATTTCCGGCGAAGACCGCGCGACGCACGGACTGACCGTACCGGCGGCGGACCTGGCCCGACTCCTAGTGATGGTGCACGAGAAGAAAATTACCTTGCCCGTGGCGACGACGGTGTACGAACAGATGCTGGAGACTAAGAAGGGTCCTCATCAATTAGTGAAAGAACTCGGACTCGAAGGCCAGCATGACGTCGCCGCGCTGGAAAAAATCGTACAGTCCGTTATTGCCGAGTATGGCGCGGCGGCGGAGCAATACCGTAAAGGCAAGGCCGCGTCGCTGCAATTCTTGATTGGCAAGGTCATGGCTAAGACCAAAGGAATGGCGCCGGCTGGCGCGGTTGCCGAACGGCTAAAGAAACTCTTGAATAAATCGTAGAATTTTGTCAACAGCGTTCTACTCACAAAGAGTTGACAGGGTTTTTGCGGCATGCTAGCTTTGGTGCGCTTTCCCCCATCGAAGGATCGTTCACCGCAACACTACAGGACCCCGCATCCCCTCGACTGGGGTTAAGGAGATAACGTGCTCGTTCTCACGCGGAAACTTGGAGAGAACATTCGGATCGGTGATAGCGTCAAGATCACCGTGCTCGAAGTCCGCTCCGGTCAGGTTAAGTTGGGAATCGAAGCTCCGCCGGAAGTGAAGGTTCACCGCGAGGAGATCTACGCTCGCATTCAGGAGGAGAATCAGCGCGCGCAGCGCAGAGCTGGCCAGCAGTCCGGCACGCCTACGGTCTCGCCGCCTGAAACGCCGAAACCCGATACGTCCTGACGCCAGCGTCCGGCCTTCTCCTTCTCATGTGGCGCGAGAGGGAGAGGCCGGACATTCATTCTACTAAGAACTTGTGGACTAGCGCTTCAGCCGAGCGCTGGTTTCGTATCCAGCGTATGGTTCGATCGCGTCTCCACCAGGTGAGTTGGCGGCGAACGAAAGCGTGACTGTCACTTTGTAGCTTGGCAATTGCTTCGTCAGGCGGTACTTTGTTTTGCCGGACTCGCGCCAGCCAGCGGTATTCGAGACCAAAACTTTCAAGCCGTTTCCACGGCAGGCCCGCGGATTTTAGTTTTTTCACTTCCTTGAGCATGCCCGGCAGCCGCTGGATAATTCGCGAGTCAATTTTTTTGTAAAGCTGGTGTCGCGGCATTGTGATGCCGAGCTTGAGCGCGCGGAACGGCGAGGCCGCCAGACGTGCCGGCACATGGCCAAGGGCTTGAACAATTTCCAGTGCGCGAATCAGGCGGCGCTTGTTGCGCTGATCAATCGCGGCGGCCCGGCGCGGGTCGCCCTGGCGCAGCTGTGAGAACAGCTGGGCCGCCGTTCGTTGCTCGAGTTGCCGTCTGAGTTTGGGGTTTGGCTTGACTTTGGGAAACGGCCGGGGATTGAGAATGGCCTCGATGTAGAACGCTGAGCCGCCGACCACAAACACCGGCGTGGTCGTTGGAATGCGTTTCAGCACCCGTTGGGCCGCGCGTTGGAACTGCGCCACGGTAAACGTGCGCTTCGGCGAGGTAATGTCAATAAGAAAATGCGGCACCCCGCGCATCTCACGTTTGGTGATTTTAGCGGTGCCGACGTCCAGGCCTTTGTATACTTGCCGTGAATCAGCGGATAGCACAACGCCGTGAAATTTCTTGGCTAGTTTCACGCCCAGGGCAGATTTGCCAGAGGCGGTGGGGCCGAGGATGATAATGATTCGTCGCTTCTTCATCCACTGGTAGTGTACCATGTGTAGTTTTTCATGTGCTGATTATCGGGCGAGCGACGCCCCGTTAGAGGCATATTTTTAAACAAACCAATTTTGAATAATTATAACTTCGTTTGCCTCTAACGGGGCGACGGCGCTTGACACAAAGCACTGTTAGGCGCACCCTGTGGGTGCCCTTTGAAAACTGAATAGCATAGAAATTGACGATTCGGTTGTCGCACACACTGATACTGTTGCGCGGTTAGACCTTCAAGAGGAGGTTGTGAGATGAAGATGATCAGTAATGGCATGGCGATCATCGGCATGCTGTTCATCCTTGTCTGGGTTATGCCGGCTTCGGCTGACTCGTATACTCTGCCGTTTATCGAGTTCGATCCAGGAGCGTACTCCTGGGAAAGCAACCGCAGCGGGTATATTTCCCAGCCGGGCAGTCAACTGTCCGTCGTCGGTTTGATCTCGCGTATGTACTGCCCGCTGCCAGAACCACCGTATGGCCCGGAGCGGGAGTACACCTTGTACCTCACCGGAATCGCGGATGGGACAACGGTCACGCCAATCGGTTTTGTCACGAATTACGAGACCGACTACTCGAACGTCGAGTTCTTCGTATACGAGGACAACACGCCGGATGCGCCGTCGTTGTCAGCCATGCCGACGAATCCGCCGAACGCGGCCGTGCCGAACGCCTTCACTGACGGCGCGCTGATCCTCTCAGGGACGGGTTCCTTCAGCATCGGGACCTCGGTGCTTACGCTCCCCACGATTACGATTGTCACAGGAGGGTTCGGAGGCAACTTCGCTGTCACCGGCGGTTTGCGGTTCTGCATAGTGGGTGCGGTCGCGGGCTACATGCAAGGCTCTCTGGACCCTCGACAAAGCTACCTCCCAGCCGGGTACAGCGGGAAATTGGATGGACGGTTTGTTGGATCATACGACTACCCGACCGTTTCTCCACCTCCCTGCTATCTGATCTCGGTTTTTCCGGCCTGTGCCCAGCGCGGAATAGTGTTTTACGAGCCAGGCCGAGGGTTTACTCCCGATGCTTACGTCGAGCTGCACTTCATTAAGCCCGACGGCACGCCTGACCTGCCTAACCCGATCGAGCACACCGACGCCTGCGGAAGATTCCAGCACCTGTATAATTCGTCGACGGCCAGCCAGTACGGCGTTTACCAGTATTACGCCGTTGACCTGGCAACCGGCCGGCAGTCAGGCACGGTCCAGTTCAAGATTCTGTCGCCTAACCAAGCCGACCGACCAGTTCCGCCGACCAATGTGCAGATCGAGAATCCGGGAACCGGCACGACGCTGAAGCTCAGCTGGAGCCCGAGCACGTCGCAGTTCGTGGAACGGTACCGAGTCTACCGCTGGCAAACCGGGAGCCCAGTCACACTGGCCGGCACTCCAACGACAACGTCGTTTGAGGACCAAGGGCTAATCCGCGGACAGGAGTACTACTACGCCGTGTCCGCGGCTGACTGTGTGGGCGAAGGACTCTTATCAGGAGCCGTACCGGGTACACCGCAGTACTACCCCGTGGTGCTGGTGCATGGGATTTGTTCGGATGCGGACATGTGGAATCAGCTGAAGCCGTATCTCGAACAGCAGGGGTATGCGGTTCACACGGTCAACCTGGTTCCGAATGATGAGCGACCGCATATTGTCACCTCGATATTGGAGCAGAAGATCCAAGAGGTTGCAGGCGACGAACCAGTGTCCATCGTAGCTCATAGCATGGGCGGTTTGGTTGCTAGAATCGCGTCAAAAAACCTCTATGAGATGACTGGGAGAAGCTGGATCCGGA
>JACQKH010000065.1 GCA_016204585.1 Candidatus Kerfeldbacteria bacterium
TCCTTCAACCGTTCACGCTTGTAAGCCACGCCAAGAAAACGAGGCGGCTCAACCGCCAATCCCAGCTCCTCGTAGGTTTCACGAATACACGTCTCAAGTGGTGATTCATAAGCATCTACCGTGCCGCCAACGATTTTCCAGTGATCCGCGTAGATTGGCTTGACCGAAAGCAGCTCTTTCTTGCTGTTGAAAAACAGAATGCCAGCAGCCGCACGCTTACGAGGCAGCGATTTTTTGTACTCTTCAGGTGGCAACCAATTTTTCTCACTCATAAGTCAAATGATTCTAACTAAACCTCTAAACCGCCAAGCCTCTAAACCTCTACCCCACGCTCCCTTTACTGCATTGTATTCGGATTGGCGTTGGATGGCCTCCATTGCAAAGGTTACGATCCTGAGGACATGCTGATATCGCCACAATGCATTTCATCATGACGTGCAACTCAATGAAATCACCAGCTCGTGATAAGGGTGGCCGCGTTTCTAAAACACCGTCAGATTGTATCTCTAAATTCAGCCCCATACTAAATGGCTCTAAGAGGTTTCGCCAGTCAATCTTATAGGGTTGTAGAACGGTTTTGAGCGCTCCTAAGCAGGTTGGGCCATTAGAACTCTGAGGAAAACGAATTTTATTATCCATGTCTCCGCAGGGAGAAAAAATAAAATTATAGTGTACTGCGGGATTTGAAATCTTAGTAATGTTAAACATTGGTCGGCAATCGGTCGAATAAAGAGTATCACCGTTTTTCAGATTTAAATGTGCGTTCAATTTGTTGGTTTGTGGCCCCGAAAGTTTCTCGTCCGTATTTTCGACATTAAATGCAACCAAATCCGCGACCTCCTGACCTTCTTCGTCAATTATCCTTAAAGTATCCCCTACGCTCCCAACAAACGCATAACCTTCGCCTGGAGAAAGAACTCGTTCTTCAAGTTTTTTTAGTTTGCCGGTCATCCTACCGATCCTTCCATTTCAAGATTTATCAACCGATTGAGTTCAACCGCATACTCAAACGGTAGCTCTTTCACGATCGGCTCAACAAACCCATTCACAATCATCGCGCTAGCTTCGTTCTCTTTCAGCCCGCGCGAGCGCAAGTAGAACAATTGTTCATCGCCAATTTTGCTGACGGTCGCCTCATGCCCAACCGTCACGTTCTTGGCTCGGATTTTCATGGTTGGGTACGTGTCCGAACGACTCTGCGGATCGAGAATCAAGGCGTCGCAGCGAACGGTCGATTTAGCGTTTTGGGCGCTCTTGGCAATATGCAGTAAGCCGCGGTATGAGGTCCGACCGCCGTCTTTGCTGATTGACTTCGACGTAATCAAGCTGGTCGTCTCTGGCGCGCTGTGAATGGCCTTGCCGCCGGCGTCTTGGTGCTGTCCCGCGCCGGCAAAAGCGAGTGATAACACTTCGCCATGTGCTTTTCTCCCAACCAAGTACACGCTCGGATACTTCATCGTCACTTTCGATCCGAGGTTGCCATCAATCCACTCGCCCACGCCTTCTTCTTGCACCTGCATGCGCTTCGTTACGAGGTTGTACACGTCCTTTGACCAGTTCTGAATGGTGGTGTAGCGGACGCGTGCCCCGCGCTTCACGTAGATTTCCACGACGGCCGCGTGGAGCGAGTCAGAGGCGTAAATCGGGGCGGTGCAGCCTTCGACGTAGTGCACGCTCGAACCTTCCTCGGCGATGATGAGCGTCCGCTCGAACTGGCCCATATTCTTGGCGTTAATCCGGAAGTACGCTTGCAGCGGCATGGTCACGTGCACGCCTTTGGGTACGTAGACGAACGACCCGCCTGACCAGACTGCCGAGTTTAAACTGGCAAACTTGTTGTCGGCCGGCGGGATCAGCTTGCCAAAGTACTGCTGGACGATTTCCGGATACTCACGCAAGCCCGTATCCATGTCGGTAAAAATCACGCCCTGCTTCTTTAAGCTGTCGCGAACGCTGTGGTAGATGACTTCGCTGTCGTACTGCGCACCGACGCCGGCCAAAAACTTTTTCTCGGCTTCGGGAATACCGAGCTTGTCGAAGGTCCGCTTCATTTCCGACGGCACGTCATCCCAACTTCGGCCTTGCTTGTTGACCGGCTTCAGGTAGTAGTAGATATTGTCAAAATCAATGTCCGACAAATCTGCGCCCCAGGTCGGCATCGGTTTATCTTTGAAAATGCTGTAGGCCTTCAAGCGAAAGGCGGTCATCCAATCCGGCTCTTTTTTGTAGCGCGAAATTGCCAGCACCACGTCGGCGCTCAACCCTTTCGGCGTCTTGAAGACCGACCGCTCGGGCATAGAAAAGCCGAAGGGGTAGGCGTTGAGTTTTTGAGCCAGTCTTGCTTGGGCGTTGGTTGGCATTCTACTCCTCAACCAATTCGACCGGATACCCGCTCGGATCCGCCACAAAAGCAAATCTTTTTACTGCCGCACCGGCTGTAATTGGTTTAAGTAATTTCGCTCCGCTTCTTTGCAATTGTTCAAGAGTGCTTTCAATATTTTCCACTATCACGCCAATATGGAGCAATTCTGGCCGGTGCGCATAAGAAAAATCTTGCGCGGCGGCATGTGCCATTAACTCCAAAATGTATTGTCCTTGATGACTCATGCGGATGATCTGTAACTGGTCGCCAGGTTTGGCATACTCTTTCGCAACCGAAAAGCCCAGCCGCTCGTAAAAGGCTTTTGAGGCTTGAATATCTTTGGTCGGAATTGCGATATGAACATTCATGCAGTTACCTTCTTCTCATCCTTGGAAATCCAGCCGTAGCCTTTTTCCTCCAACGTCAAGGCCAATCGTCTATCCCCCGATGCCACAATCTTGCCGTCCACCAGCACGTGCACAAAGTTGGGTTTCACGAAATTGAGCAATCGTTGGTAGTGCGTGATTACCAAGAAACCGCGGTCAGGCGAACGCAGGGCGTTGATGCCGGTCGCGACCGCCTTCAACGCATCAATATCCAAGCCAGAATCAGTTTCGTCGAGCACAGCCATCGTTGGCTCGAGCGCGGCCAGCTGAAAAATCTCTGACCGCTTTTTCTCGCCGCCGGAAAAACCCTCGTTCACCGGCCGCCGGAAAAACTCTTCTTTCAAACCCAACATCTCGGCCTTCTCACGAAGCATTTTCACAAAGTCCACCGCTGAAATCGGGTTGTCTTTTTCCCGACGCGTGTTGTTGTAGGCGGTCCGCAAAAAGTTCGTGAACGACACGCCCGGCACTTCCATCGGGTACTGGAATGACAGGAACAAGCCGAGCTTGGCGCGGGCTTCCGGCGTCAACGACAATATGTTCTGGTCCTTGAAGGTAATCGAACCGCTGGTGACCTTGTAGCGCGGATGTCCCAACAAGACGTGCGCCAAGGTGCTCTTGCCCGACCCGTTCGGGCCCATCAGGGCATGCACTTCACCGGTCTTCACCGACAACGTCACGCCTTTGAGTATTTCCTTCCCCTCGACCGAGACGTGCAGATTATTAATGTTCAAGCTGTTCATGATCCAAAACTCTCCTCAATTATTTTGCGAATGCCGTATGGAATGACCGTTGACGGATTGCGGCGCCGTTGCTGCTTCCACCACTTCGCCCGTTGCATTACGTTCGCTCGTTTCGGAGGTCGTCGTTTTTGTCCCACTTTATGACGTTGTCTGATTGAGTACTTCACCCAACCTCCGCCTGCTTCATAGCTTGGCAATTTCGTGACGAACCACTTTCTCATCCGGTCCAAACCAAAACTCGGCTCGAAATGGCTGGCGCTTGAACAACCAGGGATACCAGAATTTATCATCATCCCACATCTGGTCGTACGGAATCTCTTTGACATTAAACCACTGCGGTTTCATCTCCTCGGTCTCCACCGGCTCACCGGAAAACTGTTCGGTGGCGAAAATGTCCACCACCCAATCGCCCTTTGAAGAGTTGTAGAACGTTGCTGTCCCAAGTGGTTTTCCGACAACCACATCAATTCCCGCTTCTTCTTTGGCCTCTCGCGCCACCGCTTGCCCTGGCGTTTCACCGTTATGCACTTTACCACCTAAACCATTCCACCGTCCGTTGCCGAAACCACGTTTCTTCATTGCCAGAAGCACTTCATCGCCCCGGAAAACGAAAACGACCGTCCCCTGCGTCATTCCGTTTTCTCATTATTCATAATTCATACCCCATAATTCATAATTCATACTTCCTAATTCATATTCCCCTTATTCACCCAATCGAGAACCTCAAACAGTTCGCTGTTTGGTGGCAGACCGTGCTTGTAGTACTGCACCACGCCCTTCACGTCGATGATAACGACCGTTCGCTTCGTAGTTTCGTGCCCGAAAAACGTACCGATCGCGCCGTAGAGTTTGGCTACCCGCCTACCCTCATCCACCAGCAGCGGGTTCTTCAGGCCGTACCTGGCAATGAAGCGCTTGTGCGATTCGGCATCCGCCTGGTTGACGCCCAGGACGATTGCCTGGCGCTGACGGAACTTGGCAATGTCGTCTCGTACTGCGCACAGCTGCATCGTGCAACCCGGCGTGTCGTCGCCCGGATAGAAAATAAGGACGACATCACTTTTCGCTTTATACTGATCAAGTTCGTGCACCTTACCAGTTTCATCGGCTAATGCGAACGCCGGCGCTCTCGTCCCCACTCGCAACTCGCGGACATTGGTTTTCACTTCGTCGCCAATCGGCCATGCTCAGGACAGAGACCGCGGACCTCCAAACGCGAAAAATAGACGGTTCTCCGCGGCAGCGCTGCCTGGACTTGCTCGTCGAATCTCTTGAGATTGACTGGCGCCGCCCGACCGCACCGTTCGCAAGTGAACGTGGCGCTATGAAACACGAACCCGGCAAAGCGACGCACGCCGTCCTTGTCTTTAAAACCAAAAATTTCTCCGCGATTTCGCAGGAGGTTGAGATTGCGGTAGACCGTGGCAAACCCGATTCGCGGAAACTGCTGCTTCACCGCGCGAAACACGTCCACCGCCGTCTGAAACTGGCGACTGGCTTTTACCGTCCGCAAAACCAGCATCCGCTGCGGCGTGTGCCGAAACACCATAATTCTTGATTCGTAATTCATGATTCCCTTTACTGAGAATCGTTATCAATAAGCAATACCAGCATACCCCGTTGAAGGTCCGCTGTCAAACTCCTAACTCTAACTACCTAATCTGCTCCCCCAGCCCAACCTAAATCCTACAACCTACAAACTTAATCCTCCAAGGAACAAAAAAACAAACGCCAACGGCAAACAAAAACCCCCTATAAGCTATCAGCTAAAAGCTATAAGCTAAATTCTGCCCCACTCACCGACGTTCCCAGATCAGGACTGAACACGGTCACCAGGTTGAAATCATTCACAGTCACGCCATCTGGCAGTTTGACCTCAAAACTTGAGTTATCGTAAACACTTGTTGTGATATCGCGCAGAATCGCTACCAGCGTTTTGTTTTTTTGCAATCGAAGATCCACGCGCAATCCGTCGCCGGTGAACGAAAAACGCTCAAAACGCAGTGTCCGCTCATCAACAACGCTGACGATTCCGCGAATGTTCCAACGCGGATGCTCCTGAAAGATTGCCACACTTCCCACTTTCGGCTGCGGAAAAACATCAGCACTCGACCGCGGCTGGCAGCCGGCGCCGAGTAGTACGAATAAAGAAGCAAGAATTACGAATGATGGCCGCAGCACAAATGTATCATATAAACAAACAGTAACAAAAACAATCCCTTACTTCTTAATTCATAATTCGTAATTCATAATTCAACCCCCTAACTCCTAACTCCCCCTCACCACAATCACGACCTTTCTCCCCTCCCCCACATCTCCATTTCGCGGTACGGTCCGCTCTCCGGCCGGTACCCAGTCGTGCATGGCGTTCAACACAACCTCGGCCGAGTACAAATAATCCGCGCCCTTGCGCGTCCCCGGATCGTTCGTAATCAATTTTCCGTCAGCAGTATAACCCTTGATTACCAGGTTGTGGTACACCGGACCCGGCCGTCGGAAGTTCGGGTTACCGAGCTGGCGGCCGGCCGTCGGAACAATGACCGGATTTCCCGAGGCGACGGCGCGCTTAATGTCGTCGAGTGATGGATCTGCAATAATCTCCACACGCAGTCCATACAGATTTTCGAGAATCCTCGCGGTCTCGGCGGCCGTAGTGTCGTAGTAAAACCCGAATTCTTTGAGCTCGAACGTCTTGATCTCCTGCAGGGCGGCTTCGGCGTCGCTTTTCCCCTCAATCGTGCGGTCCTGCCAGTACCGTCCGACCATCAGCACCGCCGCTTCTTCGCAAAACTCCTCGTGGTCCTGATCCCAGTTTGCGTCGGGCGCCTGGCTGGTGAACGGAACTTTTAGATTGACTGCGACCGGAAGCGGCTCTGGCTCTCCCGCGGTATTCGTATTTCCAGTGTTGGCGTTGACGTCCGCCACGACCGCCGCCCGCTCAACCGCCGCCGGCACGTCCGGCTTCCCCGTGAACGCATCCCGAATGGCGACGCGCTGAAAAAATGCAAGGGATGCACCAACAATGAATACGACAACGGCACCAATCACAATCTCACGACGCCTCATAAGCAACCTGAAATCTTAAACCTTAAATCCTAAATCTTTAATCCTTGAACTTTCTCTCTCCAGCCCGAATCGGCACCTTTAGCCAATTCTCCGCCGGCGGAAGTGGACAAGAGTATCGTTCGCTGTACGCGCAGTAAGGATTGTAGGCGTAGTTGAAATCCACGTGCAGTTTCCCATTCACCATTTCCGGTTCAAGGTAGCGACCGGCGGCATACGAGTCCAGGCCACTTGTGGCATCGCGGAACGGCATGAAATATCCATGCTCATCTTCGTATACGCTGAGGGTGGCCGGCTGTCCGGCAACCGCGAAGTTAACCCGGCCGGCTCTGGTATAAGTCTTCTTCCGGCCGTCGCTCGTCTCCATCGTGATCTGATCATTCGGAACCTGGGTATCGAGCTCGAGGTCAAACGCCAGCGCCGGGTTGTCAGGAAAATACTTCAGTCCGATGAACGTCACGCGATCGGCCGGCGCGATCGGCGAATCTGGTTCGCGCATGAAGTCGTCTTTCTGCCGCCGGAATTGTTCGAGTTGGCTCACGCCCCGATCCATCAGCTTAGAGCGGAATGAAGTAAAAAACGCTCAAACCGAGAAGGAACAACAGTGATTGGACGAGGGCCTGGGCTGGACGACGCTCGTGGTGCAGGTGAGGAATGAGATCGGCTAGCGCCAGGTAGAGCAGGTTTCCGGTCGCTATACCGAGGAGCGGAACTTGAATGGCCGTGATGTTGGTGGCGAACAAGTAACCGACCACCGTGCCGAACGGTGCAACGAGTGACGACCAAAAATTTACTGCCAGAACTCGGCGCGGGGCCATCCCGCTTCGCAGAAGCACGGAAAAATCCGCAATCTCCTGTGGCCACTCATGCAGCAAGACCGACACCGCCGTAGCGATGCCGACCGGAACGCTGACCACGAAGGTGATGGCGACCGTGATGCCGTCGATCAGATTATGGAGAGAATCTCCGGCGATCACCAGCGGACGCACGCGCTGTAGGTCGACGGCGTCGCCTTCTTCAGGTTCCGCGTCGGCCTCGTGGCGGTGTGAGAAGGCGATAAAACGCTCAGTCAGAAAAAAGATGATAACCCCGAGCAGGATGTATCCAAGGGCGCGCTCGACCGTCGGCGCGCTGGCTAGCGACTCCGGCAACAAATCATTGAACGAAACGCTTAAGAGCACTCCGGCGGCGAAACCGATCAGGTAGTGGGACAGCTTCTTGGCCATATCCCGCCGAGCCAGGAGCAGGAACCCGCCGGCCAGTCCACCGAGACTGGAAATTATGCTGGCCAGCAGGGCCAGAAGAAAAACCGAATCCATATAATAAAGTATACTCTCTGACCAGCCGATTTGCCCAGTGTCCGGCAACTATCCAATCTGCTATACTTGATATTGGCATGAATTTTTTTACGAGCGTCACCGAGCAAACTTCGTTTCGGAAATTTCCGCGTAAAACGATCGTTTTTATTTCCATCATTATCACCGCCTCGGCGATCATCACCGGAATACATTTGATGAACAGAGTCCGGGCTCAATCACCGACCCCGATCACCTCTTGCGGCACCGTCACCGGCAGCGTCATCCTCCAATCAAACCTAGCCTCCACCAACGACGACTGCCTGAGAGTCGGGGCGAATAACGTCACCATCAACGGCAACGGAAAAACCGTTACCGTCACCGGCAGCGGTCACGCCGTCTTCAACTACCTGAAATCCGGCCTGACCGTGCGTAACCTGAATTCAAACAGCGACGTCTACATCAATGGCGACTCGTCTGACTCTGTCACCGTCGCCAACTCCGACCTGGCCGCGGTCAACGATTTCTACGGCGACAATATCACTGTCAAAGACAGCACCCTCGACACCATCTCATTTGTCGGCACTGGCTCGGCCGGCGATCCAAACAACGTTGACCATGTCGTCTTGACTAACAACACCATCCGCAGCGCCGCCAACAAAGTTGTGATCTTCACGGCCGGCGATGCTTCGCCCTGCCCATCGACCGCCGACGTGATTACAAACAACACCATGATCAGCGATCATGTTTGCGGCGCGGCCGGCCAGCCAACTTGCGACGAACCAATGGTCGTTTTTCTACAGTGCACCGCGGACATTATTTTCTCTAACAACACCGTTCAAGCCACCGGCCTGGCCCAGGGAATCCGCATTCGCGACGAAACCGATAACTCGACTTTTACCAACAACAATATTTGGGTGGCTGACCCAAACGGAGACTTCGGCGGGATCAATATCACGTCCGGGAATTCCGGAAAACATCATCCGCAAAACAACGTCTGGCAAAACAACTTTGTCCGATCTAACAACGACCTTGCCTTAAACCTGCAATCACCCGGTCCGGGAAATGTTTTCGAGAACAACATCTTCTGGACCAATACTAGCGGTACCGCCAATCTGATGAACGACGGATCCAACGGCAATATCTTCAAACACAATACTTTTTTTAACGCCGGCAGTTCGCCCGCGCTCTTTTTCGACTACCCCAATAACCGGACGGCTGATACTTTCTCAAGCAACATCGTGGCCGCCGCTGAACAAAGCGCGCTGGCGGTCGGACAGTGGTCTTTCGCTCGTTACACCGGTGACCGCAACCTTTTCTGGAGCACTAGCAGCTCCACGGTCTTCAGCCCGCAGGGAAGCCTGGCAAGCTGGCAATCCGCCGCCAATCCTGACGACGCGAATTCTGTCTATGGCAATCCAAGATTCGTCAACGTCTACACTGGTGATTTTCATCTCCAAGCAAGTTCAGCGGCCATCGGGGTTGGCGAGGGCGGGACTGACGCCGGCGCCTTTCCGTACCAAGCTGCCAGTTGCACCGAAGACTGGTCGTGCGGCCCGTGGTCGCCGTGCGTGAACAGCCTACAGAGTCGCAGTTGCGTTGACGTCAACAACTGCGGAACAACGGCGTCGCAACCGGCACTGACCCAGTCGTGCGTCAGTCCCTGCATCGAGAATTGGACCTGCACGGCCTGGTCGGCCTGCTCAAATGATCAACAAACAAGGACCTGTACGGACACGAATAGCTGCGGTACAACTGTCAGCCAGCCCCCCGCAAGTCAGAGCTGCTCAGCCGCCGATGCTACCCCGCCTTCATCCATCCTCAACCTCCAGGCTCTTTAAGACCATGGCCTTTGACGGAAGTTGCGCAAACCCCAGTATTTGCTACACCCAGCAGTACAATCAACCTCTCATGCTACGTTTTTTTAGTTTCAAAAAACAAGAGCTCACAAATCTATTCAAGATTGACGAAACTTGTACTGCTGGGTATACTTTTTCCACAAGTCGAATATTATCTAATTTAACCAAGGAAGGAACAAACCATGGCAGATAAGCCCATGAACAAGTCCCAGCTTCTCAACTACCTGGCCGAGAAGTCCGGGCACAGCCGAAAAGACGTAGCCGCGCTCATGGACCTGATGGTCCAGACCGCCTACAGCGAGGCCAAGCGGGTCGGTGAATTCACCCTCCCGGGATTGGGCAAGTTCTTGAAAAAGAACCGCGCCGCCCGCAAAGGCCGCAACCCAGCGACCGGCGCCGAGATCCAGATCCCGGCCAAAACGGTGGTGAAATTCCGCGTGGCCAAAGCTGCAAAAGATGCGGTTTTAAGCTAAAGATATTTTTCTTCTCTCAAGCCGTTCTTGAATAACGCGTCCCGAGAGAGGTGCGCATGGCGCGCCGAGTCGAGGGGCGAGTGGCCAAAGCAGCCAAGGACGCGGTGCTGAGCTAGTCAAAGCACGCGGTTCAAACTGATAACCCCGAGAGCCAAAAACCTACTCCCAAGATTCTGGCGGTAGGTTTTTGGTACGTCAAAACTTACCTCCATCCCATGCCTGCCTTAGACCCTGGAAGTCCCCAAATCACAAGGCATATCACAAGGAGTGAGGCGACAGGCATGTGGTCCCCTGTGGTTATTGACATTACACTGCTGCTTGCTATGGTAGTGCTATTCGCTCATTACAAGACGCACCGATATACAAGTAGGCGATAGCGCTCTGCCCTCGGTGAACAACCGCAGCGTCGATGTTGGATCGTGACGATCCGGCCTCGGCGCTGCGGTCTGTTTCTGTAGCCCATTGCGGTCAACCATTCACCAGTCCGCCCCGGACACCCAGGGAAGGAGCGTTCAACCATGAAGATCAAGCTGGATGAAGAGAATCCTCCGGCGCGGGTCGTCCAGGGCGGGGTGTACAGTCATACCCTCGCCGATGGTCAATCCCGCTCATCTGAGTACGACCTACCGGAAGCAGCGGACGCTGTAACAAGGTACTTCCGCGAAGCTGGACGCTTCAAGCTGCTCACATTCGAAGATGAGCGGGAACTCGGCAAGCGAAAGGACGCTGGCGACGAACGCGCCCGGCAGAAGCTCATCGAGAGCAATCTGCGGCTCGTCATCTCTATTGCCAAGCGCTACCACGGACATGCGCTGGGTCTGCTGGATCTCATCCAGGAAGGAAACGTCGGCCTGATCACCGCCGTCGAGAGGTTCGACTACAAGCGGGGGTTCAAATTCTCGACGTATGCTACCTGGTGGATCCGACAAGCGATCACCAGAGCACTCGCGGACAAGGATCGCTTGGTCCGTGTGCCAGTCCACGCGCTCGAAGACATCCGAATGATGCGCAAGGCTGAATCCAAGCTCCTTAAGGAGCTTGGACGAGCACCCCTGCCAGGCGAGATTGCCTCAGCACTTAATTGCGACGAGGAACGTATCGTCCAGATGTTCGCGTGGGACGGCAATCACCCAACGTCGCTGGACAAACCTGTTGGTGACGACGGGGATGCTGGCAGCGTGCTGGGCGACTTCATCGTCAACATGAACTTAGTCTCCTCGGAACGTCTCGCCGAAGGTCGCCAAGAGCTACTGCTCGTGAAGGAGAAGGTCGACGCCGTGCTCGCGCAAGTGTGTGCCATTTCCGAGCGCGACGGGAAGATGGTGGCCATGCGTTACGGGCTGGATGATGGATACCGCCGAAGGACGCTCGATGCCGTAGCAGAAGTCTTCGGAGTAACTCGCGAACGCATCCGTCAGATCGTCGATGCCCGACTCTCGCAGGTCAGGATTGAAGGCATCCGTTCGAATGAGATGGTGACGTGGCTTGTCAACGCAGTCAACCAACTTCAAGACCTGGCGGACACAACGCCATATCAGGACGGAGGTATCGATATGGCTCTCGGGGAACGTCGGCCCATACGGACGGAGTCACCGCCACGCCCGACGAAGCAGGCGCCGACGGACTCTGCCCAGTCACCACCCGGACTCGAGCATATAGAGCGGATTCACGCGTTGCTTCCCGAGGTCACTAGCGAACGGAACCAGGACCTCTTCCGCAGGTTCTACGGACTCAACGGTGACTGGATTCCGCGTAAGGCGGAGGCAGTTGCCACAGGTGCCGGTGTCAGCACCTCACTCGTGACGATGAATAACGTCACGATCTGGAAGCAACTCTACAAGCGTGGCGTGTCCTCGAAACTGGATGGGCGCTGGCTCAAGCGCACGGTCAAGGAGCTGCACCTGTGGCAGCAGTGTAGCGGGGAGCGCCTCGCGTTGGGTGGGAAAACCCTTCCCGATACACCAATCGTTGCTTCGCCCGAGTCCCCAGCCTCCGGTCACGTCCCTCAAGTGCGTTCACCGGAACGCAAGGCGAACGCCCTTCACCTTCTCGCTCTCATCGAGGAGCTGAAGGCCTTCATCACGAAGGTCAACAGTCTCCCTATGCGAGAGCGGGAAATCGCCAAAGACATTATCATCGGCGCCCTGGAGTGACGTCGACAGCCCTGCACATTCGCGATCCCTGATCGCCGTACGAACCCCCGTTCCTCGCCGGAATGCGTCAAGGGGTTCTTTATTTTGTCTTGTGAGTTCAAATCCTACTCCCGGGGCACTTGACTCGCTGTTTTTGAGTTGATAAGGTGGCCCAGCTCTTTAAGAAGCCGCTGGATTGCAAAAACACTCACGAGTGGGGGTCAACGTGAAAGATGACGTGGCTATTGAAAATGCCGAACTGACCGAAGACAACCTCAAGCGCGTGAACTTCATTGAGTGCCACGTTGATGGGGTCTTTCTGCTCATTGTCGAGCAGGTTGGCAAAATCACGGTTATCAGACTACCTGCCGAGGCTGCAAGGTTTGCGGAACGGTGGGATGAGGCCCGACTTGCGGTGGAGCTTCTGTCCACTATCACCCATCACCGCTTCCGGCGTGCCCGCAACAGCCACTTCTGGCTGCCAGTCACCTACGTATACTTCCGCGAAGACGTGGATCCGACAGTGCGCAGATGGTTTCTATGTGACAAGTTCCCCCGCGGCAAGAAGCGGCAGTCCGATGACATACTCGTTTGGGCAGAGGGTTGAGTCTTCCACAAACGAGCGCAAAGACGGGGCCAAGGACAGAACAACGTCTGCGGCCCCTGAATTTTTTATACTTTCGAACCAACCCAAAAAAACCACAAAAGGTGGGTTTTTGTTACCGTACCTAAGGACGTCACTATGGGATCGCTGGAACCTCGCTCCGCACCATTTCGGTGCGGGGTCGAATCTCCAGAAACCCGCGTCCTATGAGCCGATTTCGAGAAACTGGTGCTAAATCAGCTCATCTGCCCTCGGTTTACGAAAAAAAACTCATGGGATTCGATAGCCAAGATGTGCGGAGAAACTACGTAACCGTGATCTTTAATCTTGCGTTTAGGCCGGCGGCCACTTTTCTCAAGAACGCGAGCGTCGGATTATATTCTCCCCGTTCGAGCCGGGAGATGGCTGATTGTTTTGTGCCGATGCGACGAGCGAGAGCTTCTTGAGTGAGACCTTTTCGGATTCGTTTTTCCATGAGTTTTTCGACCA
>JACQKH010000066.1 GCA_016204585.1 Candidatus Kerfeldbacteria bacterium
AAAGCTGACGGCACGGTTACGGTTAAATCAACCACGGTGCCGGTTGATGAGATTTCAAAGCCAACTATCACCAAGGTCCAACCGGGCCGCTTCAAGCGCAAAACCTCAGGCACCTTCACCATCACCCTTACCGGCACTGAATTTGAAGCCGGGCCGACCGTTAAAGTCGGAAAGGTCAAATCCTCAAAGGTTACGCGCCTGTCCAGCACCAAGCTCAAAGCCGTCATCCCGCGAAAAAACCTGGCCGCTGGCAAGCACGACGTCACCATCACCAACAAAGACGGCGGGAAAGTCACCAAGAAGCGCGCCATTACTATCGTAAAGTAACCGCGCCCCGCACTGTCGCCTATTATAATGTCATCCTGAACTTGTTTCAGGATCTCCTCACTTGATGATCGGAGACCCTGAGCGTTCTCAGGGTGACAGCATAGAATAGGCGGGCGACAGTGCGGGGCGCTTGACGTCGCTCCTAACGTCCGGTAAAGTACTTTCGCTCTTTCATGGCTCCCTGGTTGGGATAACCAACCGTAAGTTTCAGTTCACGAACCAAAGGAAAGGGGGTTCCGCGATGCACCTTCAATCAGAATCGCACGTGAACTACGGGCAGCTCTACCGCACGCCGGGGCGGCTCCTGCAGCGAGTGGCGGCCGGTGAGTCGATTGTCCTATGCCGGTACGGCGAGCCAATGGCGCTGCTCACCCCGATGCCCAGTCCTTCGCCAGCGCGCCAATTCAAGGCGCTCACTGTCACACAGCTGAGCAGGGATGCGGCGCGGTGCGTTTGGCACGCGAACGGTGGGCAGCACTACCAGGTCATCAGACACGGCCGACCAATCGCCCGACTCATCCCCTTCGGTACAACCGCGACCGAGCGCCTGCGAGCGATCGCCCGCAGCTGAGGGAGACGGTTCGAGAACAACACGACAGGGCAGGTTCGCAGCATCAATGCGGGCCTGCCCCAACTTTTATTACCCCACATATGATTGTGCTCACACTTCACATTCGCTATCATGCCAAGGCTAGTTAATCACTGCTATGAACCTTACCGTCACCCCCGCCGACCTCAAGGGTTTGTATCTAATAAATCTCGTTGTTCATGAGGATAGTCGCGGTTCGTTCCGCGAGGCGTTCCATGCGCAAAATCTGGAAGCTCTGGGTTTGCCGCGCCTCAACCCGGTCCAATGGAACATCTCGGAGAACCTCCGTCGCGGAATTGTCCGCGGCATTCACGCCGAACCCTGGGACAAATACGCTCATGTCATCACTGGCGAAGTCTTTGCGGTCATTGTAGATCTCCGGCCTGATTCAATAACTTTTAAACAAGTTCGGACTTTTACATTAGACGAAACCAAGGCCTTGTTTATCAGCCGCGGACTTGGCAACGCTTATCAAGTCCTTAGCAATGGAGCGGTCTATGGCTACTTGGTCAACGCTCATTGGCAGCCGGGCATTAGCTACCCAAGCATCGCGTACAACGACCCGACCTTGGCCATCAACTGGCCGCTACCGGTTGGCCCGGATGACGTGTCGGAAAAAGACAAACAAAACCCGAGGCTCAGTGAAATTTTTTCGCTTCAAAAAATGTAGGAGGCCCGCACCGTCGCCCGTCATATCGATCTTGTAGCGTGCCGATTTATCGGCGTTTTGTCCAAGGCCTACAAAGTTGCAAAGGCGACCGTGCGGGCGCTTGACACCAACGTCAGGTTCGTTTAGGGTTGCACCAGTTCTGGAGGGACCAGAACGATCGTTACACAACCCGCCTCGGACGGAAAATCCGGTCGAATGACCGGAAAACGGCCGGCCTTGGCACTTCCGCCAGTAGGACATGTGGGCCTACTGGACAGGAGGAACAAAACATGGAAGTACAGCGCGCGAAGGGCTGTCCGGAGTGCGAAACCGCCGCCACGATCTCAAAGCAGGACGACTGGTTGACTCGTGTCCTGAATGCGCTCCGCATCGACATCAAATGGTTCATACTTGCCCTCGTGGCCGTCTGGTGGATCTTCTTGCTTAGTAAAGTGCCACCGATGGTGAGCGGAGTAGACACCGCGATCATGGTGCTGGGCTGGGCACTGCTCGGAGTGTTCTGCGGCCTGTTCGCCGTAGTTTCAACTGTTGTCACTCTCCTCTTCCTCTGGCTGCCGAGCTACATCCGCTGCTACCTCATCGGCTGGCCCATGACCATGGAGGTCGTTGACGGTTGCCTCCACCGTCACCTCGGTCACAAGTCCAAGACCGGACGAGCGCTGTTCACCAGGCACTACGGCCCATGGCGGAAGACCGTAGGATACGGGCCTTCTGAATGGCAAGTGATTCATGAAGCCCGCGGTTGCATTACCCTTGGTAGTAATACCTGGTTGACGCGGAAAGAGCGGTGGTTGCTGACCGTTGATCGGGACATGGCCGCCGTGCTCGTCTGTGAACTCCCTTCGCTTCATCATCTGCCCACTCTGGCGCTCCGCGGCGAGCGAGTCCAAGAGTTCCTGCAACGGCTCGGGACGAGACTGGCTGAGCACCACCAGGCCGTGGCCGAGGACAAAGCTGGACTCGGCTTCACGCCGCGCGGCCAGGCCATGCGCCAGTGGCTGCGCGAACTGGCCGGCTGGGCTCATCAGGAGGCAGAGAACCTCAGTACACCGTTCAGCAACGTGACCGGCAATCCACTTTCGCCCGCGGTCAACCTCATCAACGAACATGAAGGAAAGATCGAGGCCCGCCGTCGGAAGAAGCACAGGCCAGAAGCGCGTCCCGAGGCGGTTACGTCATAACTCCCGGAGCAATCCGGAACAGCTCGTCAACACCCCGAGGCAGGTTCGCAGCGTCAACGCGAACCTGCCTCAGTCTTTTATTACGCCTTACGTGCTGACACCGTCTCGCCGAGCAACCTCGTTGCCACTTGACTGAAGGCTGCCGGATCACCCGAGCACAGGTACGTCACGCTGCCTGCCTTCGACTGATCAGGTGGTTTTTGGTTTGCTGTCAAGACTCGCACTACTTGTCGCGCCACGGCCGGGCCGGAATCCAATACCTCAATTCCGGGCATTGCCGCCACAATCGTTGGCCGCAGAAACGGAAAGTGCGTGCAACCCAAGGTCACGATGTCAGCGCCGGACGACCGGATCCGTTCAGCCGCCTGCTGCACTGACTGCTGCACTTCCGGTCCATCGAGGATGCCGCGCTCAACCAGCAGCACCCATTCAGGCAGGGCTAACTCCAAAACCTCAACGTCGCGAGCGAACTGTTCTTTGAGGTCGGCGTAGGTTCGGCTGGTCAGCGTGGCGACGGTGGCTAGGACCGCTATTTTGTTCGTCTTCGTCTGCTCGGCCGCGGTTTTCAAAACCGGAACCACGCCCACGATCGGAAGTTTCGTATGATCCAGGCGAAGCTGATTGATGGCAATGGACGTTGCCGTGTTGCACGCCACCACCACTAGGTCGGGGTTAAACTTCAATAAGCGCTGAACCGCCGCCTCGCTCAGCTGCCTGACGTGCTCGTCTTTGCGACCGCCGTACGGCACGTTGGCCGTGTCGCCGAAATACAAGAAATCAGATTGCGGCAATGCTTTTCGCATCTCCCGCAATACCGAAAGCCCGCCAACCCCGGAATCAAAAACGCCGATCATATATAGCTCGTTGGCGGTTTGGCGGATTAGCTTGTTAGTAAGCTGCCAAACCCCTAAACCTCCAAACCTCCAAACCTCTAAGCCTCTTTTTCCCTCACATACCCCCACTTCACCAGCACCAACGCCCCGAACGGCCAGAGCAAGAGGAACAGCCGGATGACTGAAATTATGAAGTTCCCGACAAATCCCAGGCCCTCAGTCAGGCCGCCGATACCCAGAGCGAAATCGAACACCACCGACAACACGGCGATGCCCAGGAGCGTCGGCCACAGCACGGACAGCGGCTTTCCTTCGGCCGGCGGCGTCCGTCGGAAACGCCGAATAATCGTGTCGCCGACGAAAAATCCAAGAAAGACCTGCGACGTATACAGACCGACAATGTACAACCCGGCCAGAATCAACGCCAGCGGGATGCCGATGAGCGTTAATGCCAGCAGGATGAGGACTAAGGGAGTAGCAAAAAAGATGAGCGCCCCAAACCCGACCGTCGGGCCGACGCGTTTGACCATTGTGGCAGCTACCTGGCGCACCGTTCGCGGCAACAACAGAGCGATCAGCAGACCGACGACCAGCAAGGAAAAGAGACTCCATAACCTTCCGACGGTGAAAATCTGGCGAATCAATTTCTTCGTTTCCTTCGCGGAAATGGCAATTTCTTTCCGTTCGATTTGCCCGGAAATCTTGGCCTGGCCGTCAATGCGGGCGTCTTGCGATGCCGTATATGTAAAATTTCCCTTGATCGCCGCATTTGGCCCAACGCTCACGCACGGAGATCGTCCGCAGTCATCGAACGTATACAGTCGCACGTCCGAATCGGACGATCCGTTCAACCGGAAACTTCCGCCCCAGGCCTGAATTAATTTTCCGGCGTGACCGTCGATCGTGACGTTGCCGCCGAAAATAATCGTTTCTCCGGCAACATCCGCGTTTTTCCCGAGAGAAATCGTTCCGCCGAACAGTGTCGCGTTTCTGCCCACTCGGCCGTCCAGTTCCAACGTACCGCCAGCCACCCGGACGCTTCCCTTCACCTCGCCGGTTACTTTCACGGTGCCGCCGCCAACGAAAAGATCGCCAGCTACCGGTCCGGAGACGGTGACCGTTCCTCCACCCACAAAAACATCGTCGGCAAATGAACCGGCCAAATCGACTGTCCCGCCGCTGCCGGCGAACACGTCTTTTATCGATGAGGCGCTATCAATGATGACGGTCTGTTCAGAATTAATCGTCAAGGCCGCCGCACTGCTGGCAGCCAACATCATCACCGCCAAAAACGCCCCGAGAAAAGTTGTTAGTTTCATGGCTTAAACTCCTTGGTGAACCCAGCTCCACGGCCTCCTGACCGTGGCCTCTCTGACGATTCCTGGGACGGGACATTTATACGTTCCCCCGCGGGCTTCTACCCGCAGCTTCCCGTGGGGCTCGGTGAAAGTTACTCTATACAATACTCTACCACAGACTGCGCCTTTGGAAAATGGCGCGGGGTGGACAGAAACGGAAAATTTCAGTAGGCTCACAAATGCAATCGCTTATGGCCGCATTTTTTCTCCATACCTACAACCCGCAACCGATCGTGGCCACGTTCGGACCGTTTACCGTTCATTGGTACGGTTTGTTCTTGGCGCTCGGTGCGCTAGCCGGTTACCTGACGTTCCGTAGTCTCGGTCGGCGCTACGGACTTAACGTGGCCGACCTGGAAACATTGTTTTTTTGGTTAGTCATCGCCGGCGTCGTCGGCGCGCGCATTTATCACGTGCTGAATGAATGGAGTTTCTACGTCGCTCATCCGCTCGATATAGTGAAAATATGGAATGGTGGTTTGGCGATTCACGGAGCGCTGCTGGCCGGACTGATCGTCATCGTTCTCTTCGCCCGCCGGAAAAAACTGTCCGCCTGGCTTCTCCTAGACTTGGCCGCACCGGCGGTGGCGATCGGACAAGCGATCGGCCGCTGGGGCAACTACTTCAACCAGGAGCTCTTCGGACGTCCGACCGGCCTGCCCTGGGGTATTCCGATTGAACCGCTGAACCGTCCCCCTCTGTACCTCACATCCCAATACTTTCACCCAACTTTCCTGTACGAGTCTGTTGGCTCGTTTCTGGTCTTTGCCGCGCTCATCATGCTCCACCGCCGAGCCCGGCGGTCACGCGACGGTTCTGGCAAAGGCACCTTCTTTCTTCCGGCCGGTATGATTGCGCTGGTCTACTTTATGGCTGAATCGATTGTCCGGATGGCGGCTGAATCCCTACGCATTGACCGCGTTCCACTTATTCTAGGCGCCCGTCTCCCCCTGCTTGTCAGCATCGTCATCGCGGGTGGCGCTGCTATTTTATTAATCCGGAAGATCCGACAGCCGGGACCTCGGACATGAAACGCTTCATCATCACGGTTCTCCTAATTATAATTTTATCGTCCTTTTTTCTGGTGGTTGACCGCCGCCCGGCCATGTCGGTTACCACAAACTCGAGCAATGACCAATCCCAGACCGACACTAATTCCTCACCGCCAACAATAAAGATCGATCCCCATGCCCCAGCTACGCTCAAGCCGCTGCTTCTCGTTCCGCTGGCGCTCCTCCTATACTTCGTCTACGTCGGGCTGAGGGATCGAGGCTAATATGCGCTATCTCCCTACCCACGACCCAGCCGTCGTTGACATTCTCGAGCGCGAGCTCGAACGGCAGCGATCCGGCTTGGAAATGATCGCTTCGGAAAACTTCGTCTCCCTGGCCGTCCTCGAGGCCTTAGGCAGCGTTTTAACCAATAAATACTCAGAAGGCTATCCAGGCAACCGCTACTACGGCGGCAACGAGTTTATCGACCAGGCCGAGAGTCTGGCCATCGATCGCGCGCAGCAATTGTTCGGCGCCGAGCACGTCAACGTCCAGCCGCTGTCCGGCGCGCCAGCCAACATCGCCGTCTACTCGGCCCTGCTCCAACCCGGCGACACGGTCTTGGGTATGGACTTAAGCCACGGCGGGCACTTGACGCACGGTCATCCGGTCACCTGGATGGCCAAGTTGTTCAACTTCGTCCGCTATAAGACCGATCCGGCGACCGGACTCATTGACTACGATCAGGTTCGAGAACTAGCCAAGGCCCATCGACCGAAACTGATTCTCGTCGGCTACTCCGCCTACTCTCGCGAGATCGACTACGGCACGTTCAAAACGATTGCCGACGAAGTTGGCGCGCTGACTATGGCTGACATCGCCCACATTGCCGGACTGATTGCGGCTAAATTGATGAACAACCCGGTCGCGCTGTTTGACGTGGTCACGACCACCACGCACAAAACGCTCCGCGGGCCACGGGGCGGGATGATTCTCTGCCGCGAGCAGCATGCCAAAGCCATTGACAAAGCCGTCTTTCCGGGATTCCAAGGCGGCCCGCACGAAAATAACATCGCCGCGAAAGCGGTGGCCTTCAAGGAAGCGCTCGAACCGTCCTTCAAGGACTACGGCCGAGAGGTCATGAAAAACGCTAAAGCGCTTGAACAGGCTTTTCGCGCCGGCGGCATCACCGTGTGCTTCAAGCAAACTGACAACCACCTGCTCCTACTCGACGTCACCTCAGTTGGTTTGTCCGGCAAACAAGCGCAAGACCTCCTTGATTCAGTCGGTATCACCGTCAATAAGAACATGATTCCCGACGATCAACGAAAACCAATGGACCCGTCGGGTATTCGGATTGGCACGCCCGCGCTAACCACCAGAGGATTTACCGAAGCGGATATGATTGCGATCGGCGAAATGATCGTCAAAGTGCTGCGCTCGCCGAACAATGAGTCAGTTCAACACCAAGCCCGCACGCTGGTCAAGGAATTGACCGCGGCCCATCCCTTGTATCCGGGTTTAGCTTACAGCTGATAGCTTGTAGCTTTTAGAGGCATGGTCAAACTGATTGACGGACGAGCCTTGGCCGCCGCGATTCAGCGCACGCTGCCCGCCCGTACTGCCAAGCTCCCCCGCCAGCCGGGTCTGAGCGTGATGCTGGTCGGCCACGATCCCGCTTCCGAGCTATACGTCAAACTCAAGGGCAAAGCCGCGCAGGCCGCCGGTATTCGCTTCAACCTTGAACGGTTTAGTCGCCACGCCAACCAACAGCAGCTCCTGAATCGCCTTGGCGCGTGGAATACTGACCCGGAAACGGACGCTATTCTGATCCAGCTGCCACTGCCCCGGCCGCTTCGCGAACAGCCGATCATCGAACAGATGGCGCCGGAAAAAGACGCTGACGGCTTTCATCCGATCAATACCGCGCGGTTCCTGTCTGGCCAGCGGAGTGAGCCGCCAGGACTGGTCGAAGGCGTTCTCCGACTGATCGCCGCCACCGGCGTTTCGCTGGGCGCGCTCAAGGCCACCATCATCGCTCGGTCAAGCATTTTTACCGACTGCCTCGAACACGTCTTTCGAACTCACGGCGCTTTTCCTCGAACGGTTCCGCCCAACGGCACGCATCGAGCGACAACGCTCGAAGCTGATGTGGTGGTGATTGCGGCCGGTCGGCCAAAGTTACTTGTTGGTGACGATCTTAAGCCGGGGGCAATCGTCATCGACGTCGGTATCAACACGTTGCCTAATGGTTCGATTGTTGGCGACGTCGACCGCCAATCAGTCGAGCGCGTCGCCGGCTGGTTAACGCCGGTCCCCGGCGGCGTCGGACCGATGACCATTGCCATGCTCTTGGAAAACGTGGTGCGGTTGACAGAAAGGAATCAAACATGATCTACCGTGATTTTATTGTCGAATCACTCCGACAAGCCAGCGAGCTCGCTCGCAAAAAGTTCGGACACGTGACCGGCACAGTCAAACCTAATGATGCAAATCAAATTCTCACAGAGGCTGACCTCGCCATCGGCCAGCTTCTCATTGAGAGAATCCAAAAAGGGTTTCCAAATGACAATATCATTGACGAAGAAAGTGGCGTCATCAACAAAGGATCGGAGAGGACGTGGGTCATTGACCCAATCGATGGTACAAGTAACTTTGCCGCTGGTGTACCAACCTATGGCATTTTGATCGGTGTACTTCAAAACGATATACCCGTTGCCGGCGGAGCCTCTTTGCCTCACTTCGAGGAATTCTATGTGGCCGAAAAAGGCCAAGGTGCCTACTGCAACGGCAAAAACATTTCAGTCACCCGCGAACCGCATCTTCGTAATGCTCTAGTCTCATACGGAATCGATTTCTTTCCCGAACAACCCAAAAGATTGGATGAAGAAATAAATATACTCAGTGACCTCATTACGCAAATTCGAAATCTCAGAATCAGTAATAGCGTCTTCGACGTGGTTATGGTGGCGACTGGAAAGTATGGTGGATACCTTAATCGTTCAGGGAAAATTTGGGATAGCGTTGCGCTACACGTTATTCTAGAAGAAGCTGGAGGCACCTACACCGACTTCTGGGGTCGGTCCATTGATTATTCCAATGCACTCCGGCGAACAAGTGAAGGCTACACATGGTGCATCGCCCCGCCGCAACTACACATCCAACTCCAAGCAATCATCCATAAACAATCTCATTAAGGGCTAGCGGTCACAAGTCAAATGTCAAAAGTCAAGGGTTACTTCAAGTTCTGCCCGCGGTGTGGGCGACGCTTAACTAGACGGCGCGATTGGCGTAACGAACCGATCCGCTGGTCGTGTCCGACAAAACATTTTAGCTTCTACAACAATCCAGTAACCGCCAACGAGGCGTTGATTATTCGTGGGCAACGTCTGCTGATGGTTATCCGTGCGGCCAAGCCCAAAAAGGGATTTTTGGATTTACCCGGCGGGTTTATTGAAGGTTTTGAAGACCCGACTCGCTCGGTCGTTCGCGAAATCAAGGAGGAGCTCGGTGTGCGATTTACTCCTCAACAACTACTAGTCGCTCACGCCGACCCCTATCGATGGCATGGACGGAACATACCGGTCACCATCCTGACGTACGTCGGTAGTATTCGGGGAACTCCCCGACAGTCCGGTGAAGTTGCTCGGGTGCTGTGGGTACCGCTGTCCCGACTGCCGACGAAACGACTAGCCTTTCCCCACCTCCGAGCGTCGTTTCGCGCACTCAAGCGCTACCTTCGTTCTCGATGAGCCTCCAAATCGGCATAGTCGGCCTAAGGCAGCTGTTAGCTTATAGCTTGTAGCTGAGAGGTACCCCACCATTGCGACCTAAAAGCAAACAGCTATAAGCTACAAGCTGAACCTCTATGTCATTACAAATAGGAATTGTCGGACTACCAAACGTCGGCAAGTCAACGCTCTTTCAGGCGCTCACCAAAAAGAAAGTTGATACCTCGAACTATCCCTTCGCGACCATTGACCCCAACGTCGGCGTCGTCGCTGTTCCTGACGAACGGCTGGCCCAGCTGGCGCGGGTGGCCAAGTCCAAAGAAATTATTCCGACGACCATCGAGTTCGTCGACATTGCCGGATTGGTCAAAAACGCGCACCAGGGCGAGGGCCTCGGCAACCAGTTTCTCCAAAACATTCGTGAGACTGATGCCATTGTCGAGGTCGTCCGCGCCTTTGACGATCCCAACGTCATCCACGTGGCCGGCAAAGTTGAACCAAAAGAAGACGTTGAAACGATCAACCTCGAACTGATCTTTGCTGACCTGGCAATTGTCAGCAAGCGGCACGAAAACGTCTCGCGCCAACTCAAATCAGGCACCAATCCTCAGGTTGAACAGCAGCTCGGCGCGCTGACGAAACTCAAAGAAGCGCTTGAAGCGGGTCGGCCAGCCCGATCAGTCGAATTGACTGACGACGAACACGCGCAGGTAAAAGACTTGAATCTCCTGACCGCCAAACCGGTCCTGTACGTTATCAATTGTTCCGAGGGCGGACTTTCCAGTCCGCCCGAACTAACGCTCAACGGCCCGGTCATCCTGCTGTCCGTCAAAATCGAATCCGAACTGTCCGAACTGTCCCGCGAAGATGCCGCAACCTTCATGGCTGACCTCGGCCTAAAGGAATCAGGGCTCGACCGCCTGATCAAAGCCGCTTACAAAACACTCGATCTCATCACCTTCTTTACGGCCGGCCCGAAAGAAACCCGCGCTTGGACGGTCAAACGCGGCACCAAAGCTCCGCCGGCTGCCGGTGTAATCCACACCGACTTTGAAAAGGGCTTCATTCGGGCAGAAATCATCAACTGGAAAGAGTTTGTTGATGCTGAGGGCGACGTCAAAGCCAAAGAGCTAGGAAAAGTCCGGATTGAAGGCAGGGACTACGTCGTCCAAGACGGCGACGTCGTTCACTTTCACTTTCAGTAATCATGAACCGAGAACGACAAGGTGAGTTGTTTATTCTCCTCCAGACTCCACTTTGGGGTTTATTTCCAATTATCACGATTCTCACACTCAATCGATTATCCCCGCTTATTTCGTTGGTGTGGAGTACCTTATTCTCATGTATTTTTTTCGCGGTTGTCGTCAGTCTGAAGAAAAAATGGCGCGATCTTACTAACATCGCCGCACTCAAGGACGTGCTTTGGAACGTATTCTTCGTTGGGATTCTCTACTACGTTTTGTTTTTCTACGGCTTACAACACACCAGTGCGGGCAATGCCGGCATCATCGCGCTCACCGAGGTGTTCTTTAGCTTCGTATTTTTTCATCTGTGGCGCCGGCACTTCATACCGCGCGTGCACATTCTCGGCGCCCTACTTGTCCTCTTGGGTGCGGTCATCGTTCTCTTCCCCACCTTTACGCATTTTCAAATCGGAGACATTTTCATATTGGTTGGAGTATTTTTTGCTCCGTTCGGAAATTTTTTTAACCAGCGCGCCAGAAAACGTATCAGCAGCGAAGCCATTATGTTCATACGAAGTGCTTTGAGTGCGCCCCTTCTATTCGCCATCGCCTTTATGCTTGGTGAACGAAACCTCACGTCGAAGCTCTACGAATCGGTCACATATCTGGCAATCAACGGTATTTTCCTGCTCGGATTATCGAAGCTTTTTTGGATCGAGGGAATCCATCGGATCAGCGTCACAAAAGCAAATGCGCTCGCCAGTATTTCACCGCTCCTCACCTTGCTGTTCGCTTGGCTGATTCTCCATAATATCCCAACCGCCTGGCAGCTTCTTTCACTCGTACCGATGGTGGTTGGGATAAAACTCCTGAGTACGCGCGAACCAAAAAACGTACCGACGGCAATGTAACTAAAGTTTCAGCGACGTCGTCCACTTTCACTTTCAGTAACAAAACATGGCCTTGATTCCCTGACATATGTCGGGGCTGTACAGTTAACCTTTAGGGGTAACATTCTGGATATTCAATGGTAACAACAGGTATCAGAGCTTTGGTGTTGCATCCGATGAAAGATTTTGGCTAATGAATAGACTAATCAGCTGCTTCATTCTCTGCCCAATACCGGAAACATTCATCTAAAAGTGTCACCCTTGAAGGTTAACTAAACAGGGGCTTGACAAAAGTTCTCTGGCAATGTATCATGAGCTGTTATCGTCTGTTTTGAGATAACCGGTTGCTAGCCGTTCTAGCTTCGGCTCATTTACATTCCCACTCACTGACCAGCTGGACGGACCAGCGGCAGAAAGAAGAAAGGGACGGGGCCATGTCTGTCAGAGCAATTCTGGATCAGCAGATGGTTCAAGCGCACGCGCAGGAAACCAGGCACCGGTACGGAAGGCGGGGCGAGAACGAGGAGACGCTCTACAATTACCATGGCATTACCATCTATCCTGCCTCCGAGGGAGCTCACATTTCCCTGGGCTTGCACGTCGAAGCAGCGCAACTAAACCCGATCATCCCGGCGTCGTTCTTCAAAGGATTCACGGCCGAAATCTTCGTGAGGTCGGTCTATCTCCGGCAAGAAGGTCGCTACGAACACGGCAAGTCCATTGCCATCGTTCGTGAGTCGTCGATGGGCCATCCGGGCGGTCGCGATGCAGGCTACTGGCTGTACCTCGAATCCATGGACCCCTGCGGCCTGGAGGATTTGAAGCAGCTCCACGAGTTGATCCTGGCCGGCCGAATCTACCCGAAAGTGCCTTTCAACGTGCCGCAGGTCAGCCCTCATCCGCAACCAATTCGGACTGTCAGGAATGTCTTGACCAGTCTGTTCAGGGGATTCGGATCTGCCAGAGATCGTCGCCGCTAACACAGCTGGCGAACACCATAAAGATGTAAACATGAGTGGGAAGACTCCTCGTTCGCAAGAGCGGGGAGTTTTCCATTCAAAGAACTCGGCTAAGTCCGGATTGAAGGCAAAGATTGCATCATTCAAGACGGAGACGTTGTTCACGTTCACTTCCAGACCTAACATCGAACCCTTTAGGACTCGATTCTCAACTCCGTCGATTTCCGCAGCGACGAGGATCAGGGTGAGCGAAGCTCGGGCCCCTAGCCGAGGAGCAAGGATCGACACCTTAGAGGGAAAGAGTGGCATCGGACGAGAAAACCGTAGGTTGTCTCGCCGAGCTTTCCAAAACGGCGACGTGGTACATTTCCATTTTCAGTAGAACGCGCTCCGGTATTTAGAATCTCAAAAACCGCGCCCGACATGTCTGAGGCGCGAGGATGCTCGCGCCGAGTTTTCCCGCTCCTTATATTCATTTTCTAAACGATTGCGGGATCCCGCTTCGCGGGAGGAGGGCGCTTGATTCTCTTTCCGCCGCTTTCTCTCATCAAGAAGAGAAAGCGGCAAATGCAATACAATTCCCATAAAAATCCCTCTACATCGCCAATGGCTTGCCAACTTTCAAACCCTATGATAAGCTTCTCCCGCGTCAATCAGACGCTCGATCAGTAATTTTTGTATGAACACAACCGAGCCCATGGCTCCGCCCAGCGGGGCCGCGCCGACCCCCGACTTGATCGAGGGAGCGGCGCCAGATAAAACCGACCGACCAGGCACGTACGAACTCATGGTCATCTTTCCGGCTACCTTGCCGGATGAAGAAGTGCCGACTCTGAGGACGAAGGTGGCTACCGCCTTGGCCGAACATGGCTTGAAAATTACCGGTCAGGAAGATTTCGGAAAGCGAAAACTGGCCTTCCCGATTAAGCACGTTCGCCAGGGCTTTTATGAACTTTACCGATTCGATGGTCCGCGGTCGTCGATCGGGAAAATCGACCGCTCCCTCCGACTCATGCCGGAAGTGCTCCGTCATCTCGTAACCGTCCGCCGGGTCCGGTCGGAAGCTCAACTTGAAGAAGAAGCGGCGCTTCGTGAACGAATTCAAGCAAAACGTATGGCGGCGGAAGAGCGGGCGGTGGCGGAACGACATGCTAAGGAAATAGCTCCAGAACAAACCCAACCGCCAAAACCGGTCCGCGAGGTCTCAAAGGAAGAACTCGAAAAGAAACTCGAGGAAATCTTAACCGACGAAACTCTCGGTGAATAACAATGCGGCTACGACGCGGTTATAACGCGCTTGGGCCGCGCTAATTCCCTAACACCTAAAACCTAATACCTATCACCTAACGCCTACCTCCATGGCCATGAATCTCAACAAAGTCCAAATAATCGGCAATATGACTCGCGACCCCGAGCTCCGCACCACCACCGGCGGCCACAACGTCACTTCTTTCAGCGTGGCCACCAGTCGGCGATGGAAGGACAAAACCTCCGGCGAGCAAAAAGAGCATACGGAATTCCACAACGTCGTGGCTTGGGGACGGTTGTCCGACATCGTCTCCCAATACCTCCACAAAGGCAGCAAGGTCTACGTCGAAGGCCGGTTGCAGACAAGATCCTGGGAAGACCAAACCGGCGCCAAGAAATATCGAACCGAAATAGTGGCGGAAAACATCATCATGCTTGACCGAGCCGGCAGTGTTCCGGGAGCGAAAGCGGCCGAGCCGACTGCGCCTGCGCCGCGCGCGCCGGCTGAAGAGGAAATCAATGTTGAGGACATCCCGTTCTAACACACTGCGCACGCCGAAGTTCTGCCACTTCTGCGTAAATGCCATCAGCGACATTGACTATAAGGACGTACGCACGCTCCAGCGCTTCATGACGACCTACGCCAAAATCTCCTCTCGTTACCGCACCGGCACCTGCACCAAGCACCAACGCCGGCTGGCTGAAGCGATTAAGCGCGCGCGCTTTTTGGCGCTGGTGCCCTACACCCTGCGTTAACTCGCTAAACGCAGGCTAAAGCCTGCGCTAGACCGCCAAACCGCTAAACCTCTATGCTCGGAATGAACGACCTGCGCACCGGCGTCGTCTTCAAGATGAACGACCAACCGTACCTAATCATGTGGTCGAACTTTTTGCGCATGGCCCAGCGCAAACCCGTCCGCCAAGCCAAGATCAAGAATCTCATCACCGGCAAAATCCTCGAACTGTCTTTCAAACTCGATGACCGCTTCGAGGAAGCCGACGTCCAGCGCCGCAAAGCCACCTACCTCTACCGTGACGATTCAGCGGCCACTTTCATGGATGCCGAGACCTACGATCAAACCTCAATTGACTTCAAAGATCTAGGCTCGCAAATCAACTTCCTGGTTGACGGCGCCGAAGTGACTTTACTCGTGTTTGAAAACAAGACAATCGGCGTTGACCTGCCGAAGAAAGTAGAACTCAAGGTGACGGAAACCGCGGATGTGGTCCGGGGCGACACGGCCCAAGGTTCGGTCACGAAAGAGGCCACCCTCGAAACTGGCGCTACCGTCAAAGTCCCGATGTTCATCAAGACTGGCGATAAAGTCAGAATTAATACCGAAACCGGCGAGTACGTGGAACGCGCTTAAGGCTCGTTCCATCCCGAGCCCGGCGAGGGATCTCCAACAAAGTCCATAGCCACAAATTCGCTGGCGAGCCGACCTTTCGGCCATGAGCTCATCTCGATGTCGAGACAAGGCCGAACGGGACAAAACAGGGACCCCATGAAATTTTTTCAAAATTTCATGGGCGCCCGACCCGCAGCCCGAAATTGAGGCTTGCGGAGCCGGAATGGATTTTTAGGATGGGCTCATGTTAAAACAGCGCGGACTTTAGTCCGCGCTGTTTCTTGAAGCTAAAGCCGCTTAGGCGGTCGTTTTCGCGCTCTCCTCGTCTCGCTTGACCTTGACCGCTTCTAAAATCTTGCGGCGAATCTCCTCGAGTGTCTTCGGGTTTTGCTTGAGGTACTGTCGCGCGTTTTCCCGACCAACTCCCAGTTTCACTTCACCGAACGCCACCGTGTTGCCGGATTTCGTCAGCACGCCCCAGGCCAAGCCGGTATCCAGCGCGTCTCCTTCTTTGGAAATCCCCTCATTGTACAGAATGTCGAACTCGGTCGTGCGGAACGGCGCGGCCACTTTATTTTTCACAACCTTGGCAATCACCCGATTACCAATCACCTTCTCAGCCTGCTTTAGTTGCCCGATGCGGCGAACTTCGATCCGCACTGAAGAGTAGAACTTCAAGGCCGTCCCGCCGGTGGTGGTTTCTGGATTGCCGAAGAACACGCCAATTTTCATGCGCGTCTGATTAATGAAAATGACGGTGGTTTTTGACTTAGCCACGATGGCGGTGAGTTTTCGGAGCGCCTGGCTCATCAGCCGCGCTTGCAAGCCCATTTGCGGCTCGCCCATCTCGCCTTCAATTTCCGCTTTCGGCGTCAAGGCCGCCACCGAGTCTACGACCGCAACGTCAACTGCATTGGATCGTACGAGGGTCTCAAGAATTTCCAGCGCTTGTTCGCCGGTATCCGGCTGGCTGATAAGCAAGTCATCAACCTTTACGCCGATTTTCTTCGCATACTCGGGGTCAAGGGCATGCTCGGCGTCGATGAAAGCCGCCACTCCGCCGGTTTTCTGGACTTCCGCCACGATGTGCTGGGCCAGCGTCGTTTTACCGGACGCCTCCGGACCGTAAATCTCGACGACCCGCCCGCGCGGGACCCCGAAGATACCGAGCGCAATGTCCAAAGAAATACAGCCGGTCGTGATCGCGTCGACCTGCATCGCCTTGGCTTCGCCGAGCTTCATGATTGAGCCCGAACCGAAGCGCTCGCGGATCTGCTCAATCGCCGCGTGCACGGCATCCTCTTTCCCTTCGCCGCCCGGTACTGTGTTACGTTGTTTGACCATACGACTCCTTACTCGCCACCGGAATTAGATGATTGAACAAGAATTTTTCGAACAATGGTGGTGGCGTTCCCGCGCTTCCTGACCGCCCTTATGACAATGGTATTGAGGCCGTCTTGGAGATCAAGGAGTTCCTGGAAGTGGCCGGATCGGTCAACCAGGATCGGTTTGCCGTTGGCGGTGACGGTCGTCTCCGGGTCGGTCGAACCAGTAAGCTCAACTGACCGTTCGATTGTCGTCAGTTCTTCCGGAGGCGATGCGATGATCAACTTCGGCGCCGCCGCCAAATTCCGTACCTCCACGCCTAAGTATACCAAAACGGCCAATGCAAGCAAGACTATTAAGCCGCGCCTAATTCCCCGCGGCGTAAGGATTGCTCGATCGGCCACCGGCTTGGCCGGCGCGAGTGTCGGCGGTGGGGCGAAGCGCTGCGCCACGGCGTACTCTCGTTCGAAGCGCTGAATAGCGGTGGCCTCGTGAACCTCGAGAAACCGAGCGTACTGGCGGACGAAATTCTTGGCGTAGACCGGTCCCGGCAAATCCCCGTAACGGCCCTGCTCGATTGCCCGAAGATGCTTCGGTTGGACCCCGATTTTTCTCGCCGCCGCTTCGAGGGACACATGCATTTCCTCGCGCAAGCGACGAAATCGCTCGCCGAGCGTGTCGGCCAGTCCGACCGACCGTTCACGAAATGAATCCAATCTATCGGTCGTCACGAGCTTGCTCGGGAATATCCTCGACCTCGTCCGTTGGTTCGGCGCCACCGTCGTCATCGGGCAGTCCCTCGCCTGGTTCCTGATTGGCGAATCCTTCGCGACTGATTAATATTTCGCGTGGTTTTGCTCCCTCACCCGGACCAATGATCCCCCGCTCCTCGAGCAGGTCGAGAATCCGTGCCGCCCGGGCGTAGCCGATCCTCAGCCGGCGCTGGAGGAGCGAGGCCGAAGCCTTACCGGCGCGAAGAATCAGTTCCTTTGCCTCATTCAGCAATTCATCATCGCCGAAATCCTCAACCGCGAAACTGCTCTGTGGCGCCAACTTCTCCGTCACTTCCGTTACATACTCCGGTTGAGCCTGTGTCTTCAGGTGCTGGACCACTCGAATAATTTCTTGATCCGAGAGGTAGGCTGCTTGCAATCTCTTGGGTTTCGAGAGCTCGCTCGAGATGTAAAGCATGTCCCCTTTCCCGAGCAGCTTTTCCGCGCCGGCCGTATCGAGGATCGTACGTGAATCGACGCTCGACGCGACGTTGAAACCGATCCGTGCGGTAATATTAGCCTTGATTAGACCGGTGATGACGTTGACGCTCGGGCGCTGCGTGGCCACGACCAGGTGGATGCCGACGGCTCTGGCCATTTGCGCCAGACGAGTAATCGCCCCCTCCACCTCCTGGGCGGCCACGGCCATCAGATCAGCCAGTTCGTCAATGACTACCACGATATACGGCATGCCGTCGTCAACGTCACGGTGATAGGCCTTGATGTCCCGTTTACCGCTGCCGGACAACACCCGAAACCGACGATCCATTTCGCCCACAATCCAGCGTAAGGCGTTAACGGTCTTGGCGGTCTCCGTAATTACCGGCGTAAGCAGGTGCGGCAGGTCGTTATACACGCTGAACTCGACCCGTTTCGGATCAATCAAGATAAACTTCAAGTCGTCCGGCGAGTTCGCGTACAGTAGGGAGATGATGAGCGTATTCATCATCACCGATTTCCCCGATCCGGTCGCACCGGCAATCAACAAATGCGGCATCGGATCAAGATTGGCGGTCCAGGGTTTACCCGCCACGTCTTTACCCAGCGAGAAAGTGAGATTGGAAATTCTTTTTTTGAACTCTTCCGAATCGAGAATGTCTCGAAGACTAACAATCGCGATAGACTCGTTCGGCACCTCAATGCCGACCAATGACATCCCTGGTATCGGCGCTTCGATCCGGATCGGATGAGCGGCTAGCGCCAGCGCCAGGTCATTCTGAAGAGTGGTAATCTGACTCAGCTTCACGCCTTCCGCCGGTTTCAGGGTGAATTGGGTGACGGTCGGACCGACGTTTACCTTATCCATTTCCACCACGATGCCGAACGTTTCCAGAGTTTTTCTAATTCGATCGCGCTTCTCCTCGATTTGTCCGCCTGACGGTTTTGCATCAGACTGATCGAGGAGGTCGAGGGGGATATCCAGTTTACGTCTTCGTCGCGGGACGACGGCTGACGGCCAGAGTTGGCGTTGCTGAAGCGAAGGCGGTTCAAGAACGGCCGGACCGACTCGCCGTGACTCAAATCCACCTTCCCCCCGATCCACCATCTGTTCTTCATTCTGTTCGCTCACCGACGGCGCTTCGTCCACGTGCCGTTGCCGTTCCAAGCGGTATTTCCACCGGTACCACCACGCCTGTAGGTTACCGTACCAAGCGCCGATAAAAGTTCCGCGTTCGGCCAGACTCGACAAGGTGGTATTGAACATCACCAGCGCCGAGATAATAACCAGGGCGATGAGGATGACGGCTGAGGCCAGGCTACCGGTCAGGCTGCGAAGCGGGTAGGCCAAGGCCAGACCAAGGTACCCGCCACCTCGACCGTCGGCCACCGCCTGGACCATCATATCTTGGGATACCGGTACGAATAAAAGCGCGGAGCCGGATAGAAGAAAAAGTACCAGCCCAATATACGATGAACTGCGGAGCGGAATCCGATCGGGGACTAACAATGTGATGCCGAGTACCACGAAGATGATCGGGACGAAGTAGCGCCAACCGCCGAGAAGCAAAACGGCGAGGTTGTTTATCTGACTACCGAGAATTCCGGCCAGGTCGAATAGACTCAGAAACAGTAGTACGGCCAGCGTAAACATGACCACCACGGTAATGCCGTGGCGGGTTTCTGGTTTGAGGGATTCCGGACGCCGCTTAGGAGGTTGGTCGCCACCGCGCCGACGCCCAGCTGATGACTCACGGACTGTTTGTGCCATGGTTCTCTATCAGGGCGGTGATATTTTACCATAAACTTGCCTCAACGTGAAGCCATGGATAGACTTTTTCGATGCTCCCAACAACTCTTCCATTATTACTAAATTTGCTATACTGCCTGTAGAAAGTCCATGAATTTGACAAAAAAGAACAATCAAACGCCATCAATTCTAAAGCATCTCCTGGCCATAGTCGTGGTCGGATTTGTAACCCTCGACCTTCGTGTAATCTCACAGAACTCGCCCGAAGGAATTTTTTTTAGAGTCCAGGCCCAAAAAAATGAGAACGACCCAGAGGTTATTGACCGTCAAAAATATCTAAACCAGCTCCAGTCATACACCGTTCCTGGCGGTCAACCAACAGTTAGCGCAACTTCTTCAATTGCCCCGGTCCAGGCGACAACGACTACCTCTCCAGAGGTATCTTATACTCCACTCAATCTCCCCTTCCCACACCTCGCCCTCTACGGAAGGGCTAGGAGCGACGGCCCGCCGTTTGTGGACATCAGTAGTCCTAGCAAGCCATTGGTCAATTCCGTCCTCGATGCCTACGCTAAGCGCCCGCTGGTCATTCTCAATGCTACGCCGTTGGCTGATGCTCGGAAAGACATCGCCACCGGACTCCGCGTAAGAAACCCGAACATCAAAATCTTCGGCTACACCCTGGGCAGCCTCATTTGGTGTGTCCCGCAATACGGACCAACGCTTTTCTTTCGACACTACTGGGAAATTGTCGAAGCGTACGACGGCGACAGCGAGCCGTATGAAAACTGCGACGGCAGCGGCAACGGGTTTCTCTGGAAACTCGGTGGTCAGCCCTCGGACACCCTGTCGAACGTCAACCTGGCCCACCGCGTGCAGCTGCCCGATGGCTCCTACCGGTACGACCTAGCAGAAGCGCTGGCCGATCTCTTCTACAACGACATCTACCTCCCAACCGCTCCGGACGGAACGAAAATCTTCGACGGCATATTCCTCGACGCCTTCTGCAGCTGTATCGACGCCAACTACTACGACTTCACCCGCGCCGGCTACGCTGATGACGCTTCGTTCGGGCAGGGCTGGAAAGAAGGGTTTCTCGCGCTGACGTCGCGGTTACGTTCTCTGATCACTGATCCAGATTATCCGATCGTCGCCAACGCTGGCTCGCAGCCGACCTGGACCTATCCGTACTTTAACGGCCAAATGGTCGAGAACTTCCCGTACCAACCAGGCACCGGAGGGTGGTCGCACGCCATGTTCGACAACCCTGGCGGGTACTTCCTCAACAACAACTACTTTCGTTCGCCGCAGTACAACTTCATCTTCACGGCCGTGACCGGACCAGCCCAACCGTACTCGCCGTACAATCAGCTCAAGCAACGCTTCGGTCTTGGAAGCGCCACGCTGGGGAATGGCTTCCATTCGTTCGAGGATCAGGCCATCGAGGCTGACCAGTATGACTATTACAACTGGTGGTACGACGAGTACGCGGTTGATTTGGCTACTGGGCGGGCGTCGACCCGAAGGGAGGACGAAGGCTGGCTCGGCCAACCGACGAGCGACGCCTACCAGGTCGTCTGGGACAACCCCACGCCGGATCTGGTGACTAGTGGCAGTTTTGAAACGGACCTCACCGGCTGGAACCTCACGTCGCTTCCACCGGCTGTGGCTTCAGTCAGTCGAGATGACGCCACGGCTGGGGCCGGTTCGTCGAGTGCGCGGGTCCACATTGACCAGGCTGGGACACAGTCCCAAGTGCGCTTCGGGTCCGGCGCCGTCTCCGTTCAAGCGGACGAAGAGTTCAGTGTAACATTTTGGGCGAAAGCATCCGCGCCGCGCCGCATCACGGCCACGCTCGGTGGTGGGTACGAAACTACCTTTGGACGATTCGTCACGACGTCGTGGCAGCGCTATCAGCTGGTTATCAAGCCGTACTCAACGGGGCTGGTGAACGCATGGTTTGATGTGGGCGACGTGACCGGCGACGTCTGGCTCGATGACATCCGGGTGCAACGAGGCGCCACGAACGTCTTCCGCCGAAACTTCGAAAACGGCATCGTCCTGGTGAATCCGTATGATGTCCCGCTGACCGTGAACCTCGAACGACCCTACAAAAAAATCTCCGGGACCGTCTCGCGGGAAATCAACAACGGCTCAATCGTTTCATCAATCACCCTGACGCCTGATGCGGCTGCCAAGATCGGCGACGCCATATTCCTTTTGAACGTCGATGTCACACCGCCGGCGACTATCACCGACTTGAAGACAGCGGACGGAGCTTACACCATAACCATCGGAAAAAAACGCGTGCAGCTCCAGCCCTTCGGCAAAGGATATCTGGAGACCATCTGGGCCAAGCGAGTAAAATTCCGGTCTCCGTCAACAACCTGGTACATCTTTGCCAACAACAATCGCGCCACCAAAGGAGCGATTAAGATGTATAACGCCAAAGGAAAGCTTGTGCGCACCGTGCGTCCAACTGACAAGGCGGCGGTCGCCGGTATTAGAGCCGCGATCGCGGTGCAACGGTCCTCGAAGAAAGTTGTGCTGGCCGCCCTCGACAAGGGACGAAACGGAAGAATTCGATTCTTTGAACTGACCCCTAAGCAAATTCACAAAATCAACGATGTCGCTGTTGGCGGAAATCCGCGCAATCGTACTGTTCTCTTGGCCTTTCTAAAGTTGTATATTTCTGACAACGTCTTCGTCGCCGCGGTTCGCGGTCAACCGTCATCCTTGAGAGTCTGGAAGTACGGCCCGAGCAAGAAAATCTTTGTCCGTGACACCAGCCCCAATAGCAAACGCATCGACACTAAGAACGGGCGGTTCCAACTCAAACCATCTTCTTCGTAATAATCAAACGGGGGTATCACCCCTTTAGTTAACACTCAAGGGTAACACTTTTCTTCCTTTTGATTAGCCAAATCCTCAAAAAGAAGTTTCTGATACAGGTGTGAACTTTGGCTAACACCAGCAGATAAACTATATTACTTCATCGTCCAGATCAGAATTTCTGCAGAGTTAACATGTGTTACTCGATGGGTTACACAGTGTCACCCCAAGGTGTTAACTGTACATTATCTTTACGGCCAGCCGCCGGTTTGCTATTCTGAGAGTACTCCACAAGGCACTTTCTCGAGACTTCGAAAGGGGGTGAGAAAAATGACAAAACAATTTGCAATGATCGTCGGCTGGGTTCTTATTCTGGTTGGCATTTTGAACTTTTTCGTGACGAAACCGGAGAGCATCGCGGTAACCTCATCCCACGCCGTCTTTCATATCGTCGCCGGCCTGCTCGGTGTCATTCTGCCGAAGAGCCATAAGGGCTACACGCTTTGGGTTGGCATCGTCGGCGTGCTGCTGGCAATCGTCGGCTTCGCCGGCGTGACTCAAATCACGTCGTTGATCAACCTGCCGACTGGTTTCAACTACATCCACGCCATCCTCGGCGTGGTCGGCCTGTTAGTGTACTTTGGTGCTCGTGGCGACAAGTCAATGTCGTCAGGAGTGGCGGGCCAAGGTAACATGGGTAAGCCAGCCTAACTAGGTTCTGACGAAGAATACAAAAATCCTATGTATTTTTTGGCAGAGGATTTTTGTTAGTCCCTATCCGATTCGCTTCTTTGTCTTGAGTTGTAAAATTGCGAACAACATCAAACCGCCAATGGTGATGAGGAGAGGGTAGTAGTGAAGGAAAAACAGGCCAACCGGACCGGCGCGGTCGTCAAAGCGCGTGGGGTGAAAGAATCCATTGCTGTGGCCGTGGCTATCCGCCGTTGTGTGAGCGATGAATTGAGAGGTCATTTGCATAGGATATCACAAACATTGAGTGCTCGCCAAACAAAACGATAGTATTATAAGCCGGACGCGAAGCTGCATGCGACGCGTCCGGGCGTTACTCGTCCGAGAAGAGGGAGGGGACCTAACCATGGTGGTGATCGAATGGCCTCCCATATTTCAGACGTTGAAGAAGGAGCGAACTGCCTCCCGTGTTGCCGGCGCTACAACAGCGCGTCGGCGACCTGCTCCCCCTGTTCCTACTCCCACCTGTCATCCTTGACTGGGGTGCCGATATCAACCCCTTCGAACGGGGGTCGAGTCGGCGGCTCGCCGAGTCGACTCAAGATCCAGCAGGTGATCGGCCGCCACGGCGGATCACCGGGATAGGCCGGGCACTCGATGATGCTTGCCACCGGCGGTGCAGCTGCCACCGAAGTCGGCGTCACCTCATCGGGCGTCAGCAACATCATCACGATGTTGCTTTCCACCCCGACTTCCTCCCCGACCAACGTTGCTACCACCGAAACGGTTGGCGTCGCTTGCGCCGTTGCCATCACCGGCGTACTCGTTTCGGCGGTCGTCAGCATGAAGATCACGAGCGCGATGTTCATCCCCAGAACCCCCCATCGGCCTCGGTTCCGTCGCCGGCGAATGATTCCGCCCCGAGCGAGGCCAGCCTGTAAATGATGTAACTCGTGAGAAAGCCCCACGGGTCGAAAACCCATTGGTCCCCGCCGCCGTGCATGGAACACCTCTTTGGAAAGAGCCTCGATCCAGTCACCCGTTTGATGACTAGAATGGAAGCGCTTTCTATTTAAATGTTACTGTACGGATTAAGGCATGATGGTGCTTTGAGGCTGGTTCCACACTCCGTAAAGGGAGTTCCATGGCCTCTAGCGTGACCCTACTCCCCCATGTTTAGGGCGTCAACCCCGTTAGAGGCGATGGTGGTTTTATGGGTCAACCACCGCCGGAATGGCAGCACACTGTTTCACATAAGACGCTTTGTCAACGAGGCAAATCCTGAAAAACCAGGATTTACTCGACTCTGATCGAACAAGTCCCCTCCTTGAAAACAGGAACTCCTGGTCAATCTCCTTGTCTCGTAGAACCGACGCTGCAAACCTACACCCGAACTTATAGGGTGTCAACGTCCAAAAAAGGCAGATTTTATAAGTCATATATTTTGCTACTACAAAACAAAAGCGGGAGGACGGCAAGTGTGGGATTTGCCGTCCTCGGGATAGACACGGGTGCTGGTGACAACGGTACGCTAGACTCGATGGAGGTGCAAAGGACTCATCCAGCCTACTATTGTCGTTCTCTCAGTGGAGGGGAGAGGACCCGAGATGCATGACCAAATCCTCCGCCGCAGGGAGTCGTGAGCGGGCTGCAGCGAGCACGCTTCGTACTCACAACCAGCACCACAACGAACTCAGTGATCTACGGACAGTATAACACAAAATTCCACCGGGTTCGGCACGGGTGTGGAAAAACAACTTTGACCTTTAAATCGTCACAATTGACGACTCGTCGACATTCGACAGGTCATCTACATCGCGGAAACCGGTGCCGGCCGGGATCGGCTTGCCAATGATGACGTTTTCCTTTAAACCGCGCAGGTAGTCAACCTTGCCGCTGACCGCCGCGTCAATGAGAACTCGGGCGGTTTCTTGAAACGACGCGGCCGAGAGGAAACTTTCAGTAGTCAGACTGGATTTCGTGATCCCGAGCAGTAGTTGCTCAACTTTGGCTGGCCGCTTCTTCGACTTCAATGCTTCGGCGTTAGCGGCGTCAGCCACGTTCTTCTCAACAATTTCTCCGGCCAGTAGGTCGCTGTCGCCGGCGTCAATCACATACACGCGCGAGAACATCTGCCGGACGATAATCTCGATGTGCTTGTCGTTGAGCTTCTGTCCTTGCGACGAGTAGATGTATTGGATTTCACGGATGACGTACTTCTGCACTTCTTGGCGGCCCTTGAGGCGAAAGAGCTCGAACAGGTTGAACGAACCGTCGGTCAGCGGCGTGCCGGGATCCACTAAATCTCCTTCCTTGACCCACAGGGCGTAACCGGCCGGGATCGAATGTTCCTTGGTGGCGTCCTGCTCTGACACGATCGTGACGGTCTGCTCCGCCAGGCGGGCTACGCCAGCCAGCGTGGCCCGGCGCTCCTCGCTCCCAATCTGCGCGACCACTTGTCCGGCCTTCACCCGCGCGCCGTCCTTAACCTTAGCCACGAACTTCAGGTCCTTGGCGGCCGCGTTAGACTTAGCCTTTTTCGGCAATTCGAACACCTCGTGTTTCTCGCCGCGGTAGTGGATGCGAATGAGTTTATGATTGGTGTTCTCCTCAATGCTCACTCGTCCGGCCACGTCGCTTAAGAAAGCGGGCTTCTTGACCGGTCGGGCCTCAAACAGTTCCTCTACGCGAGGTAGACCCTGAGTAATGTCTTGTCCGGCCACGCCACCGGTATGGAAGGTCCGCATAGTCAGCTGAGTCCCGGGCTCACCGATTGACTGCGCGGCAATGATCCCGACGGCCGTTCCGAGTTGGACCGGTTTATTGTACCCGAGGTCGTAGCCGTAGCAGGTCACGCAGGCGCCGCGCTTAGCTCGACAGTTAAGGACTGATCGAATTCTAACTTTGCCTGGATCGGCCTTGACGATCTTTCGTTCGTGCTCGATGGTCACATATTCGTTTTTCTTGACAATAACCTTCTTCGTCTTGGGATCAACGATTGGGTCAATCATGACGCGACCGAGCAAACGGTTAAACAATGTATCTCCTGTTTCTTCGCTGTCGGCTTTTGTGATGACCGTCCCGATATCGTCCCCGCAATCTTCGACGGTTATGACCACGTCCTGCGAGACGTCGATCAGCCGACGAGTCAGGTAGCCAGCGTTGGCCGTCCGCAGGGCGGTGTCTGACAGCCCTTTCCGCGCGCCGTGGGTGGAGATAAAATACTCCAGCACGTCGAACCCCTCCTTGAAAGAACGCTTGACCGGAAGTTCGATCGTACCGCCGGACGGGTTGAAGACAAGACCCTTCATTCCCATCATCTGGCTTATTTGCGCCCACGATCCCCGAGCATTCGAATCGATCATGGCGAAAATCGGGCCGTAGCGGTCTAGCGACTTTTTGCTGAGACTGGTGATCTCCTCTTTCGCATTCGCCCAAACGCTGATGACTTTGGCGTACCGCTCCTGATCAGTCAGCAATCCCAGCTCAAACTGTTGCTGAATTTTTTCTATCTCTTTCTCCGCTACTGTGATGACGCGTTCCTTTTCCGGCGGCACCTCAAGATCGTCCATGCCCCAGGAAATGCCCGACTTTGTCAGGTATTCGAAGCTGAGCTTCTTGATGTTGTCGAGTAGCTCGACCGTCCGTTCGTTGTCTAGTTCAGCCAGCGAGCGTCTGACAATTTCCGTCAGGGCGTGACGGGTCAACACTTCGTTGATGAACCGCAACTCTGGGGGCAAGATCCGATTGAAGTAAATGCGGCCGACGCTGGTAGCGATTATTTTTCCATCAATGCGAATCATGATCTTCGTCTGAATGTTGATAATTCCATGGCTGTGGGCCAGGATCGCTTCCTCTTCCGAGGCGAAGTACTTGGGCTGGCCGACTTCTTTCAAAACCGATAAGTAATAGCAGCCCAATACGATATCCTGCTGCGGACTGACCACTGGCGTGCCGGTCGCTGGTTTCAGAAGATTTTTGGTCGATAGCATAATCTCAGCCGCCTCGCGCTTCGATTCCTCGGTCAATGGCACGTGAACGGCCATTTGATCGCCGTCGAAATCGGCGTTGAACGCCTGACAGACGAGGGGGTGAATTTGGATGGCTTTACCTTCAATCAAGATCGGCTGGAAGGCCTGAATGCCCAACCGGTGGAGAGTCGGCGCTCGGTTCAGAAGAACATGGGTATTTTTAGTTATCTCTTCGAGAATGTCCCAGACCACGGCGTGCCCGGCTTCAATATACCGACCGGCCGACCGGACGTTGTGAACGATCTCGCGCTTGATCAACTGGCTGATAATGAACGGTCGGAACAATTCAAGGGCCATTTTCTTCGGCAATCCACATTGGTTGAGCTTCAGGTGCGGGCCGATGACTATGACCGAGCGACCGGAGTAATCAACGCGCTTGCCGAGGAGATTCTGACGGAACCGTCCCTGCTTTCCTTTCAGCATATCGGCGATTGACTTGAGCATGCGCTTCTGGCCGGTCGAAGCGGTCACGGTCTTGCCGTGACGGGCGCCGTTGTCGATCAGGGCGTCAACCGCCTCTTGCAGCATCCGTCGTTCGTTGCGCTGGATGACTTCGGGCGCATTGAGCTCGATCAACCGCTTCAAACGGTTGTTGCGGTTAATGACGCGGCGGTAAAGATCGTTCAAATCGGAGGTGGCAAAACGTCCACCATCAAGTTGAACCATCGGTCGGAGGTCGGGCGGGATCACCGGCAGGACGGTCATGATCATCCACTCCGACCGCAGATTGTTGTTTTTGAGGTTCTTCAACAGCTTCAGACGACGGACCAACCGACGCTTTTTGTTCTCGGCCGCCTCAGCGATCTCGCGCTCTAGTTTGCCGATCGAGTCATCGAGGTTGATTTCCTGAAGGAGCTTATAGATGGCTTGGGCGCCGATGGTGGCCGTAAAGACGTGTCCGTACTTCAGCGACAAATCCTGGTACTGCTGTTCCGTGATGATCTGGTATTTGGCGATTGATTTCAGTTCCTTCTTAGCCAGTTCGACGGCTTCCTGGAGCGTCTTCAGCTTCTGGAGCTTTAGTTCGCTGGCCGCCTCTAGCTTAGATTCAAGAGATTTCTGCTCAGTGTTTTTCTTCCCAGTCGGCGCATCCAGCTTTACATTGTGCTGTTTGATCTCTTGTTGCTGCTGCGAGAACTCGACTTCGATCTGCTTCTTTTTCGCCCCGAACTCACTCTCGATCTGGGTTAACATTTCCTGCCTTAGCCCGTCGTCGACGTGAGTGACGATGAAATTGGCGAAGTAGATAACCTTCTCGAGATCTTGAACGCCCATATCGAGCGCCAACCCAATCTTCGACGGCACGCCGCGGAGAAACCAGATATGGGAAACCGGCGCGGCCAGCTGGATGTGGCCCATGCGTTCGCGCCGGACGATCGAGCGCGTCACTTCCACGCCGCACTTATCACAGAC
>JACQKH010000067.1 GCA_016204585.1 Candidatus Kerfeldbacteria bacterium
AGAGACAGGATAGAAGCACTGCGCTACGAATAACGTGTAATAATGCGAATCTACGAATCATGCGAATTACACGAATGTTACGAATGAAAGAATGTTCAAAAATTGACGAATGTCATGGCGAATCGCAAAGAATGGGGACGGGGAGTTGAGGTATGAATAAACAGCGGCCTCAGGTGTTAGAGCACGGTTACTTGAACGTCTATTCCAGACTGACGCCACAAGAACGGCGACAGTTGTACTTTAAACGCCTCTATAAGCAGCAGCACCTGTGGTGGGACGATTCGACCATTCTCGCCTGCCGCATCCTCAAAGGCTATTTGCAACGTCACAAGCAGATTGACGTGCTTGACGTCGGTTGTGGTCGTGGAAATTATCTTGTCGATGAGTACCGAAACCACATCCGCCGTGCCGTCGGCGTTGACCTTGAACCTGCAGCAACAAGAGGGAACATTTCGCTCGACGAAATTCGTTTCGCTAGCGCCGACAAACTGCCTTTCGCGGATAAGACGTTTGACGTCGTCTTGGCACTCTGGACGTTTGAACACCTGCAGAACCCCCCCCGACACTAAAGGAGATTTACCGGGTCTTACGTTCGGATGGGTTGTTCATTTTTTTGACGCCAAATGCCGCGAGTTGGTTACTTCGACTAAAACGCCTACTTCGGTCACCGGCGGTACTTGCGGTTAATCGCCATTTCTACGGACGAACTGATAACGATGTCTTTCCAACGTACTATCGAGCAAATGTACACCGAAGTGTTACCCAGCAACTCCAGCAAGCGGGTTTTGAGCACTTTGAAGTACTGCTAAACAGTGATCCCAGCTACACGTCGTTTAATCGGTTGACGTACACTCTTACTAACTGGATGAGCAGCGCACTTTTTATTGTCAGTCCAGAGTTAGCGCGACACCACCTTGTCGGTTTTGCGCAAAAACAACCAGCTGAGGCGTTACGGTTTGATGAATAGAAGAACATTTGACAACTGACTTTTGACATTTGACTGCTGGAGAAAACCATGGAGAATGCACAAAACAACAGCGTTGGAGTCGGAGTTGGGGTGATCCTGGAAAAGGATGGAAAGATTCTCCTCGGCAGACGCCATCCCGACGCAAAGAAAGCCGGCAGCGCATTGCACGGCGAAGGAACCTGGACGTTGCCTGGTGGCAAAATTCACTTCGGAGAGACGCTCGAGGAGTGCGCGCGGCGTGAGACGCTGGAAGAGACGGGACTGACACTCGGACCGCTGCAAATTGTGAGCGTGGCCGATGATATTGTTTATGACGCGCATTACGTGACCATTGGTTTTGTTTGTCGAGAGTTTCATGCAGAGCCGAGAGTGATGGAACCGGAAAAGATTACGAAGTGGCGATGGTTTGACCCAGAACATTTGCCACAGCCGTTGTTTTCTGCGAGTAAAAGAGTGATTGATAATTTTTTGGCGGGAAAGATTTACTGATTTAGATAAAAAAGACACGACCCCGGATCAGTCCTCGCAAAGGCGGGGAAGACCCGGGCAGAAGCTCGAAGAGGAAACCCTAGCGGTTTCCTCTTTCGATACATCTCTTTCCGTATACGGTGTCGCGCCTTCTCGCTCGCCTAGGGGCCCGTCCTTCGGACACCATAATTCTCGCTCGTACGGCGCGACTGGTACTTTAAAGCGAGCCCCGAACAGTGTTCGAGGCTCGCGAAGGAGAGTCGAGCGGAAGTTCAGTGTCCCGTCGGGACACGAGCTTCGGTATCGGGAAGTAAGGAGCAGCGGTACGTATTCTCCAGCCGAGGAGCTAGCCTTCAGCAACCGTGCCGGAATGGATGCGCTCCGGGAGTTTGCTGCGTTCCACGAGCCTGCCCTCGAAGAGTATACAGACCCTGTCGCGCGAACGGCCGCCCGAGTCAGTCGCGGGGGACGGCTCGAAGTCCTCGACGGCTTGTTCATCGGTCACGAACGGACCGTGGATACGCGTTCCCTCCGGGTTGGAGTCTTGGATCTGGATTACTGATTCCCCCTCTCGTCTGCCGACCACGTAGAAGATCACGGCTTCCTCCTTTCCTTCAGCTTGATGCAGGTTGACTGGCCTGCTCGACCGCGGCCAGCAAGGCGTTGAACAGGCACTGGCCGAGCCAAGGGTACTGCTGGCACGGGTCAGCGCGAAGCTCCTTGACTGGAATGACGACGCCGAAGGCGTGCGGCGCGCCTGCGCACGGCCCGTGTTCGACCTTCCCACTGAGGGGAACGACGAACTGTTGGGCGGCGGCGAAGAGCGCTTGTTTCAGCGGCCAGCCGTCAGGAAAATAGGCGACCACCGTGTAGGATACTTCGTGTGTTTTCTGATTCTGGTTCCACAGTCCGTGGACGATGAAACGGTTCGCGTGTTTGTGGCTGACGGTAATATCACCGTCAGTCGACGCCGTTCCGAACCACTGGCCGCGACCCGGTTCGAGCGGTGCGCTCGACATAGCAGATCACCTCCTCAGGGTGCTTGCTGCGGCTCGGTCAGCGCCGCGACGCCCAGCTCGACCGTCGGGTAGACGTCGAAGATAATCGAGAGTTTCGTGGTCACGAAGATGCTCTCGATGTGTTTGTCGATTCGGGCGAGGACAAACCGCCGGCCAGTTCGGACCGCGCGGGAGTGACCGACAATCAGTATTCCCAGCCCAACCGAGTTCATGTGCTTGACCCCGGCGCAGTCGATGACGATGTGCTTGGTACCTTCGTCGAGGCAGCGTTTGATTGTTTTCTCAAACGCCTCGGTTTCGTCGCCGCCGGTCAAGAAGCCCTGGGGCGCGATGACCGTAACGATACCTCGTTGGGACACCTGCATTGCATGTTCCTCCTTGGGCGGTTGGTTACGGCGTTGGCGGCCGCCATTGGAACTTGATCAGGGCGATGAGGAAACAGATTGGTGTGGCCAGGAAAACCAGAACCAGTCCAGCGACGGTTATCATCTGCGGCAGGGGTTGGAAGCGCACCAGATCTTCCTGTCCGATGGTGGTCAGCGCCAGGAGGACTGCCCCGGCCATCAGGGCGCTGACGCCGGTGATTGCGAACTGGGAACCGCGATGCGGCGGGTACAGCTTCCTGATGATCGCGATGAACACCGCGCCGATCAACAACAGTCCGATAGTTTCGAACATGCTGACCTCCTGGTGTGTGGCGTCGTTAGTCACCACGTTCCGTTTCCAATACGCGTTTTCAAAGAGCCGGAAGCTACCTCCCTATTAGTTCCCGCCTAATTTAGGAGGGAAGCATAAGCGGTAGGCCAGCCCTCCTTATGGCGCGAGAATCTTATGGCAATGCACGAAAAAAAGCAATCCGCCAGCTGCCGGATCGCTCCGAATCCTGTTTTTTGGTGCTAGGTCAGTGGATTCTTCCTGTCCCACCGTTTTGCCAGCCAGAGAAGCGCCAAGGATATGACAATGGCTGTACCGAGGCCGGCGATAGTGCGAAAACTGATTCCTTGAGCGTTCGCCGGAAAGGATGAGTTTGTGAACGACGTCCTCGCCGGGCCGAGCTGGCGGAGGTCGTCTGACGCGGCGGCGAGTTCTTTCGTGTTAGAGCAGACGTTGGCGCTTCTCTGACTTGAGCCCTCGGTGTACACGAGGTACGATTTTCCTTCTTCGAAGTTGAACCCACAATCACCTCCGCCGATGCCAGTCTCAATCGTGACGGTTGCGGTCGTTACGCCCTTCCACGATCGTTCCACTGCCAACGAGACCTTCTTTCCCAGCGACCCGGCCAGCGATCCGGAGGACGACGACCGGCTGGTCTGAGAAACATTCGTGACCGTGCCGCTAAAGACCGCGCCGGCGAGCTGGAATTCTTCGCTTACGGATCGAGGGGGGATACAACTGCAGGCATGGACAAGTTCGGGCTGGATAAACCCAAACAAGACCACGGTGATAATGAAAGTGAGAAGTAAAGGTTTCATTGATACTAATCCGCCGAAAGCGGCCGCTATTCTATCTGGGCGGAGTGGGAGTCGAACCCACAATCCCTTTCGGGCATCAGCTCCCCCGCCTGCCTTGCCGGACGAAATGAATGTTGGTGCTGGAGGAGAGATTTGAACTCTCAAGCCCTCGCGGGCACTAGCTCCTAAGGCTAGCGCGTATGCCAGTTCCGCCACTCCAGCAAGTTAATACAAGTTTAGTTTGGTTGCCTTACTGTCGGTAAGTTCGGCGGGCAGGTAAGGCTGACGCGTATTCCAGTTCCGCCATCCGCCCGTGTCAGCACCTCATTCTGCCCTGATTCTACCGCCCTGTCAAAAGTAATGAAAGGTTTGCTACAATGGAGCTTGAATCGAATGAGTATGCAATCGCCGCACGAAATCCATGCGCCAAGTGTCAGCCCGATTTTTAAGGGCAGTTCTCGTCAGGAC
>JACQKH010000074.1 GCA_016204585.1 Candidatus Kerfeldbacteria bacterium
AAGTTTGGTTGAGAAGAAAAGGCCGGAATCTGTATGCGAAGTCTTCGGTAGTGACGTCCAGGCTATTTTTGTGCCTGGCGGAGCCTCAAGAGTTAGTTCAAACGTCCGATTCCTGGCTCCGGCTTGCTTCCCAACGGTCAAATCATAGCGGGCAAGAGAACCGCCAAGCGTCAGCGGGAGCTCGTAGGTGAAGCTGAAAGTCTTGGTTTCTCCAGGATCAAGCTCAGTCCAGTTTCCAAACACGGTCTTGCCGAATTCATCGTTAATCCGCGTTCCGCTCTGCTCGTCAACGATTACTCGACCTTCGATGTCTGAGAAGAACGGATCGGGTTGCGATCCGGCCGGCAATTTCCAGAAAACATCTGGCGGTTCTTTGGTAAAACCGGTGGCGGCCAGCAGTTTCGAACCGAACGGTACGTATAGGCGGTGGTAGGTTCGATTCCGACTGCCGGTGAAAATGTCGCCGGGAGTTCCTTGATGCGTTCGGGTAACTTCAATTGTCGCGGTCACCCGACCGTCGGGTTCAATCCGCAGATGGTCGCGAATGATCTCGGAGATCACGCCGTCGGTCTTCCCGCCGCCGATATTCGAATCAACCAGTTGGAGGAAATCTCCGTTCGAGGACGGCAGGCTTCCGGACCAACCGAGCTCGGCGATCTGTTGTTCGACCGCCGCCTCACCACTCCACAACTGTAAGTCCCCGGCGGCCAAACTGGCAATCAGTACGCCGAGGAATGTCGGGTATTGATTGAAACTGAGTTTTGCCATTTGTTCGGCTATCACCGGGATCAAATCGACAATGAAACGCTTGGGATCGTTGACGCGCAGATCAAACTTCCGCTCGACCTGCGCCTGCGTGATTTCATCGAAGTTGGCGGCGTCCACGGTAACCCCGTAGGCCGGCAGGTTGATCGGACCGGTGACGGTCAGCAGTCGTTCAATGAACGTATGGGTCAGGGCAATGACGCCCTCGGGCTTGAAGCCGCGCGCTTGCTCGTAGAACCGAGCGAATTGTTGAGCTGACGTCGGCCAATCGGGGTACCAGTTGGCATCGCGAAAGTACCAGCTCGGTGTAATCACCTGGAGTGGTAGCGGCGGGGTGATGGACGGTGAAATTAGGTCGTCAATCCCAAAGCTCCCGCGGTCGGGCGCGTCGAGAACCTTGAAGCGGCCCCGATCAAGACGGATTAAGGCGAAGCTGCCGACAAAACCGCCGGTCGGGCGAAGCTCGTTCGCGTTTTGGAAGACGAACAGATACTCAGATGGCTGTGACGCCCCCAGGATGGTCGCGACGATTCCGACTGAGTCGGAAATTGTCGTGATGCTCTGCCGCAATCCCGGCAGAAGTTCCTGAATTCTGAGAATTTCTTCGCGGTAAGGCGAGGGCAGAGACTGAGCCTGCACCTGGCTGAGCTCGTCGAAGGCGCCGTTCAAATCCTGGAGGATGGCCTGCAAGGTCGGCTGGTCGCGTTCCAACCCGGCCACAAAATCCGCCGCTCCGGTCAAGCCCTCCCCCGATTCTACTAGTGGCTGGGCGATGGCAGTAAATCTTCGACCGGCATTGGCCAGCAAGCCAGCCGCTCGGACCAGATGCTTCCCGCTGCGAAGCTTAGCGCCGGCCACCGGCAGTTTTTCCAGAACGGCGTTTAGTCTCGGATTGACCTCTCGGAAAAATTCTTCGGCCGCGGAAAAACTCGCCCGGGCATCTTGAAATGCTTGGCTGGCTCCGGGCAAATCTTGCGATGAAGCTTTGGCGCCGGCCACTTTAAGCGACTGGTAGCCGGCTCGGGACGCCTCTAGCACGCGACTCTGCAGGCCGCGCATCTGCCCGAATAACGTGACCGAAGCGAACGCCAACAAGAGCGCGACGGCCAGAATTGGAAACGCGCCAATCCGGTAACGACTGAAAATCGCGCGAAACCATATCGTCGTTCCGGCCGTTAGACTTTGGATGTCCCGGAAACGCTGGCGAGGCGGCAACTTTACCGTCGGCGCGCGCTGCCAGAATCTCTTTAGCACCTCGGAGCGCGGCTTTGATGCAGCTACCCGAGGCCGGGTCGCCTTTCGCAAATCCAATACATTCGCAGCCGGAATGTTAATCTGCGTCAAGCGCGGATTGGCGGGCCGATGGGAGTCCATGAATTAAAATTTCCTGCCAACCGAATTGTACACCTCGAGCGTCTCTTTCGCCATCTTCGACCAACTGAACAGTTTGACCCGGTCGGTTCCCCGCCGGCCAAGTTCGCGCCGGCGCTGCTCATCGTTCAACAAATCTCCAAGAACGGTTACCATGTCGTCAATGCTGTATGGATCAAAATAGGCAGCCGCTTGGCCGTAGACCTCAGGCAGTGAGGAGGTTAGCGACGCCAGCACCGGCGTACCGCGGGCCATCGCCTCGAGACCGGGTAAACCGAAGCCCTCGTAGATCGATGGACAGACATACAGGCTGGCCCGACGATAGAGCGCGTCCAACACTTCGTCACTAACATAACCGGTAAAAACAATTTCGCGGCCGGTGCGATTGAGCTGACGGGCGGTCACGAATCGCTTAAGCCGACGGTAAAAATAATCGTCCCGCCCGGATAAAACCAGTTGGTATTTGAAGCCACGCTGGCGCAGCGCGGCCAGCGCGGCCACCAACCGTTCTAAGTTCTTATGCGGGTAGGCGGTACCGACGTACATGACGAACGGTTCGACGATCCCCAATCGGCGTTCAAGTTCGGCCGGTGAAACCAGCGGCAGCTGCTGGGTCACGTCGCAAGCTTCGTAAATAACCGCAATCTTCTGGGCCGCCACCCGCCAGTTCGTTTGAATATCGCGCTTGGTGTTGTTGGTCACGGCAATGACCCTGGCCGAACGTTGGAGGGCTGCTCGGATAACTAAGTTGTAGGCCGCGTGCTTCAACCAGTAAAAGGCCGGCTCCAGTGTGGAAGCTCGGGTAGTTGGAAACTTACTCAGGATCAGGTCATGGACCGTGACCACAAACGGCCGCGGAGATAGCAGTGGAACGTTAAAATGAAGGAAATGGACGAAATCCAACCGTTGTTGACGGATGAGCGCGGGGAATTTTGATTGTTCCCCGAACGAATACCACTTCCACGGAGCGAGTACTTTTCGAAACCTCGGGGCGGCCGGATGGTAGTAGGCGAAGTTTCCTTGGCCGAGGAACACCACGTATTCGTTGTGGTGGTCCTGCTCCTCGAGCTGTTCGATCAGCCGATTCGTGTATCGCCCTATCCCTGTGCCGGCGTGCGGACCGTAGAACCGCGCATCAATGCCGATTCGCATGGTTTAGCGCTGGAGTGGTGGAGCGGTGGCCAGATACTCAACTAATGGTACCAGGAAAAGCAGGAGCGTTACGGCCACCAGTACCGAGACCGCTCCTAACAGCAGCGGGTTGGGTTGCGCCCTAATAATGACTGGCTTGGTGGACTGGATTTCGAAGATAGTCTTCCCGTCAGCCGTTCGGTTGGCTGCCTCGGCTCGCTGCTGCATGTTCTTGGTCAGTTCCGCCGCCAGTTTCGAGGCCTCATCGGCGGTGGCGGATGAATAAGTCACCACGATGTTCTGAGCCGAATATTTTTTCGTTTTGAATCTGGTGGTCAGGCGGCGAAGCGAGCCGACCGTTGGTGGGGTTAGTCCGGCCTGCTCGTAAATTTCAACTAACACTGGCGGCGCCTGCAGCCAGCTGACCACGGTTTGGGCGAACAGGTCAGCGGCCTGGAGCGCATAAAACCCGTCGTACTGATAATCGCTGGTGGATTCCTTGTTTACGCGGTTGACCGACAGAGACAGTGAGGTGGTGTAGTGAGGCGGTTGCCCGTAGGCCCAGGCGAAGGTGCCGCCGACGATTAGTGTGAAAATGATTAGACTCAACCTCAAGCGACGTTTAAAGAGAAAAAATGATTGGCGTAATTCCATACTATTTTTCTCCAATTAATGTTCGGGGGTAAATCGCAACTCCGAGTGTGATTGCAGATGATGCTGCCAGGCCTTCTCCACCGCCAGGCGAAACCGTTGTTTGAAGCGTTCGACGCTGAACTGTTCAGCGTGGGCTCGGATGGCGGCCGAATTGAATTCTTCCGGACGCCAGCGAATGATCGTGTCAGCCAGCGATTCCCACTCGGCATCGTCAAAGAAGAGACCGGTCTTCCCGGGGACCACCGTCTCAAGCGCCCCGCCAGCGGCATAGGCGATCACCGGTCGGCCCGACGCATTGGCCTCAAGCGCGGTGATGCCGAAGTCTTCCTCCTGTGGCTGGATGAAAGCCAGGCACTCGCGATACAGACGCATTAGTTCGGCCCGGTTCACTCGACCGAGAAACTCAATGTTTGATTTGGCCAGCTGGCGCAGCCGACCCTCCTCCGGACCGCTGCCGAAAACCTTCAACCGCAACCCTAGTCGGTTGAACGCTCGAATGGCCAGGTCATAGCGCTTGTACGCCACCAGACGACCGCCGATCAAATAGTAATCACCGACTTTCTCTGCCATATTTAAATCGGAAGTGTCAACCGGCGGGTGCATGATGATACTATCACGACGGTAGTACTTCTGCACACGTTGCTGCACATTTCGCGAGTTGGCGAAGAAAACGTCGACCCGATCAGCCGCCAGACGATCCCATTGCCGAATACGAGTCAGAATAAATGGGATAAAAACTTTCAGCAGCCGTGGGTACGGTAATTCATCGACGTAGCGATGCGTGTCGCCCCAGAGGTAACGAGTCGGCGAATGACAATAGTCGATGTGCAGCGTCCGGGGAAGCGTGAGAACGCCTCGAGCGAAGGAGGCGGAGTTGGAGATGACCAGGTCATATTCGCTCAAATCAAAACGCTCCACCGCGTTCGGCATCCATGGCAAGTACCATTGATAGCGACGAACACCGAACGGCAGGCGCTGCAGGAAGGAGGTGCGAATGTCACGTTTCAGGAAAACTGGGTTGGCGCGCTGCGGATTATGGATCATGGTGTACGTCGGCGCGTCTGGATAGATCTCCTGCAGAATTGCCAACACCCGTTCCGCGCCGCCGTCCTGACCGAGGTGATCGTGGATGAGAGCCACCCGTCGCCGTCGTTCGGTCATCCCGTTAGAGAGTTAGCTCGTAAAGTATTCATAAGAACATTTCACCAGTTATGGATGAATAGCGCTCTCTCTAACGGGATCATCCCGTTATAAAGTTAAGATATGAAGCATCGAGGTACATCGCGTAGTGATCCATGTTGAACGTGTACTTTCTAACGGGATCATACGGCCGATCTTGTGGACAGGACGATCCAAGGTGTTTTCAGCAGAATCTGCAAATCCATCCGCAGCGACCAATTCTCGATGTAATATGTGTCCAGACGAACCTCCTCTTCAAAGGTCAGGTCCGAACGACCGGAAGTTTGCGCCATCCCCGTCATACCTGGTTTAATCGACAGCAGCTTGCGATGATGTTTCTCGTAGCGGGCCACCTCGGCTGGCTCGTGTGGCCGCGGACCAACCAGGCTCATGTCGCCTTTGAACACATTCCAAAGCTGCGGCAGTTCGTCAAGCGAACTCTTACGAATGAATCGGCCGAACCGGGTAATCCGCGGATCATTCTTCATCTTGAAGAGCGGCCCTTCACGTTCATTTTTGTCCACCAGCTGGTCCTTCAAGGCCTCCGCGTTCTTAACCATCGAGCGGAATTTGAGGACGGTAAAGTGCTTGCCGCCCTGGCCGACGCGCTCCAGACCTAAAATCATGGGCCCCTCCGAATCGAGCTTCACTAAAATACCGATGATTATTAGCAGCGGCGATAAAAAAACTAAACCGATGACTGACACCACGATGTCAAAAGCTCGTTTGATAATCTTCCCCCATCCATCAAGCGGAGTTCGCTTGATCTCGATGACCGGGACGCCAGCCAACATCTCGATATCAATGTGGGTGGCCCGGGAATCGAACAAATCAGCGGCGTAGCGGAAGATGAGGTTGTGGTCATTGCAAAAATCGATGAGCTGGAGGGTCCGGTCCTTTGGGCTCGAGGAGTCGCCGAGAACGACCTCGTCGATTCGCATATGACGCATCCGGTCAATCAGTTGGCTGAACATGTCCGGCGTGACTTCGTCATATCGATCGACCACTCGGTAGCCAACGGCCAGATGTGTGCTGAGATAACCGACGATGTCGGTGGATGTTTCGTCTCGACCGACCAGGACGATGTTATGGACGCCGATTCCTCTGACGAACAAACCGTGCTGAACACCACGGACGAACGCGCGTTCTATGATCATCAGGGTAACCGCCAAAATCCACCCAGCCAGGACGACGAAACGAGATGAGAAAAACTCGCGCTGGAAAAATATCAAGACGATGACCAGGAGAATGCCGGTCGAACAGGCCAAAAATATCTTGGCCACTTCATCCATGGCCCGACGGGTGGAGCGAATCGAATACAGTCCAGACACAGCAAAAATTGTAATCCAGGCCGCCGCCACCACCAATAAAATATTCAGGTAAGTACGGAGAGGGATTACTGCTTGAACTGGCAGAAACTGGTTGAAGGTAGTGAAACGGATGTAGTATGCCAGCAGTCCCGCGCCGATCAGAGTGGCGTAGTCGAGCGGGACGAGAAACGCACTGAACGCGAGTTCCGACTTCTTCATATCATAATGATGCCCTAGGGAGGCCTGTAAGCCGAATTCTGTCCGCCTCCGCCAAGGCTTCGACGGACACGTCCTCGTGAGTTCGAGGGCTTGCCAACCGGAGCCTCGGCGGAGGTTGGATGATCATCTCTCTTCGGCTACCATTGCTGGCAACCTGTAGCGATCAACCCGTCAGTCGGGTCGAATGACCCGACCAACCTATTTGATCTTGCACCAGGGAGGGTTTGCCCGCTTGAGCCGGTTACCCGGCTAAGCCGTGGGCTCTTACTTTACCCGCCGGAGCGGGGTATCCCTCGCGAAGGAGGGCCCACGATTTCACCCTTACTCCGCCCGATAAGTCAGGTGGAGCGGTATGTTTCTGTTGCACTCTTCGTCCCGACGCGCTTGCGCGGTCGTGGATCCCTACGCTTCGTACAGTACGAGCATTCGCGAACGGACACTCGTAAAAATACTCGCGCGGCCGCTGTTAGCGGCTCCCTTAGTTCTCCGCCAAAGGCGGAGGGTGTTCGGACTTTCCTCCCCAGTCATACGACCGGGGCGATCATCCAGCCTCCCAAAGAGCGTTCTCCAGCGTACAAAAACTAGGCCGTTTCGTCAAGACCCCCGTAATGGTTCAATAGCTTGGCATCACCCTTCAGGTACACTGGTATGACAATGCCATACACTTTGAATCCCCACCTTCACGGCTACGGATGGAGGCAGTGAAGATGGTGAGACCAGGCCAGAGCATTCAATCGGCGGCTCGGCACTTTAATGCGTAAAGTAAATCCCAGTAGCGAACCATTATTCATGCAGCCAAAACCACAACTGATTTTCAAGTTTTTCCCGCAGCTTATAGCTATTTGCGTGTGATAGAACCCCACGATAGGACTGCAGGGATTGTTCCAACCTTTCTTTGGTTATCTTTTCGGCTTTATACGCTTGTGCCTTCTGCCGAAGCTTTTTGAATATCCGCTGTCTCGTTTTCGTTCGCACAAGCTGATGATGCGGAAAAATCGTGTAGCCGAGGAAATCAATGCCCTGGCCGAGCTTTCGAATGCTGGTTTTCTTCGGGTGAAGGTTTAATGCTAAGGTTTGAGATAGAAAAAGATGGATTGGCTCGATCAAAGTTTCTAGATATTCTTTTTCATTGGACAGAATAATGAAGTCATCAGTGTACCGGGCATAATACTTCACCTTTAGAACGTGTTTCACAAACTGATCAAACTCGTTCATGTACACGTTGGCAAAGAGTTGCGAGGTTAGATTGCCGATTGGCAGTCCTTTTGCTTCTGTTTTACTGTCCGAGAAACTACCAATGATTTCCTCCAGTAACCAGTGTGCGTCCGGGTCTTGCAATTTTCGCTTGAGCATGGTAAGGAGTATTGGCTGATCGATACGGAAGAAGAACTTTTGTGCGTCGCACTTTAAAGCAAAGCACGGCCGCGTATCATTCCGGCTCACCTGCCTAGCCATTCTGGTCACCGCTTCAACGCCTTTGTGCGTTCCCTTGTTTATTCGGCACGAAAACGAGTTGGGAATGAATGTCGGCTCGAATATGGGATTGAGAGCAGAAAACATTGCGTGATGCAGTATCCGGTCTCGCACTGATGCCTTGTGAATGTGCCGTTGCTTCGGGTCGTGAATGTAAAACGAGGTATATGTCCCGTGCCGATACTTCCTAGATCGCAAGTCACGGTGAAGTTGGAATAGGTTCGGTTCCAAATTCACCTCGTATTCCAAAACGTCCGGCTTGTTTCCTTTGTCGCTGTGAAACGCCTCCCACGCGGCAAACAGATTTTCTACCGAAATAATCCGCTCGTAAATATTATTAAACACTTTCATGCCATGGATGGATTAGATGTCCCGATTTTGAAGAAAACGTATGCCCTCTACAAAGACCTGAACGGCCTTCGGGTTCGCGTTCCCAAACAGGATCGTTACACGCTTTGGGAGCGTTGTGAAAAGACGAATTTGGAAGTCTTGGAACTCATGATGCTCGCGGCCCAGCGGCAGAAACCGGACAAGTACAGCGCTTTAGAGATAGCTAGCGCAAAGTTAAATGTCCTGCGCGTGCTTATCCGACTTGCGAAGGATGTGAAAGCGATCGACACGAAACGCTACCTTGCACTCGAATTGCAAATAGATGAAATTGGACGGATGCTCGGCGGCTGGATGTGGTCAATTATCGCCCCCCCCCCCGACTTAACGAAAGTTTTGTCCAACGAAAGGGCATTCCTGCGGGAATGCCCTTTGCCGTTATTGAGGAATGACTTCGGGAACCAGAGCGAGGCCGAACCGAACTTCTCATTGGGATTGTCGACGTTGTTCGTGTCAGTCTTGACCTGACCGTCGTTCGAGTTGAAGTACGGAGCCTTGTCGAACTGGCCATCGGCGTCCAGAATATTGTCTTTGCCCATCTATATCACCGGCGGGTTGTCCGTTTTAGGACTTCCCCCTGTATATTATTTGGCAGCAGCTCCAACTTCTTGGAACACCTGCACCAGGCAAAGACAAGCAGTATTTCCTCAATGCAACGCACTCGTGTAAGCCGTGACCTACACGACTCTGGTTGTATTCTTTTGAAGAAAGAGTTCGGCGACGGCAACCCGTAAGCGGCCGTACATGAGCCTAGTCTCCAAAAATAGTTTATCAGAATATTTGGACAAAAAGAAGACGGGCTACCCAGACACTCTGACTGTACTAGCCAAGGTGTGGATAACCCGTCGGTTGCGAACGCAAGGATCAAAAGTCGATAGACCCAGGCGTTCAAGTTTCGAAGAGCAGTTACTGCGGGAACCAGAGCGAGGCCGAACCGAACAGCCCATAGGGATCGTCGACGCTGTCCGCGTCAGTCTCGACCTGACCGCCGTTCGAGCGGAAGTACGGAGCCCTGTCGAACTGGCCATCGGCGCCCAGCGAGTACTCGTCGCCGGGGAAGTCGACGAACAGGCCGTTGTCGGTGATTCGCTCGGGGTGCGTCAAAAGCATGCATCCCCCAGCCAACCATCCAGCGCCGAACTGATTGCCCATGAGGAGCTCACGGACTCGCAGGACGGACATCCCGCCGTACAGCTTGCCGAACTGGCCAGGCAGTACAGCGATGTCGCCCGGCTGCTGCTCGCTGACCCGCTTCCAGAAGGAGACGGAGCGAACGTGCTGCCGGAGACGATCGGGACCGAGCTGTCCCTTACGCCAGTTGGTGAAGTCTCGGGACGAAGCGAGCTTGTCGTCGAGGATGAGCTGCACCCCACGACAGTAACGATCGGCATCGCCGGTGACGTCGGGGAAGTGCTTTCCCGCAACTCCATCGACCGTGGCGAATGCGTACCAGCCATCGGCCTCGTCGGGAACCGTGATCTTCGGCACCGCCTGGTCGATGAAGGTAAAGGCGCGGTCGGGTGAAAGCGAGAGCGTGTCGGCCAGCATCTCCACCTGCCGCCTGATCGGCTTCACGGCGAATCCAAGCGGGTACGTTCGCGTGCAGCGGACGACCTGGTTGGCGTACTGGTTGGAAGCCGAGAACTTCCGAATCGTCGCCAGCCACTCGGCCTGTGCCTCGCCGCCGCGTTCCCAGAGGCGTTGCGCGCCCTCTTCGTCCAGCTTGGCCTTGTTGAACGTGTCGTCGAACAGACGAGTGATCGCGAGGCCCTTGTCATCACGGGACGTGATCAATGACACCGTCTTGGTGGCCATCGTCATCATCCTCCCTAAGAAAGGGACATTGTCCAAGTGCGCCTTGAACGGGCGTGCTTTGGCGTGAGTGTAATAGCCGCAGCGCTTAGACCAGGTTATTTCACTGATCTAGGCGCTACGGCTACCTCTATTTATTCCGCAGTGTTATCAAAGAACAACCGATACTAACATCGGGCTACGAAAATGTCAATACCCGGCAGCGTCGAGGGTTTGGTTGACCTGCCAGTCGGCTTGGGCGTTCTCGGCTCGAGGAACAGCCACGAAACGAACGCGTTTGAACCCCTGAGCCAGGTTCCAAACGCGCAAGAAAATCTTGCCCAGTTCCGGGTCCTTGATTTTGTATTCTCGCCGCAACTGACTGGCCACCAGCTCGCTGTCAAGCTTGACCGTCAGGTCAGTGCCGCCTAGCGCCTGGGCGCGTCGAAGTCCTTCCTCAACGGCCAGATACTCGGCCTGATTGTTCGTCAGGCGTTGGCCGATGAACTTGCCAAATATCTCCAACACCTGTCCACCTTCTTTAATCACCACACCGATGGCCGCCGGGCCCGGGTTTCCTCTAGCCCCCCCGTCGGTATAGATTTCGAAAACTCGAGGCGTCCGCAATTTCACGCCGCTCCTTTACTACTACTCCGGGAAAATTTCCGGACCGGTAAGGCCGAACGGTCGAGATCAATGATCTTCAACTCAATCTGGCGACTGTCGTTCCACTGATTGACGCCGACCTCAAATACCAAATCGACCACGTCGCCTGGGTTAAGCTGGTCAAACCATGAACCAAAACGAAAGCCAATAGTCTTATGCACGGTCGAGGTGGCGTGACTGACGTGGAGACGGAGGTGCTGGCCGTCCTTGCCAACCGTGTCAACGGCCACCACTCGTAGTCCGCGGCTTAAAAACCTTGGCCGTGGCGCACCGACACCAAACGGAGACAATCGGTCAACGTCGTTGACTAAATCCCAGTTGATATCATCGAGAATTACCTCGGCATCAACCTCAACGACTCTTGTGGTATCGCGCTCGGCCAGTTGCTGTTGGGCAAGCCGTTGAAGGGTTCGGATAAAATCAGCCACCTCGGCTGCCGGCTTGACGGTGAACCCGCAAGCTTGGGGATGACCACCGAAACGCTCGAGATAATCATTCGCCTTTCCCAGGGCGGCGGTGATGTCAAAGGCTTCGATCGAGCGGCCGGAACCAACGATTCTTCCCTGGGAAGTGGTCATGGCGATGGTCGGACGGTTGAAACGATCGGTGATCTTTCCGGCTACCAAGCCCAGAATGCCAACCGGCCAATTGGTTCCCTGCGCAACCAACAAGTAGGGCGTTGGTTTTTCCCCGATTTGACTAAGCGCCTCGTTCACGACCGCTTCAGTAGTCCGTTGTCGCTCTTGGTTTGTTTGAGAAAGTTCGGCCGATAGTTTTTTCGCTTCAGCCAAGTCGTCGGTGACCAGCAAACGATAGGCAGTTGAGGCGTGATTCATCCGGCCGGCCGCGTTGAGGCGCGGACCAACCTGGAAGGCCAGCGTCTCTTCGTCAACCTGATCCAATTCAGAACTGATGCTGGCAACCAGCTGGCGAAGCCCGACGCGCCGAGTCTTCCGCAGGACCGACAGACCGAATCGGACGAGCACCCGGTTTTCCCCGAGCATCGGCACCATGTCGGTCACCGTCGAAATCGCCACCAAATCAAGCAACCATTTTTCCCAGCCGAGGGGAAGCGCTGGACGACCAAGCGATGCGCCGTTTCTGGTGTGACTGAGTAAAGCGCCGGCCAACTTGAAGGCCACTCCCGACGCCGCCAGGTGACGGTACGGATAGGTCTCGTCGCGGAGTTCTGGATTGATCAGGGCGAAGGCCCGCGGAAGTTCGGGCGGTTGATCATGATGGTCAGTAATGATCACCTCCATCCCCGACTGCTGGGCCAGGTCAACCTCAGCCACATTGGTAGTGCCGCAGTCCACCGTCAGCATCAATCTCGTTCCCCGAGCGGCTATCTCCTTCACCGCCGCCATGTTCAATCCGTACCCTTCGGTCTCACGGAAGGGAATGTAGATATCGGGTTGTCCGCCAAGGGCCTTAAGCGTCTCGGTCAGGATAGCAGTGGCGCACACTCCGTCAGCATCGTAGTCGCCGTAAACCACGATCTTTTCATTATTTTTCAATGCCCGGGCAATCCGCTCGACCGCCCGCTGCATGTGGCGGAACGTAAAGGGGCTGTGGATGTCACGCTGATAGTCAGGATCGAGAAATCGCTCGATTTCCTGCTTGTCCACCATGCCGCGTGCGTACAGAAGCTGAAGTAAGACACGATCAATCTTCGGCAATCGTTCGACGATCTCCGGCAGGACTTTTGAGCGGAGGATCCAGCGCTTCGGCATACAGTTCTACTGGTAGGGAGTAAGGAGTTTGGAAATGTCGATTGGTTGGCTCGGTTGCTGTTCAACCAATGTCCGGCGGGCCAGCGCAGGCTGTTGCGATTCAATGGTTGGCCGCGACCTGGCATAGAAGACGCCGAGCGGTATTTTCTCGGCCATGTTTTCTTGGGCGCGTTCCCAGGCCGCCACGAAATTTTTCGAGTCATGGCCGACGGAATCCAAATTGTAAACGCGCTGATAGTACCAGTGGTAGGAATTATGCCAGTTATAGGTGACGCATGGCTGGAGCGCGTCAACCAGGGCAAAGCCTTCGTGCTGGATGCCGCGCACGACAAGTTCTTCTAGTCCCGCCACGTCGCCAGCAAAACCGCGGCTGACGAAGGAAGCGCCGCTAGCCAGCGCCAAGGCCACCGGATTAACCGGCTCCTCTTGGACACCAAGCGGCGCTGACGGACTAATAAATCCGCGTTCGGCCGTCGGGCTATGCTGACCCTTGGTCAGCCCGTAGACCTGGTTATCGTGGATAATGTAGGTAATGTTGGGATTGGATCGGGCGGTATGGAGGAAATGCCCGATTCCTTCACCCAGACCGTCGCCGTCCCCGCCCACCACAATTACTGGCAGCCGGTGATTAGCCAATCGGATCCCTTCGGCCACTGGCAGCGGTCGGCCGTGCAAACCGTGAAATCCATAGGCCTTAATGAAATTGACCATGTTGCCGGAACAGCCGATGCCGAAAACGAACGTGACCTGATCCGGTTTAAGTTTCAACCGTCGGAGAGACCGTTGTAAAGCGTTCCAGATGCCGAAGTCGCCGCAACCCGGGCACCAGGTGGGGTGCTGAGAGGCGAACGGTTTACTTGGCGAGGGCGCTGGCTTTGCCATCTGATACATCCTCACTTAACGCGCTGACGGAATGCGTCGGCTAGCTCAGTCGGTTCGAATGGGCGTCCGTCGAAACGAAGGATTCGATCGGCCAACTCGATCCCCGTCTGCTCAAGGGCCAAGCCGGCAAATTGGCCAGCTGCATTGCCTTCCACCACCACTGTCCGCTGGGCTGGCGAAACTAAATTTCGAAACTCTTGAGTCGGAAACGGGCTGAGGGCTTGCACGTGTACAGCGTTAACCGTCAAGCCGTCCGCCGCCAGCAAATCGAGCGCATCCAACACCGGCCCTTTACTCGAACCCCAGCAGATCACGGTCAAATCCGCTAGCTTTGGTCCGTAGCGCGAAGGTTTTGGAAGCTCCTCGGCAATTCCCTTGATCTTGCGCAGACGCTTGTTTTGCTGTGTGATACGCACATCCGCTTCCTCGTTCGACAAACCGAACTGATCGTGCTCATCAGAATTAGCCATGAACGGAAGTCCGGGCGTACCTGGCAACGGTCTCGGCGATACCCCGCTGGGCGCATCAGCATACCGTCGGTACATGCCTGTCTGCTCATCGACCTTCCCCCTTTTCACAATCTGACCGCGATCGATTTTTACTCCGCTCAACGAGAACGGTTCAGTGGTAAACCAACTTTCGGCCAGATATTTGTCAGTCAGAACGATAACCGGAGTTTGATAGCGGTCAGCAATGTTGAAAGCCAACGGCATGATCGTAAAACATTCGTTCGGATCGCCCGGCGCGAGCACCACTCGCGGGAAATCGCCTTGGCTGGCGTGCATGACAAAACGGAGATCAGCCTGTTCGGTCCAGGTCGGCAGACCGGTTGACGGTCCCGGCCGCTGGGCGTTAATTATCACCAGCGGGGTCTCGGTCATGGCGGCCAAACCAAGCCCCTCGACCATCAGCGAGAACCCGCCGCCGGACGTTCCGACCATGGCCCGCACACCGGCAAACGAGGCACCAATTGCCTGATTGATGACCGCGATCTCATCCGGTAGTTGCCGTACCACCATTCCGTAATCGGGGCCGTGCTTCACCAAATATGTAAGTATTGATGATGACGGTGTCATCGGGTAAGCAACGTAAAGCGAGCACCCCGCGGCCAACGCGCCGATGCTGAGCGCATCATTTCCGGGGATGAGCATTCGCGGCTGAGGATTGTGGAGTTGATGGAGGGCAACCGGGAATTTCTTGGGTGCATGGGCGTGAGCATACTCGGCTCCTACCGCCAGCGCCCGATAGTTCCCTTCCACCAACTGGTGTCCTTTTCCCTCGTATTCGGCGGCGATGATTTTCTTCGTGTCAGTAAGAGGATACCCGAGCAAGTCAAGCGTCACTCCGAGAGCGACGGTGTTACGCAACAGTCTCTCGGCGCCGATCTCTCTGGTGATACTCGTCAGCGGTACGCCGAATGACACGACATCAGGCCGGACCATCGGTGCACCGCTGACGACGTCAGAGTCGTACACTAACCAGCCATTCGGCGAGAGCTCGCCCGCATGGAGCTTGATTGACTCTTCGGTCAGGCAAACCAGGAGCTGGACCGTGGTGCGGTGACTCCTGATTGTTCGTGAGCTGACCGCCACCTGGCCAGTCGATAACCCACCCTTGATGATTGACGGAAACTCGTCGTAGACGTGAACCGAATACCCGCCACGCACAAGGGTCCGACCGAGAATGTTCGATACGGCTTGCAGACCAGAGCCGCCAACGCCACAGATCTTCCAGTTGAAGACTTCAAGGGAATCCATTGACCTCAGTATACCGTTCGCCAACTCGCCTGACAACTGCGTAGCGACTCACTAGACATCAGTGACGTTTATCTTTTGAGAAAACGCTTGACCTCCCGGAACATCTGGCGTTCTTCGTCGGCGTGAACGACTATGACTTTCGGCTGGCCAGGCAGTCGCAGCTGATTGAGGATTAACTTTCTGACTGTAGCATTGCGTTCTCCCATGGCGCCAGAAAAAATAATAGCGTCGACTCTTCCCAAGATGACCGCGTATCCACCAAGATATTTCTTAAGTCTCTGCTGGAAAACTTGCAGGGCCAGCCGGGCTCGTTTCTTCTGTGCGCTGGTCGGCCTAAGGGAAGTCGCGAAGCCGCGCACTGCGTACCCGGCCGCGGCCAACACTTCCCGCATGTCAGAAGTAAAACCGGTCAGACCGCGCAGCCCGCTTCGCTCATTCAGCATGGTGGCAAGTTGCCGCCATGACCAGCCTTGTTCCAACAGGTACAGCAGAATTCCGGGGTCCAGATCGCCAGCCCGTTTGGCCATGACCAAGCCGGCCAGCGGGGTAAAGCCCATGGAGGTGTCAACCGGTTTACCATGTTTGATGGCGGCAACTGAACTGCCCGCGCCGAGGTGGACAGACAGAAGACGCAGGGATCGAAGCGGCCGTCGCAATGTCCGGGCGGCCAATTGAGCGGCGGCGGAATGACTAAATCCATGAAAGCCGATTTTTCTGATGCCGTAACGCGAGGCGATGCGATCATCAATGGCGTAGGTACGGGCCGCCGCCGGCAGATCAGCAAAGTAGGCCGTATCGAAGCAGGCGATATTCGTCAGCGGGTAGGATGGCCTTAACTCTTTGAACACCGCCAGGGCTGGTGGGTTATGTAGCGGCGCCAGCGGAATGGCGCGCTCGATCGCTCGTTCAACCGCCGCTGAAATTCGCACCGTTCTCGAGTACGGCGGGGCCACCACAATCCGATGGCCAATGGCCAGCAGGCCGGAGCGAGTGATTCCTTGATCAGCCAGAATTTTCATTAACATCTTGGCAGCCTGACGATGAGTGATGCCACGCCGAAGCTTGGTCTGGCGACGCGTCCTAATGATATGGTAGCTCAGCCGTTCGTTCGGTGTGCCGATCTCCGCGAACTCTCCGCCACCAATCCAATCTCCCTTCGGCCATCGATAAAGGGCGAACTTCAACGATGAGCTACCAGCGTTGCAGACTAAAACTAATTTCATATCAGCACTTCCCCGACGACATTGCCCACAATTCCGGCGGCCTTCGCTTCGTCCGTATCGATATGCAATCGCCAGGTGTAACTGGGGTGAGTTTTTATCAAGACCTTGTCGAAAATCAGACCGCGATCGCCGGGCAGTCGGACGCGGACCATCGAATCCGGTTGTAAACCGTAGCGCTGACAATCATCGGCGGTGGCATGGATGTGTCGCCGTTGAATGATCGCCCCTTGGTGCAAAACGACCGTACCGCGCGGCCCAATCAGCGTCACCCCGGCGCTTCCCGACAGCTCGCCTGAGTTTCGAAGTGGCGGATTGATACCCAAACATCGGGCATCGTTGAGGGCCAGCTCCACCTGGGTGTCCGAGCGCAACGGACCGACTACGCGAACGTTTTCAATTGTTCCTTTCGGACCCTGAAGCGTGATAGTTTCGACGGCGGCAAATTGCGGTGTCTGGGAAATCAAGCGGAGTTGATGCAACGAAACGTCCGGTCCGAACAGGGCCTGAAATTCAGGCTGACTCAAGTGGACGTGGCGATTTGAGACTTCAACGACGACGCTAATCATAGGAGTTTACTAAAGCTCCGACCGGTCATATCGGGCGGGATCGGCAGACCTTCCAGATCCAACAGGGTCGGCGCGATGTCAGCCAGCAGCCCGCTCGGCGTGATCGAACTTAAATCCGCGGAACGACGGCCGCGCCCCTCCCACGATTTCCCAACCAGCACGAATGGTACCGGGTTGGCGGTATGCTCTTTATTGATGAAACCGGTGGTCAGGTTGAGTTCTTCTTCGGCGTTCCCGTGATCAGCGGTTACCACCAGTAATCCGTCAACACCGAGAACGGCGCCGGCCAAGCGTTCCAACTGGCTATCGATAGCCTCGATTGCCTTGACGGTGGCCGGCATGTTTCCGGTATGCCCGACCATGTCGGCGTTGGCGTAGTTCATCACCATAAACCCGTAGTTGGCATTGCTAATTTCCTTGATGGCCCGCTCGGTCATTTCCCGAGCGCTCATTTCCGGTTTCTGATCGTAGGTCGATACCGATGGCGATGGAGTGAGAATTCGATCCTCCCCGGGGAAAGGCGTTTCCATTCCACCGTTGAAAAAAAAGGTAACGTGGGCGTACTTCTCCGTCTCCGCAATGTGGACCTGCTTCTCGCCCAAATCACTAATCACTTTGGCCAGAGGGTTGGTAACTATTTCAGGCGGAAAAGCTATCAGCACCGGTAAGTTCTGTTCGTACTCGGTCATCGTCACAAAGGTTAAGTGACGCAGGTACGGACGGTCGAATTTCATGAATCCCGGTAGGACAAAGGCCTTGGTCAGCTGGCGAGCCCGATCGGCGCGAAAGTTGAAAAAGACGACGCTGTCGCCCTCGCCCACCAACGTCCGAGGTTGGCCGTTGGCTTTGGTGATGACAACCGGCACAAACTCCTCGTCGTATACCCCTCGTTCGTAAGACGTCCGAATGGCCGTTAGGGCGTCACCGAAGTTCTCCGTTGAGATGCCCTCGGTCATGGCCTGGTATGTTTTACCAATCCGATCCCATCGGTTATCTCGATCCATCGCCCAGTACCGGCCGCTGACAGTGGCAACCTGACCGAGTCCTAAAGCGCGGAGTTTTGACTCGAGCTTAACCACAAAGGCCTCGCCGCTGTTATGCGGGGTGTCCCGACCGTCCAGGATGACGTGAACGAAGACTTCTGTTAACTTCTCCTTAGCCGCCAACTCCAGCAAGGCATAGGCGTGTTCATTGAAACTGTGAATTCCGCCGGAACTTAAAAGTCCGACCAGATGAAGTGATCCCTTCGTAGCCCGCACGTGCTTGATTGCCTCGAGAAAGGCTGACCGCTGGTAAAAACTGCCGTCCAGGATGGCGCGATTGATTCGCGGTAAATCACGAAAAATTATTTTGCCGGCGCCAATATTCATATGCCCTACCTCGGAGTTACCCATTTCCCCCCAGGGCAGTCCGACCGATTCGCCGGATGCTTGCAGCGTCACGGACGGATAGGTGGTTAAGAATCGATCCCAGGTCGGCGTGGTCGCTAGAGCGATCGCATTACCGCGGTTTTTCGGAGCCACTCCCCAACCGTCGAGTACGGCCAAGACGAGAGGACGAATTTTAAGCGCCATGTGATGTGGCGACTAAGGAAATCCCAGTCATCATTATTGACTTCGGCCTGCCCAGTAAATCCAAGAGCGTCGGCGCCACGTCAGCTAGTCTTCCGCCTTTCCTAAATTTGACGTTCAGGGGTGAATTCGTGACTAGCACAAAAGGCACTGGGTTGTTGGTATGTTCGGTATTGACTGTCTTCCCGTCGTCAGCCAACATGCTCTCCGCGTTTCCATGATCGGCGGTGATGACCATGGTGCCGTCGCGCTCCGCCACTGCTCGGCGAATCTGACCAAGACACTGGTCAACGACTTCGATCGCCTGGACCGTGGCTTTGAGGTTGCCGGTATGGCCGAGCATATCCGGATTGGCAAAGTTCAAGACAATCACGTCATGACGCCCTTGGGCGAGGTCCTTGACCACATAGTCCGCAATCTCCCGCGCGCTCATGACTGGCGATCGGTCGTAAGAATGGATGCCTGGTGAAGGAATAAGCTGGCGGTCCTCGCCGACGACCGGGTGGTCGTATCCGCCGTTGAAAAAGAAAGTGACGTGGGCGAATTTTTCGCCTTCGCCTACATATAGTTGTCTCAACGGATGGAATAAGAAAGGCAAGGTGTTTCGAAGGTCCTGCGACGGAAAGGCGGTATAGATCTCTCCCAGGTCAGGACCGAAGTCCGTCATCGCCACGAACAGCAAATTGGTTGGAAAATTGACTCGGCGGAAGGCCCCCCGATTTAACTTGACGAAGTGCTTCTGAACGAAGGCTTTGGTCAGCTGGCGGGCGCGGTCGGAACGGAGGTTGAAAAAAATGACCGAATCGTTTTTGCGAATGCGATTCTGATGTCGCGGACCGATGACGGTGGGGGCAATGAACTCATCGGTTTGTCCCTTGGTATATGCCTCGTCGATCGCCGCGGCGGCCGTCGGTGCTTGGCGACCTTTGCCGGCGACCATCGCTTCGTAAGCCCGCTTGGTGCGAGACCATATCTTATTGCGATCCATGGCGTAGAATCTTCCCACCACGGTGGCGATCTTTTCCCGGTCGGAGAGCATCGCCGCCAAGCGCCGAAGGATGTTAATTCCGGAACGCGGCGGTGAGTCTCGTCCGTCCGTAAACACATGAAGCCGGACCGCTGGGACGTCCATGTTCCGACCAAGCGTCAGCAAGGCTAACAGATGGTCAGGGTCGGCGTGACCACTTTGGTCGGAAGACAATAAACCCATCAAATGTAGCTGCGAACGGTATTTTCGGACATGATGGATGGCGGCCCGCCAGGCAGGATTCTTGAAGAAACTTCCGTCATTAATGCTCTTGGAGATCCTGACCGAATCCTGTTCGACCAGGCGTCCAGCGCCGATGTTCATATGACCAGCTTCGGAATTGCCCGCCTGACGGGCGGGAAGTCCGACGTCAGTACCGGCGGCCGCTAGCAGGGCGTGCGGATACCGGCGGATGAGCTCATCGAAAACTGGCGTGTTGGCCAGGGTGATGGCGTTTCCTGGTCCGGCTGGGGCGCTTCCCCACCCGTCGAGAATCACCAGCACCAGCGGCGTCCGAACAAGCGGTTTCATGCACCAACCTCGGCGGCGATTTCCAATAGACGATTGTACTTGGCCAGCCGCTCACTGCGCATGAGCGAGCCCGCTTTCAGGTACTCGCTGCCGATGGCCACCGCCAGGTCAGCAATGAAGTCATCACAGGTTTCACCGGATCGGTGGGAGACGACACACTGGTAGCCATTGCGTCGGGCGGTGGCAATCGTCTCCATGGTCTCAGTCAGAGTACCCACTTGATTCGGTTTGATCAGGATGGCGTTGGCCGCCCGGGATTTGATGCCCTGGTTTAGACGATCACGCTGGGTGGCGAAAAGGTCATCGCCGATGATCGTGATTTTCTTTCCCAGACGTTCGGTCAACAACTTCCAGCTATCCCAATCGTCCTCGGCCAGTCCATCTTCCAAAGTCTTAATCGGATATTTGGCAACCAGCTCCTGGTATAACGAGATGAGTTCGGCGGCGGTCATCGCCCTAACCTCGGGTTGCAAGAGATATATTTTTCGCTCGATCGAGTAAAATTCGCTGGCTGCCACGTCGAGGCCGAAATTGACGTCGTCTCCTAGACGGAGGTCGGAGCGCGCCACCGCCTGCGACAAAAACTCCAATCCCTGCTCATTGCTCTCCAACATCGGCGCGAATCCGCCTTCATCACCCACCAAAATCCGGTCGCCGTGATGCCGAAGAATTTCTCGCAGTTCGTCAATGATTCGGGCTGTTCGTTCGATTTGAGCGGCGTACGTTTTTCCGCCAGCCAAAACTTGGTATTCCTGGAAAGAAATGTTGTTATCGGCGTGCTTGGCGCCGTTCAACACGTTGCACATCGGTCGAGGAAACTTATCCGGCCTGGGCAGACCGAATGATTTTTGCAGATACTGGTAGAGAGGAAGTCGTGAAAAAATACTGGCCGTCCGGGCCGCGGCCAACGAGACGCTCAAAATTGAGTTGGCCCCTAAATTCGAACGGTCAGGAGTACCGTCTAGTTCAATAAGTTTATGATCGATCGCTGGTTGATCGTCCACCCGCATCCCAATCAGCGCCTGGCCAATCGTCCCGTTAACACGGGCAACTGCTTTCCGTACGCCCTTGCCAGCGAAGCGTTCCGCCAAATCTCGAAGTTCAAGCGCTTCATGCGCGCCGGTTGAAACGCCGGCCGGCACCGAGGCTGCGCCGCGCTGGCCATCGGTTAGCACCACCGTCGCGCGGACGGTCGGCTCGCCTCTAGAATCGAGGACTTCATGAGCCATGACGTGGTCAATGGTTGGATGTGCCATGTTACTGCCTGACCAGTTCAACGCCCGGAAGTTTTCGTCCCTCCAGGAATTCAATCATCGCCCCGCCGCCGGTTGAAATAAAGTCCACCTGGTTAAGCAATCGCTGTGACCGCAGGGCGTCAACCGTCTCGCCGCCGCCCACAACGGAGAAGGCCCGGCTGCTGGCCACCGCTCGGCCCATGGCTTTAGTTCCCCCGTCGTATGGGCGACGTTCGTATTTCCCCATCGGGCCGTTCCAGACGACTGTCCGGGCGGTGGTCAGGATGTTTTGAAAAAGCTTAATGGTGTCTGGTCCAATATCAGAAATGACCTCACCGGGTCGCACCGCGCCGGCCGCCCGGATGACCGGTCGGCCGGTCGGTCGAGCCACCACCAGGTCAACCGGAATGTGCAGTTTCGGATCGGTCAGGTGCAGCGCCTTGACTTTTCGCACCATCGCCGGTTCACTAAGAGATCTGCCGATCTGCAGACCCTGCGCTTGGAGAATAGTGTTGGCCAGCGCGCCGCCCAACAAAAGATTATCCACGCGTCGAAGCAGCGAACTGATTATGCCGAGCTTCGTCGAAATCTTCGCTCCGCCGAGTAGCGCGACCAATGGACGCTGCGGTTGACCGAGTACTTTGGACAAGGTGCTGACTTCGGCGCACAGCTGTAAACCGGCATAGCTGGGAAGGTATTTGCCAACCCCCACGATGGAGGCGTGGCGGCGGTGGGCCGAGCCGAAACTCTCTAGCACGAACACGTCAGCCAGCCGACTGAGGGCTTTGGCAAATGACGGACTGTTTCGCTCTTCACCTGGATAAAAGCGAGTGTTCTCCAGCAGGACGATCTCACCGGCGTTCATTTTCTTGACCGCGGCTTCGACTGGCGGTCCGATACAATCAGACAGCGCCGTAACCTGACGACCGAGAGCCCGCCGCAAGAGCGGAGCTAGTACCTTGGTTCTAAGAGCGGACACCACTCGACCGCCGGGCCGTCCCAGGTGAGTGGCCAGGACAATTTTAGCCCGGCGTTTTTGCAACAACTTTAAGGTCGGAATCACCGCCCGAATTCTCGAATCGTCAACCACCCGACCAGCGCGATCCCTTGCCACGTTCAGTTCGGCGGTTACCAATACCCGTTTCCCCTTAACGTTCGCACTGCGAACTGAACGGCATTTCATAGTTTCAGTATATCACGCTTGGCCGTCGCGGTCAGTCGTTCTTTAAGTATACTCTGGCGCCCCGAATGAACACGCGCAGCGCCTTGCGGAAACTCATGATCGACATGAAATAGTTCAAATCAATGAGCCGACGCAGAATCCAGGCGATCAGTCCTTGTCCGTGTAACAGTCTGGTGCGGGCGATGGCGAACTTGCCGCCCACCGGCACCACGAATCCGAAGTGACGAGGTTGCCACGGCAGCAAAGGCAGACCGTTGATAGATCGGGCCACATTCTTGGCAACCTGTCGGCCAGCGTCGCTGGCCAGCGGAGCGACTTGCGGAATTGGCTTACCGGTGGCCGGGTCTATGAACATGACGCAGTCGCCGGCGGCCCAGAGGTTTTCGCTGCCTTTAACTCGCAGCGTCGGCTCAACCGCCACTTGACCGCGGCCAACCGTGGGGATGTCAAAACTTTTGAGCAGGCGATTGGCTTGGATGCCTCCGCTCCACACCAACAGGTCGAAGGGAATGGCCCGACCGTCTGGCAACTGAACTGCTTGGTTACCGATTCGCGCGATTGGTGCGCCGAGCTCGAATCGTGCGCCCAGGCGGGCCAATCGCTGCTGGGCCGCCCGGCTTACGTCAGCGCCGAGTGATTTCAAAAGGGCATCACTGGCTTCAACGATTGTGACGCCGATGGCGTTCGGCGCAATCACCCTTTGCCGAACTAGCCGACGAATGTATTCCAGCAGTTCGCCGGCGAATTCAACGCCGGTGAAACCGCCGCCAGCCACTATAATTTGCCGGGTGGTGCCCGGCGACTGGTTGCTCTTGGCAATAAGAAGGCGAACTTTATCACGAATGGCCAGGGCGTCCGGAATGTCCCGTAGGGACACGCTGTGCTCCCGCAGACCGGCAATTCCGTAGTCGGTCGGCTCGCTGCCCAAAGCGATCACCAAATGGTCGTAACCAAAGTCTGGCTCATGACCGCATAGTACACGCTGCCTCTGGCGATCGATGCCGGTCACCGTCGCTTGCATAAAATCAATCTGACGCTTCGTCACCAGCTCGCCCAACGCTTTCAACCTAATGCACACCCCGCCTTGAAGGTATTGGATGTCTTGCGGCCTAATTTCGAAGTGGGCGGTAGCCACTTCGTACAGGAGGCCGTGGTAAAGATGGTAACAGTTCTTGTCAACCAGCGTAACATTGTAGTCGCGCCGAAAACCGGGCTCGTTGGCCAGTTGAAGCGCGGCAGACAAACCGGCAAAACCGCCGCCAAGAATAACAACCTGTTTCCGAAGGTGTGCTTTCATTTATTGTTAATTCTAACACATTTTTGATAAAAAATCAACTTTTACCAACTAGCGGAGATCGTAAACGTTAACCGAATTTCCCAAAACAACTGTCGGCTTAATGTCTTGCAGCCAGCGAAACTGGCGACCAGGATAATGAAGAACCGATTTGCCAATGATGACGACGCCATGAAAAGGTTTTTGTGAAACCTCTTCGTCAGTGGGAACTGGCGATTCACGCAATCCATACGCGGCAGCTGGCGCGGTAGTGAATGACATAAAGCGATAATCGACAATCCCTTGGTGCTCAAGATATTGACGGACTAACGGCAAGTCCTGCCCCCAATCGAGATTTGAGTCAATCAGATAGCGTTCCAGCTTTGATGGACCGCCGAACGCTTCATTCGCATACGGCAGCCAGTGCGGGAAAAACCTGCTGACGGAGACGACGTGAAACGCTACCAGCAATGACACGGCGACGGACAACACTTTTCTTGTTTTCCAACCCGTTCTGGCAACGCCGCTTCCGAAAATTATCAAAAGTACAATTGTTGGCAGAGCATACCGCACGCCCAAATCCAGTTTACTGACCATCATGAAGATTGTTAGTAAAAACAGCGAGACGCCAAGAAACCGCGGAGTAAATATAGCTGACGAAGGTTGGTGACCGGGCGATCGGAGCGTCATCAAGCTCACTAACGCCAATCCGAGCGAAGCCAGCGTCATCTTAATCGCCAGCGCCACGGGGAAGTAGTACCACCAACCGTATTGGCTGGTTTGACCGAATAGGTAAGCCGGTTGACCGCCGGAGTTGTGCGCCACCTGCCAGAGCAGGCCGCTTACATACGAGGCGGCCGGTAATTCAATTCGCTGGACGAGTTGTCCAAACGACCCCCATTGATTGAGGAGATCGTTGGCGGCCCGGTCCTGAACTGCATTGAGGCTCCTAACTTCAAAGCCGTAGGCGGCCCATATCAAGAAAAAACTTACGGCCGCAAAAACTATAACAACCCGGCTTATTTCACCAAGCCTGAGTTTGCCTGTTTTTCCTCGCCTTGACACGAAGAATAATACAATCAGTACGGGCACCAGCAGCAGGGCGTTAAACCTGGTCAATAGTGCCAGGCCGAAGGTCGTGGCCGCCGTGAACAGGCGTGTGGCCGTTCGTCTTTCTAAGTACAAGCCGAACATAAATATGCTGGCGAGTACGGCCAGGGTAAAACCGATGTCCGTGGTGGCCAGGTGACCGCTAGCCAGAACGTTCGGCTCAACCGCCAACAACACCGCGGCCAGTAGGGCGGCTCTCCTCCCCCAGGTCTTCCAGGCCCAGGCCGCGGCCAGGGCGATCAACCCAAAGGTCAATAAGACATTCATCATTCGCCCGTTCACTAAGAGTTCGTGTCCGGGACTGACGTTGCGGTACAGAACTTTGGGCGCGACGTCCCACTGGCTGGCGCCGCGCCAGTCGGCGTCGGCTGGTTGCCAGGTGGCTCCGCGGAAAAGCAAGGGAATCGCCAACCACAACTTGACCAGCGGCGGATGCTCAACATTCAACCGGAAATCACCGGTCCGCCAGTAGCTGAGACCTGAAGTCACATAGACGGCCTCGTCCGGCGTTTGCGATTCGCGCCAGGCCGGCACCAGTAATCCCGCCGCCAACGTCGCCACCAACCAAGTGGCCAGCGCCACCGAGCTAACGCGCATCCTGACTCGGGTTGACTACGCGGCGCCGCATTCTCCACCACGATCCGACCAGCAGGACGAGTATCCCGCCGAGCATGTTGAAAAAAATGTCCCGCTGGGCGTCGAACAACCCTTGAACTCGGTGGGTGTCGAATAATTCATCACCAATCCACTCCGACACTTCATAGAGCGCGCCGAGAGTTTGCGCCAGGCAGAATGTGTAAAGGTTGAGAACTCGCCAGGACATGGCTAAACGTCGAGCGTACCACAGGGCCACGGTCACCATGTAAAATCCAACGGTTACGGCTAAGCCGCCGATCGCATGAGTCAAGCGGTCCCACCACCAATACTGTGCGTACCAATGTTGAAAGTTCCCGAGTGCGTCGAGCCAAACGCTGGCGGCGATGATAACCAGCACCACCCAATGCAGTGTGATCCCGTAACGTCGGTGCGCGATTCGACCGACCGCCAGGTATAATCCGACGGTCACAACGTTGGTCAGAGCCAGCGCCAGCTGCCGCCCATTGGTGTCATATTTGGTGACCAGTTCAATTGCCAGCAGAATGACCTGGGCAGCCATTATTACGGTGGTAATAACCCGCTGGATCATGGTATAGATGGTCTACGCTTTCTTGATCGCCGGATCGCTTTGCGCACCTCTTCCACCAGCAGCACCAGGCTGGCCGCACCAACTACCAACAGCCAATCCGACGCGTCCAAGGCCGTCAGATGGAAGGCTCGCGAGAAACTCGGGATGTAAAGGATGGAAATCTGCATAACTAGCATCGCCGCCAAGGCCATTATCATCAGCGGATTTCTGGTGAGTCCGCTAACAAAGCTCCGGCGCGCTGATCGGCTAGCCAACCCGACAAACCACTCGCCCAAGGCGACGGTCGTGAGGGTCAGGGCAAACAGTTGCGGCGGCGGGCGCTGCTGCCAATAGGCCATCGCGAAGACGGCTAAGGCGCTGACGGCCACCAGCCCGCCGTTTACCACAATCCTGACCCAGTGACCGGCGTCGAGAATCGGGGCGCGCGGTGGGCGCGGTCGCTCAGCCATGACATGGGGGCCCTTCGGTTCGCGGGCCAAGGCTATCCCCAGAAACGGATCGGTAATAACGTTAAGCCAGATGATGTGAAGCGGTAGCAGGGGCAGCGGCAGACCGATCGCCATCGCTGCCAGAATAAGAAAAAGCTCGGCCAAGTTTGAGGCCAGGATGAAAATTAAGACGCGCTGGATATTACGAAAAATACTCCGTCCGGCTTCGACCGCCGCCACGATGTTCGACAGGTTACCGTCGGTCAGGACCATGTCGGCCGACTCCTTGGCCGCATCGCTTGACGATTGCCCGATGGCGATACCGATGTTCGCTTCGGTCAGCGCCGGCACGTCGTTGATGCCGTCGCCGGTCATGGCAATGACGTCGCCGTTGGCCTTGAGCGCCCGGGCAATTCGCAGCTTCTGCTCCGGCGAGACGCGGCTGAAGACTCGGGCGGTCTTCACTCGTTCCTGCAGCGCTCGGTCGTCCATGGCCTCGAGCTCCTGACCGTCCACCACGTTGTGGTCAAGACCATTAAGAATACCGATTTCGCGGGCCACGGTCTGCGCGGTCAAACGATAATCGCCGGTCAGCATGACCACCCGAATGCCCGCGGCTTGGGTGGCGGCCACCGTCGCCGGTGCTTCCGATCGGATCGGATCGCGGATGCCAACCAGTCCCAAAAAGATTAGTCGGTTCTTGAGATGCTCGTGGTGGATAGTCCGCCAGTCGTCCGCCGTCTCGGCGTAGGCCAAGGCTAAACCGCGAAGGGAGCGCTCGGCCAAGCGCTCGAATTTCTGACGGACCGCTTGTCTATCATCCGCGGTCATCGTGGTAACCGACTGTGCAGTTTGTTTGTGCGAGCAAAGTTCGAGTATCTGTCGCGGCGCGCCCTTAACCGCGACCAGGTGCTGACCGTTTGACATCGTATGGAATGTAACCATGTACTTTAGCGAGAAATCGAACGGAAACTCGCCGACCCGAGGAAAAGCCCGATCAAGATCGAAGTGTCGCAGGCCGGCTTTTTCTCCCATGACAATCAGGCTTATTTCCGTGGGATCGCCAATCCAGCGGTCCTGGTTATCCTCGTCACGGGATAGGCGACTGTCGTTGCAGAGCATGCCGACTTCGAGCAGGCGACGCATCCCGCTGTCGGCCAACGGGGCGATGGTCGTTTCGTGTTCCAAGAAATTCCCGACTGGTCGGTACCCCTCGCCGGTAACGACGATCCGCCGCGTTTCCAAAACTACCTCCTCAACCATCATCTCGCCAAACGTCAAGGTGCCGGTCTTATCCGAGGCGATGACGGTGACCGCCCCGAGCGTTTCCACGGCCACCAGCTTGCGGACCAGGGCGTGTCGTTTGGCCATCTGCCACATACCCCAGGCGAAGGTCAAGGTAATAATCACCGGCAAACCTTCCGGAATGAGCGAAACGACCAGGCTGATCCCTAGCAGCACCGACTGCTCAAAGGCGAATCCTCTAAGGATGCTCAGCATCGTCACGCCGACGGACAAAGCCACGATGACCACGGCCAGTCGCTTGGCGAAAGACGAAATCTGTTGCTGGAAGGGGGTTGGCGATTCCGGGATGTGCGCCACTTCCCGAACAATCTGGCCGAATCGAGTGGCCATACCGGTCTCCGTTACTACCATTTTACCGCGACCGGCGGCGATCGTCGTCGCTCGCCAGGCCAGGTTGTGGCGTTCAAGCGCCGGCGTTCCCGGCGGCGCTGGCCGAATCCACTTCTCAACCGGCACTGACTCGCCGGTAAAAACTGCCTCCATAACTTTTAGGTTGACCGCTCCGACAATCCGACCGTCCGCCGGCACGGTCGAACCGGCTTCCAACACCACCACGTCGCCGACCACCAGGTGTTCAGCGCTGATCTCCAGTTCTTCCCCGCCGCGAATGACCCTGACTCGCTGAACGTTCAGCGAACGGAGTCGTTCCATTGCCCGACTGGCACGACCCTCCTGAAAGAACCCAACCAGACCGTTGAAGAGGACTACGGCCAGAATGATCCATCCGTCTTTCACCGCGGCGAAAAAAAATGAGATAGCCGCCGCGGCAAACAGGATGACAATGAGCGGGCTTTTGAACTGGCTAAACAAAAGGGCCAGGTTGGAACGGGGGCGTTTCCTGATTATTTCGTTCGGGCCATGCGCGGCCAATCGCTGCTTGGCTTCAGCCACGCTGAGGCCGTCAGCGGTCGTCCGCAGTTCAGACAGCACTTCGGCCACGGTTTTTTCGTGCCAGGTCATTGTGTCAGCAGTTGAATGATCAGAGCAATTCCGGAAATTGACATCACCGCAAACGTCAACCAAGCGCCGAAACGCACCGACCGAGGGCTGGCATGAGTCCCGACCACCTCTCGACGATCAGCCAGTCGAATAATGAACCACAACATCACCGGCGCCAATAAGCCGTTCAGAACGGCGGTCAGAATCAGGAATCTAATCGGTGACACTCCCAGGAAGTTGGTCAGCGCTCCCAGCATGATGGCCAGGGCAATGACCAAGTAAAACGCCCGCGCCTGCCGGTAGCTCTTGGACAAACCTTCTCGCCAACCAAACACCTCGGACAAGGCATAGGACGCCGAGCCGGCCAGCACCGGCACGGCCAATAATCCCGTCCCTAAAATCCCCAACGTAAACAGGATGAATGAGGCCGAACCGGCCAACGGACGTAAAGCTTCCGCCGCCTGACCGGCCGTCGCTATATCCGTTATGCCAAAACGGAATAAGGTGCTGGCGGTTGCCACCATAATGAAAAACATTACCAAGTTGGAAAAAATCATGCCGATTGACACGTCTCTTCGCATGCCAGCCAGTTCTTTTGTGGTCACCTGCTGTCGCTGTGGCAGCGTAGTCCGGCCGCTGTCAATTTCTTCCTCAACTTCTTCAGACGCTTGCCAGAAAAAAAGATACGGAGAAATCGTGGTGCCCAGCACGGCCACCATGATTATCCACGTATCTTTGCCAGCCGCCAACGTTGGCACAAGGGTATGTTGAACGATTGACCACCAATCCTGTTGAATCACGAAGGCGGTCGCCACATAAGAAAACAACGCTAATGTCAGCCAGCGCAGCACGTTTACGTACTTACGATAACTCACGAAAATTTCCAGCGCAATGATAATTACCGCAAAAACAATAAGATACAGCCATGAGGAGATTGGCAGAATGAGTCGCGCCGCTTCGGCCATCGCCCCGAGATCAGCGCCGATGTTGATCGTGTTCACCGTAAACAGCAACAGGCTTAAAACCAGAACCACTTTGGCTGAAACGTGTCTCCGCAGAATACCCGCCAATCCCCGGCCCGTTACCATGCCCAGCCGGGCCGACATCTCCTGCACTGCCATCATCAAGGGCGTGGTGAACAATGACAACCACAGCAGTTGGTATCCAAACTGCGCCCCGGCTTGCGAATACGTGGCAATGCCGGACGGATCGTCGTCCGAGGCGCCGGTAATAACGCCCGGCCCGATTCGTTTGAATATTTTTTTCGGGTGGAACATGCAACAACATTATACCGAAAAATCCATTATCTTGCATAACGCCACAGCGCGGGCTTAGGCCCGCGCTGTGTGAATTGATTTCTAACAGAAAACCGCCGCGCCTATTCCGATTAGTGACCCACTCAAGGTCTAGTAGCAAACGCAGTCCTTAGTTCACCGCTTTCCTTACGAGTGCAATAATCTTTTTCTCTTCAGTCGGCGTCAACTTCATCAACGCGTACGAGGTCGGCCACATCTGACCCTCGTCCAGGTTCGCCGCGTCCTGAAAACCTAATGTCGAGTACCGGTATTTGAACTTGCTGGCGTTCTGGAAGAAGCAGACAACTTTACCATCCTTAGTCGCATACGCCGGCATGCCGTACCACGTTTTCGGCTTAAGTTCTGGCGCGTTGGCTTTGATGATGGCATGGAGCCGCTTGGCCATGGTACGATCCGGTTCCGGCATTTTAGCGATCGACGCGAGTACGGCGCTTTCTCCGTCGGCCTTCTCATCCTCCGCCTTCAGTTCTCGGGCGCGCTCCTGTATCGCCGCTCGTTCAAAGTCCGTGAACCCCTTGGACTTCTTGTTGATCGGGGTAGTGCTCATATTGTGAAGTTAATAATGTAATCTCTGAATTGCTTCAGTATAGCAAAAAGCGGCCGCTATACCAGCTGGTGGAGTATTTTTCAGTTAGTTCGAACGCACTTTGGGCCAAAAAAGGAAAGGCGATGGATTCGACAAGCTCACCACAGGTTTCGCCGCGATCATTGCCTGCCCCGTACTTGAATCAGCATATTCACAGTGCGGGGTTGGCAGTTTTGAAAGTTTTTCTTTGGCGGCCGGTCAAGACTAATCTTCAGCTTCTTTCGGGTTTCGTTCAGGAGCTCCGTTCAAAGCCAATTGTTGGTTCTTGTACCTCTTGTCTTCTGACCTCGTCACCAAACCATTCAGGGGGCACAAACTTTTCGCTTTCTTCTTCATCTTGAAATTCGACCTCAACCGCGATTAACCCCTTCAGGTCGCCCCGGTACACGTCTAACTCAATCATCTTGTCTTCGTGTGGTATTTCATATCTCGTTTTCTGAATTCTTTTACCGCTTGTGGCTTTCCAAAGCGCTTCAAATTGCTCCGGCGAAATTTCTACTTCTGACTCGAATCTGGTTTTACCACTTCCGCTTTTAACGGTTTGAAAAAACTTGTCTCCTTTGCGACGTAAACGAACCTCGGTCCCATCAGTGGTAATTGCAAGATACCCTTGATCAATATCAGCGTGCTTATATGTTTCTATATTTTCCGGAAGAGCCCTAACCAAAAACTTTCTCTCAATCTCTTTCGATGGAGAAAGCTCCTTCGCTTCTCTACTTTGTCCAATGTCCCTAGGTTCTGAATACGGAGTCATTATCTGTTCGGCGTTTGCTAACTCCTCGGCGCTTGGTTGATAATCCTCTGATGATTGATGATATAGGCATAAAATTTTTTTGAGTTAATCCATCATATGAAGCGTATCTATGATAGCACAAACATGCGAAAACGTCAACAAAAAACGAGCTCTTAAATTAGAGTCAGTGACATGAAAAATTTTCTTTTACCCCTTCGACTCCGCTGCGCTTCGCTCAGGGCAGGCAAAATGTGGTTCCCCGCACCACTCCGCTATGCTCCGGGTGCGGGACAGGCGAGCTTCATCTGAGAAATCGGTTTTGCTGCGCCACGTTGTACGTGGGATGATCGCGGCGGAATCGTTATCTATGACGAAGCAAAGATTTTCGTTTCGTCCAGCTTTACGCCGTGCGCCTTTAGCTCACGAACCAAATTATGCATATGTCGATCGGTGGCAAGAAGATCGATGAATGCAAATTTAACCTTGGAAACGTCCTCGGCAATCTCCCCAAGTTGAATTCCCATTTCCTTCAGCTGCTCGTTTTGTTTGCTTTGGCTTTCGTTAAAGCGACTAATAATCTCGCGCGTTGCTTGCTTGAGATCGTCCTTTGTCGATGGCTGGTTCATAAATGTCCTTGTTTGATGCCACCGAATGTCGGATCTATATTATCCCGTCGTAGCCCAATGTCAAACCGCGCGGAATGTGACTTTCTATTTTGGTGAGGCCGGATGGATTGGCGCTTTCGCTCACAGAGCTCCAGCGCCTGAACGGAGTAGATGCTTCTTTGCAAATGCCCTGCCTGAGCCAGATTTCAAATACTGTTCGAAACGAGCGGCAATATTCTTATCATGAAAAACACAATACCATGTCAGTTCCAGCGGTCGGTGAATGTCTCCTAGCTATTCGTCCACATTGATCTTCAGATCTTCTGGGTTATCGCCACTGTACTTACGGTAAAACATGAATTCTCTGTCGTTAAGGAATAACTTCCGAACGTTCTTACTGTAAGACACTAACAACGGCGTCACTCTTTTCTTTGCCTGTAGCCGCTCAACCCTATCCAAGGCTGAGGTCAAGTCTGACTGCCGGATGGTAACCCCAGAGCCCGCTTTTGATCGAATTCGTTCAAGCAGCGAATGATATGAAATACCGTTGATCAGTTCTAATTCACTAGCGTCAACTAATTCGTTGTAGATTCTGGTGTATAGCTGAAGCTCTGCATCAGCGCGCATACCTTCTTTAAACACCTCCGTAATTCCTGTGTACCGTTGACGGATTTCGTTTACTAACTGAGTACGTGCTCTATTAAGGAGTTCGATGTCAGAAATTATTTTTGTCTGCGGTTGGAAGATAACAACTCCCGCTTCAAGACAAATCTTTTCGGAGAGTCGCTGAAGTAATCCCACGTTGCCAAAAGCAGACTCAATGAGTTGACTTTTGAGCCCAGGCGCGAATTGTACGTTTAATGTTCCTTCTCCTTTGGTGAGGACTTCGTTTAGCTCCTCCTCAGACCAAGTTAGGTTGATCTCTTCTATCCGACCGGTTAGATCTCCATTGTAATAATTCAGCAAGTTCTGTTCAGACCAAATCCCTATGACGACAACGTATGCTTTCTCTTCATACAAGGCTTTGAGGCCAAAGGCGATACTCTTTCGGACCTCATCGGGGAGATAATGGAAGTCTTCTAATATTAGTCTCTTGCTGTTGTCTCTTAGGTAGGCAGCCAAGATGGAAAGTGGGCCTTCTCCTGGCTCTTCAATTTCTTCTGATGCCGACTTGGTACTTTCCAACCCACCACTTGCATTGCCTTTTACGCCAACCAAGCCGGGAACACCCGCTTTTGTCTCTAAAGTGCCATCAATATGGTCCCCTTCAGTAACAGTCCGTGTTGTCTTAGCTACAACCGGAACGCCTGCTTTCTCTAAAGCGGCCCGCCAAACGTCTTCGGCGTGCTCCATAGTGGGTAAGCACTGGATTACCAAGCTGGTGCTGCTATCGATTTGTTTTTTACGAAGACAGGACTTGCCTTGCTTTGAAGCGCCATGAATAACTATATGTTTCTGGCTTGCCAAATAATGCGCGAACCGTTCGTCAAGTTCTTGACGATCGACGTACGTATACGTAGGAATATCGGTGGTTATCCCGAAGACTTGATTTAGTTTGACTTCTGTCATGATTGGGTGGTGGATTGTGTGGTCGCGAAAACCGTTGGTGAATCGTCGTAATCTTAGAAACTATTTTCAAACTCACCCTCTTTACAGAGTGAGTTACGCATCAAGATAGTGAGCCCAAAACTCCCATTAATATTTGTTGGGTAGTTCTCGTCACACTGGGTGTCACTCTTTGGCTTGTCGTCTTTGTACCTTATCATGCACTTGTCGCCCTCCTCATCATAGCGCCAACCTCTCACATTATTCCATTTGTCACTCTCAGTTTTATAGATATCCAAACAATCAGATTTGCGTTGTGCGACGAACTCTTTGTTATCCTGTTCTGACTTGGCCTCTTCTGCTCGGTGCTTTTCTTGAAGGTCCAGTTGCTGCTGTCTTTCAATGGATTGCTGTTTATTTATTTGGATTGCATAAAACGACCCGCCGATGATTAGGCTAGCAAGAACAATTGCAATTGGTAGAAATGATTTACCCAATGTCATAAATGTGATGTCAAGGTGGGTTAACGCTCGCGACGCGAGACTTTTGGTGGGTCGCCTGGGATTCGAACCCAGAACTCTCAGCTTAAAAGGCTGATACTCTA
>JACQKH010000075.1 GCA_016204585.1 Candidatus Kerfeldbacteria bacterium
GATTTTACCGTGGAAGTGCAACGGAGTTTGCGGGTGCTCGACGGCGGAGTGGTGGTGTTCGACGGGGTGGCTGGCGTCGAACCGCAGTCGGAAACAGTTTGGCATCAAGCCGAGAAGTTTAAAGTCCCGCGCATCTGCTTCATCAATAAAATGGATCGGATGGGCGCGGATTTTTACTCTGACCTCAGATCGATCCATGAACGACTGACGCTCAACGCGCATCCGGTTCAGCTGCCAATCGGCGCGGCCGAGACTTTTAAGGGAATTATAGATTTGTTCGAACGAAAGGCCCGTGTCTTCAAGGACGAGCTCGGCAAGGAATGGGAGGACACGGACATCCCAGCTGATATGAAAGACCGAGTTGAGGAGTTCCGCCACAAGCTGGTTGAAGCAATCAGCGAGCAGAACGATGCCCTGCTGGAGAAGTACCTGCACGGTACCGAGCCAACTATCGTTGAGCTGAAAGCCACGCTGCGGTCAGCGGTGATTGCGAATAAGCTGGTGCCGGTGCTGTGCGGTTCGGCTCTCAAAAACAAGGGCGTCCAATCCCTGCTTGATGCCGTGAACGAGTACCTGCCAAGCCCGCTGGACATTCCGCCGGTCAAAGGAAAAGACCCCAAGACCGACGGCGAACTCGCCCGCCGAGCGGCGGATGACGAACCGTTCGCGGCGCTGGCTTTCAAGATTGCGGCTGATCCGTTCGTCGGAAAACTGGCCTTCTTCCGCGTCTATTCTGGAACGCTGGCGGCCGGGTCTTACGTTCTTAATGCTTCAAACGGAAAACAAGAGCGGATCGGTCGAATCGTCCGTCTCCATGCCAACCACCGCGAAGAGGTCAAGGACGTTTATTCCGGTGATATCGCGGCGGCCGTCGGATTAAAGGTCACCAGTACCGGTCACACGCTGTGCGACCCCAATCATCCGATCGTGCTCGAGTCGATTAATTTCCCGGAGCCGGTCATCCACATTGCCATTGAGCCGAAGACCAAACAGGATCAGGAAAAGATGGGTCTGGCGCTGGCTCGTCTGGCCGAGGAGGATCCAACTTTCCGCGTGCGTTCTGACGAAGAAACCAGCCAGACGATTATATCGGGCATGGGGGAATTACATCTTGAAATCATCGTTGACCGCATGAAAAGAGAATTTGGCGTAGCGGCCAGTGTGGGGAAACCGCAAGTGGCCTACCGCGAGACCATCACCAAGACGGCCGAGGCCGAGGGTAAGTACATCCGTCAATCAGGCGGCCGCGGACAATACGGTCATTGTTGGTTGCGACTCGAGCCGTTAAAGCCTGGCCAGGGCTACGAGTTTGTGGACGAGGTGAAAGGCGGGGTCATCCCGAAGGAGTACATTCAGCCGGTCAATAAAGGCGCGCGGGAAGCGATGGATCGCGGCGTGGTCGCCGGCTATCCGATGGTTGATCTCCAGGTGGCCGTCTTTGACGGCACCTATCACGAGGTTGATTCATCCGAAGCGGCCTTCAAGATCGCGGCTTCAATGGCTTTTCAGGCCGCGGCCAAAAAGGCCAAACCAGTGTTGCTGGAGCCTATCATGAAGGTTGAGGTGGTCACGCCGGAGAAGTTCATGGGTGACGTCATCGGCGACTTGAATTCGAAACGGGCGTCAATCAAAGAAATGCGCAATCGGGCGCAGATGAAGGTGGTTGACGCGGACGTGCCGCTAGCCGAGATGTTCGGTTACGCCACCTCGCTACGGTCAATGACCCAGGGCCGCGCTTCGTACACCATGGAGTTCAGTCGGTACGAATCGGTGCCGCGGCATGTGGCTGATGAGATAATTACCAAAAGTGGCAAGGCCTCATGATTATCGCTGGCTTGCTCTGTCCACATCCCTGGGGAAAAATAATTAAGAGCCTCGGTGATGAGGACCGATATTTTAGTACGATTGTCGAATTTTGCTCTAATGTTAGCTGAAAAACTCCTCCTGTTCGACTCTGGGAATGCGTTTCAAAAACGGCTGACCTTGCATTAGAGCATTGACACAGGTATAATCTTCTTGCTACAAACGCGCCATGCAATTCGCATGGAGCTAGAGATCATTAAAGTATATAGTCGCGAAGGAAAACCTATGGCAGGAAAATTTGAACGAACCAAGCCGCACGTCAATGTCGGTACCATCGGCCATGTTGACCATGGCAAGACGACGCTGACCGCGGCCATCCTCAAAACCTTAAAGGCCAAGGGGTTCAACGCTCAGGAAAAAGGCGTTGACGATATTGACAATGCCCCGGAAGAAAAGGCTCGCGGCATCACCATTGCCACGGCCCACGTCGAGTACGAATCGGCCAAGCGCCACTACGCGCACGTTGATTGTCCGGGCCATGCTGACTACGTCAAGAACATGATCACCGGCGCGGCCCAGATGGATGGCGCGATTTTGGTGGTGTCAGCCGTTGATGGCCCGATGCCGCAGACTCGCGAACACATCTTGCTGGCCAAGCAAGTCGGCGTGCCTCACATCGTGGTCTTTTTGAACAAGGTTGATATGGTTGACGACAAGGAGCTGATCGACCTGGTGGAAGTTGAGATTCGCGATCTCTTAAAGAAATATGAGTTTCCCGGCGACCAGACGCCGATCATCCGTGGATCAGCGCTGAAGGCGCTGGAGGGAGATGCGGACGCGCAGAATTCAATTCTCGAGCTGGTCAAGACGCTCGACTCGTACATCCCCGAGCCGGTTCGCGAAGTTGACAAGCCCTTCTTGATGCCGATCGAGGATATTTTCTCGATTGAAGGTCGCGGGACCGTGGTGACCGGCCGGATCGAACGCGGGGTGGTAAAGCTGAACGACGAGGTGGCGATCGTCGGCATTCGCGCCACTAGCAAAACCGTGGTAACCGGCATTGAGATGTTCAACAAGCAGCTTGACGAGGGTCGCGCCGGCGACAACGCCGGTATTTTACTGCGCGGCACCAAGAAAGAGGAGGTGGAGCGAGGGCAAGTGCTGGCCAAAGTCGGCTCGATTACGCCGCACACCGACTTCGACGCGGAGGTTTACGTCTTGACCAAGGAGGAAGGTGGCCGTCACACGCCCTTCTTTAAAGGGTACAAGCCCCAGTTTTATATCCGGACGACCGATGTCACCGGCGAGGTCGAGTTGCCGTCGGGTACTGAAATGGTCATGCCCGGTGACACGGTTACGCTAAAGGTGAAACTGATCGTCCCGGTCGCCTTGGAAGAGAAACAGCGGTTTGCCATTCGCGAGGGTGGTCATACCGTCGGCGCTGGCGTGGTGACGAAGGTGACTAAGTAAACAACGGCATGTCGCCCGTCTCGATAAAGCACGACCGCCGGGGCGTATCGCAACTGGTCGGTACGATTATTCTTCTGGCCGCCGCTTTCGCCGCTGGCGAGATCGTCTATTTCGTAACAAAAGAAAACGTCGCCGCCGAGACCAATGGCGCGAACTTCAGAGTTAACCCCAGACAAAACGTTCAGAACTCGAATGGCAATGGCAATCAGAACTTGAACAGTAACGCCTCCGCTTCAACCGACTAGTCAACTATTTTACTAGCTCTTTTTATGGCAGACGTTGAAGTCCAGCGCGACCCGGCACAGAATCAAGACGAAGAAAGTCACCAGCGCGTTCGCATAAAAATTCGCGCTTACGACCACAAGGTCATTGATCAGTCCACTAAGACGATCATGGACACGGCTGAACGAAGCGGGGCGACAGTCAAAGGTCCGGTGCCGCTACCGACCGAGAAATCGAAATTCACGGTCATTCGCTCCGCCTTCGTCCATAAGAATTCGCGTGAACAATACGAAATGCGAATCCATAAACGTTTGATTGACATCATTGATCCGACGCCGAAAACTATCGAAGCGCTAACGAACCTGAACCTGCCAGCTGGAGTTGACATCGAGATTAAGATGTAGTAGAGTTTTCATCACTAGTCTACCGTGTTAAGAACAAAATACTTCACGTAAACATTTCCGTAACGTAAGGCAAGTCGGTTCCCGGGCTGAAAAGACGTGATCCTGATAGCGATTTAAGCCCCGGATAACAATTTGCCAGATGATGTGCCGAGAGATCCGTTCTCGTGCCAAGAATCTGGCAGCTAGCGAATCCCTCGGTTTTTGTGTCTTTAGTTCAATATTATCAATTCATGCATTTACTGATCGCCAGAAAAATCGGTATGACCCGTCGGTTTAGCGAAGACGGCACCATGATTCCGGTGACGGTCCTAGCCGCCGGTCCGTGTACTGTCACGCAGGTAAAAACCACTGCCCGGGATGGTTACTCCAGTGTGCAGCTTGGTTTTGGCGAAAAGCGCCATCTGGCCAAGCCTCAAGAGAGGGCCTGGCAGGGTCTCGGGAAGTTCGCCGTCGTTCGTGAATTCCGCGTTCCCGATACCACCGAGTATGAGCGCGGCCAGAAACTCGACGTCAGCGTTTTTTCGGTTGGCCAGAAGGTGCGGGTGACCGGCACGTCGAAAGGCCGAGGATTTTCCGGCGTGGTCAAGCGACACCACTTCGCCGGCGGACCAGCCAGCCACGGCCAAAAGGATAATCTCCGGATGCCCGGCTCGATCGGCGCTACCTTCCCGCAGCACGTCCCCAAGGGCACGCGAATGGCTGGCCGTATGGGGGCGGAACGCGTCAGCGTAAAAAACCTTGAAGTCGTTGAGACCGTGGCGGACAAGAACCTGATTCTGATGAAAGGGGCGGTTCCCGGACCACGGAATGGTTTTGTTTTCCTCCAGTCAGTATGAATTATATGCCGATAGTGCCGATGTACAATCAGGCCGGTCAGCAAGTTGGGTCGCACGACTTACCAGACCGAATTTTCGGTTTGACTGTGAAACCGGAGCTGGTCGCTCAGGCCGTCCTGACCCAGCAGGCCAATGCCCGAACAGCCATCGCCCATACTAAGACTCGGGGTGAGGTGCGCGGCGGCGGCAAGAAGCCCTGGCGCCAGAAGGGCACCGGCCGAGCGCGCCACGGTTCTATCCGTTCACCGCTCTGGAAGGGCGGCGGTGTTACTTTCGGACCTCGCAACACTCGCAACTTCAGTTTGAAGATGAACAAAAAAGCCCGACAGAAAGCGCTTTACATGGCGCTGTCCGACAAGGTGGCCGCGAACCGACTGATCGTCATCGATTCACTCGAGCTGCCGGCGATCAAGACTAAGGCTTTTATCGCGGTGATGAAGAAGCTTCCGCTCCAGCCTTCGACGCTGGTTATCTTACCGGCGGCCGACGAACGCCTGGTAAAATCCTGCCGGAACATCCCGAATGTGACGACCATCCGAGGAGACAGTCTCAATGTCGTTGATGTGATGAAGCATGAATCTATTCTTTTACCACGACCGGCGGTTGAGGTTATTGACAAAACATACCGGACCGTTACCAATCGGTGACTCCCATGGGACTGCTCGACAAATTTAAATCGAAAGTGACGCGCATCGGCCGCGACAAGAAGCCGAAGCATGTGGTTGAGGCCAAGAAAAAAGCCGACGATGAGAAGCGCCGGCAGTTTGCGGCGGTTGGATCGGCCGCCGACCGAGCCAAACCAACCGTCGCCAAAAAGCCAGCCAGCGGACAGTCAGTCGAGTCCCAACCAGCGACTAAACGTCGAGACCAGAGTGGTCAGGCCTACCGTATTTTGTTGCGCGCCGTGGTTTCAGAAAAATCAACATCCCTGGGAAGTCATAATCAATACGTGTTCGTGATTGCCAACGGCGCCAATAAGATTGACGTCGGCCAAGCGATCCACGCGCTCTACGGCGTGCGTCCGCAAAAGGTTAACATCGTGAATGTGGCCGGCAAAGCTCAACGTTACGGTCGGGTCAGCGGCCGGACGAAGAATTGGAAGAAAGCGGTCGTCACGCTTCAGCCCGGCCAAGCGCTTAACGTCGTAGGTTCGTAATCAGCCTTATGGGACATCGTATCTATAAACCGACCAGTCCCGGCAGACGGAACTCTTCGGTCAACACCTTCGAAGAAATTACTAAGGATCGCCCGGAGAAATCACTAATCACGCCACTCCCCTCGCGGGCTGGCCGGAATTTTGAGGGAAAGATTACCGTCCGACACCAGGGCGGTCGGCATAAACGTTTCTACCGCTTGGTTGATTTCAGGCAAGACCGTTACGATCTGCCGGCCGTCGTGAAAGCGGTTGAGTACGATCCCAATCGCTCGGCTCATATCGCCCTACTCGAGTACCCCGATGGTGAGAAACGGTACATCATCTTTCCTACGAACCTCCGCCCCGGGGCGAGAGTTGTATCTTCACGCGGGCCGGTGCCGATTCAGGTGGGCAACCGCGCTCCACTCCGTTATCTTCCGGTCGGCACGATGGTTCACAACATCGAGCTGACCCCTGGCAAGGGCGGTGAAATAGTTCGGTCGGCTGGCAGTGCCGCGGTGCTGATGGCGGTGGAAGGAAATTACGCTCAACTCAAACTTCCGTCGGGCGAGATCCGACGAGTGGTCAAGGAAACGGCGGCCAGCATCGGACAGGTTGGAAACGTTGATCACTTGAACGTCCGTTATGGCAAAGCCGGTCGCCGGCGCCATCTGGGCATTCGTCCGAGTGTCCGCGGAAAAGCCATGAATCCAGTTGATCATCCGCACGGTGGCGGCGAGGGCGTTAATCCGATCGGCCTGAAGTACCCCAAGACACCCTGGGGCAAGCATGCCCTGGGCGTAAAGACTCGACGTAAACACCGCCGATCCAACCGATTCATCCTGCAACGTAGAACTCACTAAACTTATGTCGCGGAGTCTTAAAAAAGGCCCATTTACTGATCCGAAGCTGATGAAAAAACTCGGAAAGCTTAGAATGGGCGACCGAACCGTGGTGAAAACCTGGTCGCGCGATTCTGTGATAACGCCGGAAATGGTGGGATTTACTGTCGGCGTTCATAACGGCCGCGTTCATATTCCCGTACACATTGTGGAGAACATGGTTGGACATCGTCTCGGTGAATTTGCGCCGACTAGGAAGTTCGTGAGGCATGGCGGACGGATTCAGCGTGAGGCCGAAGCGGCCGCCGCCGCCACTCCGGCCGCCACTCCGGCCGCCGCGGAGTCGCCAAAGGAAGGTTAATCAATGGACATAGTTGCTAAACTACGATACTTGAGAATTGCTCCACGAAAGGTTCGATTGGTGCTTGATCTTATTCGCGGACAAAGCGTGACGGAGGCGGCCACTCAGCTCCTTCATCTTCCGAAGTCGTCATCCCGTCCGCTCTTGAAGCTTCTCAAATCGGCCGAAGCAAACGCCGCTCATAACTTCAAACTTGATCCAAAGACGCTCGTCATTAAGCACGCCTACGCTGACGAGGGCCCCAAGCTCAAGCGTTACACCCCGCGGGCGATGGGTCGAGCCACGCCGTTGCTAAAGCGTTTGTCGCACGTGACTATCATCCTGGCCGCGCGACCAACCTGGTCAGCCAAGCCGGCCATGACCGGTCATAATGCTAGCCCTTCAAATTCCGGCCAGCCAAAGTCACGGCCAAAGCGTTTTCCCGCGCCTGCTCAGTCGCCCTCGAAGACTAAAGTCAGCACCGTCCGAAAGGAGAAGTAATAGTACTATGGGTCAGAAAGTTCATCCTCGAATCTTCCGGATCGGCGTCATCGGTGGTTGGAACGCGAAGTGGTTTGCCCGTCGGGGATATAGCCAGATGTTAAGGGAAGACATCGAGATTCGTAAATTCCTTAGTGACAAGCTGCGTGATGCCGGCCTGGCAAATATCGAGATCGAGCGTTCCAACAGCGGGCTGATCGTGACGGTTTTCACTTCGCGACCCGGCATGGTCATCGGTCGCGGTGGCGCCGGCGTCGAACAACTTAAGGCCGGGCTGACCGGCCTGGTGGCCGCTGGTAATAAGAAGGTCAGTCTTAAGCTTAACATCCAGGAAGTGCAGAATCCGGACCAGAATGCGCAAGTCGTTGTCCGAGGGGTCATTGACCAAATTGAAAAACGTCTTCCTTTCCGACGCGTTATGAAGCACGCGGTTGAGCAGATGATGCGGAGCGGAGCGCTTGGCGCCAAAGTGATGTTGGCTGGTCGGCTAAACGGGGCCGAGATTGCGCGGACCGAGAAGTTGGCCGCCGGCACGATTCCTCTCCAGACGCTTCGGGCCGACGTTGACTATGCTCGCGGCGCCGCCAGGACCACCTATGGTGCGATCGGCGTGAAAGTCTGGATCTACCGCGGCGAAGTTTTCAAACCGAAGGGCCGCCAGCCGTAACCAAGAATTATGTTCATACCCAAGAAAGTCAAACATCGAAAGCACCAGCGCGGCGTCATTCGCGGCCGAGCCAGCCAGAAAGTTAATTTAAGCTTCGGCACTTTCGGTTTGCGCGCGGTCGAAAGTTCGTGGGTTACCGCTCGACAAATCGAAGCGGCGAGGCGAGCCATGACTCGTTTTGTCCAACGTGGCGGGAAGATATGGATTCGTATTTTTCCTGACAAACCAGTCACCTTCAAGGGTCTCGAAGTTGGCATGGGCGGCGGTAAGGGCGCGGTCGATCATTTCGTGGCCGTGGTGAAATCGGGGACCATTCTTTTTGAGATGGATGGGGTCGAGTCCGATGTTGCTCGGCAAGCCCTTCGACTGGCCGCCTACAAGTTGCCAGTCAAGACTAAGATCGTCAGCCGCGAGGCGGCACAAAGATCATGAAGATTCGTGACCAACGGAACGAGCTTAAATCGAAAGGCGTGCCAGAGCTTCAGAAGCTCCTGCTGAGTTCCCGTGAGGAACACCGCGATCTTCGATTCCGTATCAGCGCTAAGCAACACAAGGATATCCGCGATCTACGCGAAGTTCGTCACCGCATCGCGCGTATTCTCACCCTCCTTAAGAGCCGCCGCGGTCGCCAGGCATCAGTCAGTCAGAGGACGCCCACATGAGTCAACCGCCTGCTCACCGCCGCCAGTTGGTCGGAGTCGTAGTCTCAGATAAGATGAAGAAGACCGTGGTTGTTCGCGTCGAGCAAATAAAGACACACCCCCGCTACGGAAAACAGTACCGCCTAAGCGCGAAATTCAAGGCCCACGATGAGGCCGGTCAATACCACCTCGGCGATCGAGTCCAAATCGAAGAAACTCGACCGATCTCCGCGCACAAGCGCTGGCGGATCGTCAAAAAGCTGGGTCTGGCCGGAGGCTCGAAGTCATGATTCAGCCACGAACAATTCTCACGCCGGCCGATAACTCGGGGGCTAGGAGAGTGAGTTGTATTCGCGTCCTCGGCGGTTATAAGAAGCGGTACGCCAGACTCGGTGACATTATAACCGTGGCGGTGAAAGAAGCGGCGCCTCGGAGCATCGTCAAAAAGGGAGACGTGGCCCACGCGGTGATCGTTCGGCAGCGGAAGGAATTTCGACGTTCAGACGGGTCGGCCGTTCGATTTGATGACAACGCCTGCGTCCTGATTGATCGGGCTAGTAAAGAACCGAAAGGCACTCGGATCTTCGGGCCGATCGCCCGAGAGTTGAAAGTTAGAGGGTTTGCGAAGATTGTTTCGCTAGCACCGGAGGTGATATGACTGGCTGGCGACTGAGGAAAGGAGATACCGTTCAAATCATGAGCGGGAAAGACCGCGGCAAACGAGGTAAGATTCTCCAAGCCTTACCATCGCTGCATCGGGTGGTGGTCGAGAACCTGAACATCATGACCAAAAACGTCCGCGCTCGGCGCGAACGTGAGAAGGGGCAACGAATTCAGTTCGCCGCGCCGATGGATCTATCAAACGTTCAACTCGTTTGTGGTAAGTGCGGCCAGGTGACCCGACCAGGCGTGAAAGAGGTCAGTAGTAAAAAGGTCCGAATCTGCGCGAAGTGTCACGAAACCCTATGACCAAGCTCGCTTCATTCCGTGAACGCTACCGCTCGAATGCGCTTCCCGAGCTCCGCCGTAAATTCGGATATACAAACCCGCATCAATTTCCCCGGGTCGTCAAGGTGGTCATCAACGTCGGCGTCGGAGGCGCCGCCCGAGATGCTAAAGAGCTGGAGAACGCCACTAATACGTTGGCCAAGATCACCGGACAGAAACCGGTTTTGACAAAAGCCAAATCTTCAATCGCCAGCTTCAAGATTAGGGCGGGCATGCCGATCGGTGCGATGGTTTCACTGCGGGGGAAAAAAATGGAGCATTTTTTAGATAAGTTAATGCATATCGTTCTGCCGAGAGTCCGCGACTTTCAAGGACTGTCCCCAGACTCTTTTGGCAAGTCAGGTTCGGTCACCCTTGGCCTGAAAGAACATTTGGTATTCCCTGAGATCGCTAGTGAAGATTTTGCCAAGATCCACGGTCTGGCCGTCACGATCGTCACCACCGCCGAGTCGGCGTCCGAAGGATTGACGCTTCTCCAAGCCCTCGGTTTTCCGTTCCGAACATCCTAACCATTCTTTCCACCACATGGCCACCCAAGCGCAAATCGCCAAATCTCAAAAAAAGCCGAAGTTTTCCACCCGACTGGTCCGTCGCTGTTGGCGTTGCGGTCGGTCACGCGGGTACATGCGCCGTTTTGAACTGTGTCGAATCTGTTTTCGTGAACTGGTTAACCGCGGCGACGTGCCGGGAGTCCGTAAGTCAAGCTGGTAAAATATTTTTATGATGACCTCGACTGATCCCATTGCCGATTTACTAAGTCGCATCAGAAATGCCAGTATGACTCACGCCCGTGAGGTAGTTGTGCCATCCTCAAAAGCCAAGTGCGCGCTGGCCAAAGTCTTAGCCGAGGCTGGTTGGATTTCCGACCTAGAGGTTAGGGAAACGCCGCCACGGCAGATCCTGGTAATTAGGTTGAAATACGACGCCAGTGGTCGGAGCGTAATCCGCTCGATCAAGCGGGTTAGTTCGCCGGGCCGAAAAGTTTACGTTGGTCGTCAAGAGGTCCCGATAGTGGCGAACAATTTCGGGATGGCTGTTATTTCCACCTCCCGGGGAATGATGACAAACCGCGAGGCGCGGAAACGGGGGATTGGTGGCGAAGTAATTTGTGAAGTTTTTTAAGTATGTCTCGCATTGGCAAACTTCCGGTTGATATTACCCCGGGCGTGAGCGTCACTCGGCAGGGTGAATTGTGTATCATTAAAGGCCCCAAAGGCGAGCTGACGCTACCGATGCACGAACGCGTGCGATTTGAAGTCGGGCCTGATCGGGTAACGGTCAACGTTCAGAATTCGACGTCCAAGCGCGATCGCGCGTTGTGGGGGCTCTTCCGGGTGCTGCTGGCAAACGCCGTGGAGGGAGTAACCAAGGGTTTTACCAAGCAGCTGGAAGTTCGCGGCATCGGTTTTAGGGCGAACGTCGAGGGGGCCGAACTTGTCCTGAACCTCGGTTACTCCCACCCGGTACGCTACTCCATTCCTTCGGGGATTACGGTGGCGGTTGAAAAGAATGTCGTTACCATCAGCGGTATCGATAAACAGCTTGTCGGCGAGACGGCCGCCACCATCCGTCGCCTTCGCCCCCCCGAACCTTACAAAGGCAAAGGCTTTAGTTCCCGGGTTGAGTTTGTTCGTCAGAAAGCCGGCAAAGTTGTTAACGCGGCCGGGGTGAAGTAGCATGAAAACATTTCACGATAGCTCCAGCCGCCGCTTAAGACGTCACCGCCGTGTTCGCGCGCGCATCTTCGGTAGTGCCGCCCGGCCGCGCCTGGCGGTCTTCCGAAGTGGCAAGCACATTTCCGCTCAGATCATCGACGATTCTGCCGGTCGGACGCTGGCGGCCGCTCGGGACGGTGAATTAAAGAAAAATCAGGCGGCCACCGTCGCCATTGCTTACGCGGTCGGGAAACTGCTGGCTGAGCGGGCTAAGAAACTAGGAATCAAGCGGGTGACATTCGACCGAGGCGGTCATTCCTACCACGGTCAAGTGCAGTCGCTAGCTAATGGAGCGCGGGAGGGAGGATTGGAGTTTTAAAAATATGGCACATCTACCACAACGTCGATCAGGCGGGCGCCGACGAGGAGACGGCGGACCTCGCGAGGCCAAAGAATTCGAGCAAAAAATAGTTGATATCCGTCGGGTAACCCGCGTGGTGGCCGGTGGAAAGCGGATGCGTTTTCGGGCGACGGTCTTGATTGGCGACGGCCGAGGACGAGTCGGCGTCGGCGTCGGCAAGGGACTGGACGTAACCCTGGCCGTGAGCAAGGGTGCCGCCATCGCGCGCAAACACGTCGTCACCGTGCCGATTACGAACGAAACGATTCCCCACCAGTTGCGGGTTAAATTCGGCGCGGCCTTCGTTCTGTTGAAGCCGGCGCCCAAGGGGAGCGGGGTTATTGCCGGCGGGGCGATCCGTTCAGTGATGCAGCTGGCTGGCGTTCGCAACGTGGTGGCGAAGATGCTAGGCTCAGCGAACAAAATCAACAACGTCTACGCCGTGATGGAAGCATTCCGTCAACTGCAAACAAGAGAAAGTTTCAAACGGAAAATTCAAACAATCACATGACCCCCCTGTCGCTAAGCGCACTTCAAATTTCCCGGAATACTCGGCCTCGCCGCCGACGCGTCGGCCGGGGCAACGCTTCACGAGGGACCTACAGTGGTCGTGGCCTGAAAGGCCAGCGTTCGCGGAGCGGCGGTCGGCGTGGTATGATCAGGCGGAGTCTTCGTTCGTTGATGGAGCGGGTTCCGAAAGTCCGCGGCTTTAGGAGCAGGCGCATAAAGTACACGACGGTCGGATTAGACATTCTTGATCGGAGTTTCAAGAATGGTGAAGTGGTCACGCCTACGATCCTTGTTCAGCGCGGCATCATCCAATCGGCCAGGCGAGGCCTGAAGGTCCTAGGGAATGGGACGCTATCAAAATCGCTGACCGTCCAGGCACACGCCTTCTCTGAGTCCGCCCGTACCGTAATTCAGAAGTCAGGCGGCCAGGCCGTACTCCTTAGACAAGCGGCCGCCAATTCGCCGCCGAAGGATTAATCATGCTGGAAAAACTGGGACAAATCTGGCGCGTTCGTGAGCTTCGGTCAAAGGTATTGTTTGTCCTGGGGATGCTCACGGTTTTCCGGGTTATTGCCCACATCCCCATTCCTGGCGTGGACGTGGAGGCGCTGCAGAAATTTTTCAGTTCTAACCAGGCCTTCGGCCTGTTTAATGTGTTTTCCGGCGGGGGTCTTGAGAATTTTTCTATCGTTATGCTCGGCGTCGGGCCGTACATCACCGCCTCAATCATCTTCCAGTTACTGACCATGATAATCCCGGCGCTTGAACGACTGTCAAAAGAGGGTCAGCAAGGTTATGAACGAATCAACCAATGGACGCGTATGCTGTCTGTTCCGCTGGCCGCTCTCCAGGCTTTCGGCACGATCACCCTGCTACGTCAGCAGGGCGGGGGGATCATTCCGTCCATGAGCTCTTTTGACTTCGCCACCGCCATCTTCGTAATTACTGGCGGAACGATGTTCTTGATGTGGATCGGTGAACTGATCAGCGAGAAGAAAATTGGTAATGGTATTTCCCTCTTGATCTTCGCCGGTATCGTGGCGCGCATTCCCACCAGTATCCAGCAGACCGCCGCCGTTTTTGATCCAACCAGGATCTTCAACTACCTGCTGCTGGCGGCCGTCGGTCTACTGACGATCGCCGCCATTGTATTCATTACCGAGGCCCAACGGAACATTCCGGTTTCTTATGCGCGACGCATCCGCGGCAATCGCGTGTTTGGCGGTGTGGACACGCACCTGCCGCTCCGAGTTAACCAGGCTGGCGTCATTCCGATCATCTTCGCCGTTTCGCTGGTGGTTTTCCCGCCCCTGGTGGCGCAGTTCTTCGCCAACGCCAAAATTGCCTGGTTAGCTCAAATTGCCCGGGGGACCACGACCTTGTTCCAGAATCAATTTTTTTACGCCGCGGTGTATTTCTTTCTGGTGGTGGCCTTTACTTACTTCTACACCTCGGTCGTATTCCACCCGCAGCAGATCGCCGAGAACCTACAGAAGCAGGGTGGCTTCGTCCCGGGCATTCGTCCCGGCCAGCACACGGCCGAATATCTTTCTTATGTTTCTAATCGCATCATGTTGGCGGGGGCCTTATTTCTAGGGATCGTGGCGGTGCTGCCGAACATCCTCCAGCAAACTACCAACGTTAGCACCTTGGTCGTCGGCGGAACAAGCTTGTTGATTGTCGTGGCGGTGGTAATCGAAACGGTCAAGCAAATTGACGCCCAATTGGTGATGCGCGATTATGAAGGGTTTTGAAGAAACATTTGACATTTGACGTTTGACTGTTGATTTTCCTAGGCAACAAGTCGTCAAACGTTAATGGTCAAACGTCAAAAGTTTATCAACCGCATCGTCATCCTCGGTCCCCAAGGCTCCGGTAAAGGGACACAGGCTGATATTTTGGCAAAACGTCTTCGTCTTCCGCACATTTCCACCGGCGATATTTTTCGTTCGCATTTAAAATTCCAAACGGCCCTTGGTCACCGCGTTCAACGATTAATTGATTCAGGCCGGCTGGTTCCTGACCACATCACCAATGTCATTATAAAGCAGAGAATTTCCAAACCGGACTGCCGTCCTGGGTTCATTCTCGATGGTTTTCCCCGGACGTTAACTCAGGCAAAGTTTCTTGAGCGGATTGCCCCACCGACCATCGTGATCATGCTCGAACTCACCAACCACGAAGCGATCAAACGCTTGAGCGGCCGGCGCATCGCTGCGGACGGCTCAATCTATCACCTCAAGTTTAACCCTCCGCCAAAGTCCCTTCGCGCCAGGCTGTTCATTCGTGATGATGACCGTCCGTCCGCCGTCCGTAAGCGGCTGGTGTTGTTTAGACGACAAGTCGCTCCGTTGCTGCGATTCTACCGATCAAAGGGAAGGCTGGAGAAGGTTAACGCCAAGCCGCCCATCGCAAAAGTGACATTAGTTGTTGGCCAGTCACTGAGACGACGGAGCATGGCCGGTTAAGGTATGCAGCCAAAATATCGGCCCTTGACAAAACGTGAACTTGAATCAATTCGCATCAGCGGTAAAATTTTGTCCGCTGCCATGACCAGCGTGGTTGAAGCAGTGCGGCCGGGCGTAAGCGCACAAGAACTCAATCGAATTGCGGAAGCGGCGATTCGCGAACATCAAGGCGAACCGTCGTTCAAGGGCTATCGCGGTTTCCCGGCGAGCTTGTGCGTGTCCCGCAACGACGAAGTTGTGCATGGTATACCGCGGGAGGGTGTTCGCCTACAATCAGGAGACATCGTTGGTCTTGATCTGGGGGTGGTGTTTAAAGGACTGTATACCGACATGGCCACCAGTGTGCCGGTTGGGAAAGTTTCCTCGACAGCCCAGCGGCTGCTCGACGTTACACGCGCCAGCCTCGAAGCCGGTCTGGAGGTCGTTCGTAACGGAAACCACACCGGAGACATTGGCGCGGCCATCCAGGCAGTGGTTGCCGCCGCCGGTTTCCAGGTCGTCCGCGATCTGGTTGGCCACGGAGTTGGACGTGACGTTCACGAAGACCCGGCCATTCCGAATTTTGGCGAGCCAGGAACTGGTTCACTTTTGCGGTCTGGCCAGGCCATCGCCATCGAACCAATGGTCACGGCGGGAAGTTTTGCGATCAAGACTGATCCTGACGGCTGGACCGTACGCACCAGCGATGGAGGCTTAGCCGCGCATGAGGAGCGGACGGTGCTGGTGACTGATGACGGTTACGAATTATTAACGGAGTTCTATTGAATGGGGCGAATTCTTGGTCTTGATTACGGCCAGAAGCGGGTGGGCGTCGCCATCAGCGACGAGAATGGGATAAACGTTTTTTCTCGCCCGGCTATCCAGAACCGCAGCCAGCGTCAACTCTTTGGCGAACTGGCCAAACTTGTGCGCGGCGAGCAGGTTGCCAAGATCGTGGTTGGTCTGCCGTTGACTATGCGCGGCGAACGCGGTCAACAAGCCCAGCATGTTCAAAGCATCATGTGCGAGCTGGAAGAATATTTGAACGTTCCAGTCGACTTCGAGGACGAGCGTTTGACCTCGGCCTATGCGGACCGATTCCCGTCGGCGCCATCCCAAGACAGCGTAGCGGCGGCCGCCTTGCTCGAGTCCTACCTGGAGAGAACCCGGGGAGGTCGCCAGTGAATGCCGCGGCCGGATTTCTGCTGGCCTTCATCATTACCACCGCCTTGGCCTGGTTTGTGGCCAAGCTGGCCGGGCGATGGCGCGTGGTTGACCAGCCGCTGGCGGCGCCTGACCGCAAGGTCCATTCATTTCCAGTTCCACTGCTAGGCGGAATTGCCATTTTTGTTGGTTTCTTCGGGGTGGTGGCCTACTACAGTCAATCAGCGGGCGTGGTGACCGGACTTCACATCCTGCCGAAGCACCTGTGGGGAATGTTTATCGGAGCGCTCCTGATTATGCTCGGCGGCTACCTTGATGACCGGTACAACCTTCCGCCGAGTCGACAGATCATCTTCCCGATCATGGCCGCCGCCGTCCTGGTATTAAGCGGCGTCGGAATTAGGCAACTCAGCAATCCTTTCGGCGGTACCTTGGTGCTTGATCAAATCAATCTCCCACTGGTGAAGTGGCACGGCGTAGTTTATCAACTGACGCTTTGGGCTGACCTTTTGACCTTCGTCTGGATCCTGGGCATGATGTACACTACGAAATTCCTAGACGGTCTTGATGGATTGGTTTCCGGAATTACCGCCATTGGCAGCATTACCATTTTTGTACTCTCGCTGCGGCCGCCCGTCCTGCAATCAGAAACCGCTCAGTTGGCGATTATCCTGGCCGGCGCCTGTGCCGGATTTTTAGTTTGGAACTGGCACCCGGCCAGGGTTTTCCTAGGTGAAGGCGGGTCTCTGCTGACTGGTTTTCTGTTGGGCACCTTGGCCATCGTCGCCGGCAGTAAAATCGCCACCGCACTTCTGATCATGGGCATTCCAATTCTCGACGTGGTCTGGGTAATCGTTCGCCGGACTTTGATTGAGCATCGATCGCCGTTCCGTACTGCTGACCGTAAACATCTTCACTTCCGGCTGCTCGATGTCGGATTCTCTCACCGCGGAGCCGTCGTTTTTCTCTACCTCTTAACCCTGGCCGGCAGTGCCACCACTCTCTTTTTTCAGGGCCAGCAGAAGGTGATGGCCCTGGCTGGACTGGCACTGGTCATGTTGGTTGGCGGCGCGATCCTGGTGCTGGCCGTTAGACGTCGTCGCCCAGGCTGGTCGGGAGGACAATGAGACGGGAGCTGTGGTTTTTGCTGGTGGTGGCGATTGTCATCGGTGCCGCGCTCTACGGATTCAGCGGGCCAGCCGGTCAACAAACACTGGCCAATTATTTCAACCAATTGACCGCCCGCCGTCCCCGGCACGCACTGGTGACCGTCGGCCGGACCACCGTGGACGCCGAAGTCGCAGCCACTGACGCTACGCGGCAAGGCGGCCTGGCCGGTCGAGATTCACTCGGCCCAGGCCAGGGTATGCTCTTTGTTTTTGACCAGCCGGCGCCCCATTCATTTTGGATGCAAGGGATGAAGTTTCCACTCGACATCATCTGGATTCATGACGGGCGCGTGGTTGAGATTGCTGAGCGCGTTCCCGTTCCGACCGGAACGGCGCCGGTTATCACGCCCCGGGTTGAGGCCAACCAAGTTCTTGAGGTCAACGCCGGTTTTACGGAGCGTTACCAGGTGACGATTGGTTCGGCCGTGCAGGTGAACTTTGACGGACTCGATTAAAGATGATACACTACTTTTTCAAATCAAGTGACGAAAAGGATTTTCAATGTTTGCAGTAATACAACACGCTGGAAAACAGTACTTCGTGGCAGCCGGACAAAAGCTGAGTGTGGAAAAACTGGCTGGCGATCCAGGCCATTCCATCTCTATTGATAATGTCCTGCTGATTGTTGACGGCCAGAAGATTCAATTGGGTCAGCCTTTTCTAGAGAAGGCTTCAGTCAAGGCCACCATTCTGCGTCAGTACCGCGGGCCTAAGGTGACGGTCCTGAAATACAAACCAAAAGTCCGGTATCGCCGAAAATTCGGCCACCGTCAGGGACTGACCGAGGTTGAGATTACGAGCATAGCGGTTTAGCGGTTTGGAGGCTTGGAGATTTAGCTCGTAAAATGTACCAAACCGCAAAGCCGCTAAGCCTCTAAACCTCCAATCTACAAGCTTTGCCGGCCGCGCAGGGCATTCGCCACCGTCACTTCATCGGCGTACTCAAGCGTCGCCCCCATCGGCAACCCCTTGC
>JACQKH010000069.1 GCA_016204585.1 Candidatus Kerfeldbacteria bacterium
GCAGAGCGCTGTGTACGGCACGCTCGTGGCCCTTATCGCCAACGTCGCTTCCATAGGCAAGCGACGTGTCGCTCGCGCCTCCGCGTGCCACGCCGAGCTCGTGCATCAGCGTTTTTCCTGCCGAACTTAAACGTTCCTTTTCCGAGTCTTTGCCTTTGATTCCGTGTCGGAACATGTGCAACACAATCTCGGGGTTACCGGATTCGGCGACTTCGGGTGTACGGGGTGTTTCATGCGGGTTTCGTGGCATGATTGTGCGTTTAATAGTTACGGGACAATCCTAACAGTTCCCTTGTTCGCGTCAACCCCGCACCACGTGGGGTGCGGGGTTGCCCTGAACCGGAGCAAGGTGACTGGCTCAGGGCAACCTTACAATTTTCGGATTGTTCCTTTATTGGCGTCCACTTCTACCCAGTCGCCGTTCTTGAGCACGCTGGTCGCGGTTTTGGTTCCGACGACGCAGGGAATGTTCAATTCGCGCGCGACGATTGCGGCGTGCGAAGTGATTCCGCCCTCATCAGTCACGATCGCTTTCGATTTGCGCATGGCCGGGACGTAATCGGGATTGGTGGTGACCGCAACGAGGATGTCCCCATGCCGCACTCGGCGCAGGTCGTGCACGGTCCGGACAATGGCCGCGTGGCACAGGATGCCGCCCTCATCCGTGACGAACGCCGCAGCCCGCTCCATCGCGGCAATGAAATGCGGAAAGGTCATGACCGTTACCAATATATCTCCCCGTTTGACCAGATGAAGCTCGCTGCTGCTGCGTAGCACCCGGACGCGGCCCTGTATTGTACCGGGGTAAGCAGAAGTCCCACGAACGGCAGTTTCGTCCACGCGTTTTGTCAATCGAGCAACGTAACTCCGCAGCCATTGGCTGCCGGTCAGGACGCGATAGGCGTCGCCTGAGAGCAATGTTGCATGGAACCTTTTTCGTTCTCGAAGTTTTTTAATGCTAATTGGACATCGATCGGATTCGACCAGCTCCAACAGCTCTTTATAGGTTAGCCATCTAATAAGATTCTCCGGTAACCGATATCGCCGCGCAACCTCGAGAAAAATCAGGCGGGCCTGGTACGATGCCTTGTAGATCACGTCGGTCCGCCACGCACGAAGGTACGCGAACTCACGCGCCAACTCGATCGTTTTCCCGACACGTGAACGTTCCCCGATGTTCAGCCGACGCGCTAACGCACGTGCGTTCTGCTTCAGGTGTTTCCATGCAGCAATGTTATCGGCGTACGCGATCCGGACGGTCGACATTGATTTTCGTTTCCACGTCCGAAGGCGGTGGTTGAGGTCGGGCTCAGTCCACGCATTCTGCCACTGGAACCAGCGTGCGCCGATCCAGTCGAATCTACGGAGATGCTGATTCACCGCTTCATGTTGAGACCTTGAATTTCGTTTAAGAGCCATTACCATGCGCAAGAACGCTCTTTCTTCCATGACGTGGGCGTTATACTTTGCCGGGTAGACGAGGTCATGGGTCCAGCGCTTACGATCAGGCGATGTTCCGGTAGGGAGCTGACGTTGGATCATCTCTTCCAGCACTGTTCCCGCGGTCGGGGTCGGTGCTAAAAATGAATGAGCGTTAAGGGACAGAGAAAAGTACATTAGTACACATTTCTTCAGCTCGTCCCATGTCAGGTTACCGACATCCACGCCACTAATCGTTGATGCAAACGCTTCAAGTCGGCCAACGTGCCGCAACATTTCGTTTCGAAATCGACGAAGCATCGGTAGCCCTCCGTGTTTCAGCGTTTTGTGGAGCGCCGTGACGGTTCCTCGTGCAAGGTAATACTCCCCACTATTGATGCGAAAAACTAACGGGGTTTTCCAGGGGATGCGGGTTGCCTGCCGGAAGTGCTTTGGAGATGCATCTGTGATCGATTTAAATAATATCGCTTCCGGACGGTTAACGAGATACTCCCACGACGTTTTTTCGATGATGTTTCGAGTCGAGCTCATATTTTTTTCACGATTCCTTTTGTCGCCCCGCACCGTTCCCCGATCCAGTCGGGGATGCGGGACTTCGCGCGGGCATAGGAAGTTTACGTACAATCCCGCGCTTCGCATCCACTTCGACCCGGTCGCCGTTTTTAAGCACCCGCGTCGCATATTTCGTACCGACGATGCAGGGCTTGTGCATTTCCCGCGCGATAATCGCAGCATGACTGGTCAGGCCGCCTTCGTCAGTGACAATGGCTTTGACACGGCGCAAGTAGGGAACGGCATCAGGTGTAGTCATGCCAGTCACCACAATCACACCCGGTTTAAGCTTGGAAAACGTGTAGGCGTCGGCGAGCTGGACTCGGCCGCGGACGCGTCCAGGCGAAGCCGGCGTACCGCGAATAATCTTGATCCTGTTTGTCGCTTTAGCAATTGATAGGTTAATGGGCGTGACCGTCACTACACCATCCAGTGCGATAAAGCGATGACCGGGAATTCTTTTCCGCAATTCGTTTCGGTTAAACTTTCGGTTCACGAGTTCTTGATACGTGAGCTGACTAAACTCCTCGTAGCGCAATCCGAGCGAGCGGCCGGTCGCCACAAACAGCGGATAGAGATTCGTAAACGTCTGGCCCCACAGTGCAATGCGTTCTTCGCGGAGAAACGTCGCCGCGGCCATAATTTCACATAACAAACGCGTCTTCTGATCGAGTTCATTGAGCGTCAGCCGCGTTTGCTGTCGCCGCTCGGAAAGATCGTCCTGCCACTCGCGGTAACGACGCTCTGGATTCTGACGCGCCAAGGCGCTGATCTCGGCAGCCAGCACCTGCTCCGGTTTGGGCTTGATGCCAAAAAAGTACATCCGCAAATGGCCAAACCGCGCGACGATCTGTCGGCAGGCCTTGAGAAGCTGGGTGTTCGTCAACCTGCGATGAGCTCGCTTAATTGCAAGTCCAAGTACCAATGCACGAATCCGTTGAGCAGATGTTTCATGCTGCGGTCGGGTGGCTTCGACGTACCGAACGTGCCAGTCCTGGCCGAATGCGGGCTTGAATGCCGGTTCGAGCATGTCCGCGCCGACCCACTGCACCCAGATCGGCCAGTACGTGTGAATCAGCGTGACCGTAATCCGGTCGAGGGCCCGAATACAAGTTGATAGCACCCGGCGTTGCGACATACCCTGCCAACGAACAGCGCGATATCTTTTTGTCCACCGCTCGAGCGAGCGTAAGGAAACAACACCGGACTGCGCGCAAGCAAGAACACGACGCGGATAGCGCGTGAGCTGCGAACGGATGGCCGCCATGATTTTTTCGTAGTCGCTGCGGTCCAGGTAAGTCGAGGTGTCACGTCGGTAATAGCTGATGCGCGGCAAGTTGAGAGTTCTTGGAAACAACTTGAACGACCGGAAAAACAAATCGTTCGCCAGCACAGCGTGCTGACCGCGGGAAAAGAAGTTGTGCCATCTGATGCGTTTTGTCCGAGTCATGTAGTTGGAGCGATGAGTACAGTATACTGCCTGGTCTTGACTTTTAGGAAGGTACCTGCTATGCTGTAGCGTTTTCTGCACCTTGGTTCGTTTCACGTCAATTCACAGAAATAATCCCGGATTTCCGGTTGCGGTCATAAGACGTCGAAGGTAGAGAATCACGAGCCGCTTGCAGTTTTCCTATGGAGGGAAACGTCGTGAAGATCGCGAACGCAGAGGAAGTGGCATCTGTGTGGCTGGAGCTGTGCAACAATGCGGATCTCAGCGGAATCATCATCCGCCATGGAGAAAAGCGGCAGGACCACGGGACGTTCGCGGGACTTTCAGAACGCGGGTTTCGACAGCGCGATGCGTTCTTCGAGGTCCTCCGCGGTTCGGGCGTGCTCGGAGTGCTGACCGAGCGTGGGGTCCGGTTGGCGTCGTCCAACCCCCTGCGTAACACGCAGACTTTCGAGCCGCTCATGGTGTTCTTCCTGACGGACCTGATCCTGACCGCGAATCTGCGGTTTCCTGATCTCGATGCCGATCTGGAAGCCGCGCGTGAGGTTGCTGCCGAACACGGGATCAACATCAAGCAAGCGATCCGCGCGCTCGAGCAGTACGGACGTACGCGTAAGGGCGAGCATCCGAACCAATACTGCGCCCGGATTCGGACGGGCGTCATCGAGCAGGTGGAGCGGACTCCGCCGGGACAGGTGCTGCTGTTGAGCGGCAACTCGCCGGTCTTCAACGAAGCGGCATTCGATCTTCCGGGAGAACTCGGCGAGCTCGAGGCGGCCTTCATGGCGCGGGGCGGTTGGCCGTGCCGACTACTCAATCGAATCAAGCCGTTTTTCGAGGACTGAACAACGCGCAGTGAATTGACGATGGGCCTTGGTAGTGATGCCAGGGCTTTTCGTTATGGCTTGATTTTTTTCACGATTCCCTTCCTCGCATCAACTTCAAGAAGGTCACCGTTCTTAAATATTTTTGTTGCAATTTTTGTTCCGACGACGCAGGGAATCCGAAACTCACGGGAAACAATCGCGGCGTGGGAGGTTATTCCACCCTCATTGGTAATGACTGCGGCAGCCCGCTTCATTGCTGGAACATATTCGGGTTTTGTACTGGTAATTTCGCCCCATTTGAGGTAAAATCGAACGTTATGGGTGAAGTCTCTCCCTCCACACA
>JACQKH010000070.1 GCA_016204585.1 Candidatus Kerfeldbacteria bacterium
GTATATAATGTTTCCCAAAACGACTGGTCGCTCGTCCGCGGCCCAGGCGTGTTTCGAATCTTGAGCAGATTGCCTTGCTGGAAACGACTGGGGTTGGCGGTATCAAATGTCCAGGCCGTGGCGTTTCCGGCCGGGTAGGTTTCTAAAGTCTTCTGCCCATCGGCGTTGAAAGCGGCGGTCGTTGCATACGAAGCCGGATCGGTTGAACGTAGCTTGGCGATTGGCGGAAATGAGCCGTTTTGGGACGGAATCAGGGTGGCCAGCGTGTCGTAGGACATACTCGGGTTGACTCGACCGGTATATTGCACCGTTCGAATGCGGTTGCCATTAACATTATGCTCGTTCTCGGAAACGTTTCCGTTGCGATCGATCATGGTGGTGCGCTGGCAGGCAGTCGTCAGATCGCTCGGGTTAGTGCATGGATTGAGGGTTTGATAGAAGAAACTGAACCAACCGCCTGTTTCGGCTGGGGCAAATTTCTGGATGCGGTGGTTGAAGTCGTCCGCAACGTAGACATTGCCGCCGGCGTCCGTGGCCACGTCGGAAGGAAGGTTGAACTGACCGTTGCCGCTCCCCAGGGAACCCCACTGGCCGAGGTACGTACCATTACTGTCGAACTTCTGGATACGATTGTTGAACCTATCAACGACGTAGACGTTACCGCCAGCGTCCGTGGCCACGTCGGAGGAAAAATTGAACTGCCCATTGCCGCTACCGACAGTACCCCACTGGGTAAGGTAGGTACCGGTGTTGGTGAACTTTTGGACGCGGCTGTTGCGGTAGTCCGCGACGTAGACATTACCGCTGGCGTCCGTGGCCACGCCCAGGGGCTCGTTGAACTGACCGTTACCGCTGCCGAAGGTGCCCCACTGGGTAAGGTAGGTACCGGTGTTGGTGAACTTTTGGACGCGGGTATTATTCCTATCCACGACGTAGACATTGCCGCTGGTATCTGTAGCCACTCCCCAGGGAACGTTGAACTGACCGTTACCGCTGCCGAAGGTGCCCCACTGGGTGAGGTAGGTACCATTGCTATCGAACTTCTGGATGCGGCTGTTGTAGATGTCCGCGACGTAGACATTACCGCTGGCGTCCGTGGCCACGCCGACTGACTCGTTGAACTGCCCGTTGCCGGATCCGGCCGTACCCCATTTCCCGACGAACGACATCAAACCACCGAACATCTGCCGTTTGACGCGATCAAATGTCAGCAGATCACCGGCGTTGGTCCCGTACTCATTGATGACGACCGTCGGACCATTCGGTCGGGTGATGGATACAAGGTTGTGATTGAGCCGTTCATCGCTGTAGCCGAACGTATACGTATAACCGGTCGTTTTTCCGCTTGGAAAATTGTTGCCATTTGATGTCCCGGTTACTGTCGGAGTTGTAACGCTTACCAGATCGGCGCGGCTATCATAGGCGTAGGTAATCGTCCGGTTCATGAAGTCGGTGATCGACGTCAGCAACCCTGATCCGTCGTAGCTGATGGTAATGTCACGGCCGAGCGTATCGCGAACGGACGAGAGTCGGCCGACGCTATCGTAGGCATAGGACATGGTATTGCCATTCCGATCAATGACGGTCTGCGTGGTCCCGGCATAGGCCGTTCCGTCTAGATCGCGGAAGGCACGTTTCATTCCATCCGGCTCTCGAAGCGTAAAGATACTTCCGGATTTGGACAGCTTATTGTATGACCCAGACGGTGTGGTGTACGATCCGTCCAGATTCCGAGTATACAAATCCCGCCGCTCCATGCCGTCAACCACAAAGACGTTGCCAGTCGGATTGCCACCGCTCAGCTCTGGTTGCAGCCGAGTGTTATGGTTAAAATTCCAGTTATGGCCGAGGGCGCCGTTGTAATCGATCTGGTTTTTGTAACTTCGTTCAAACGTAAAATCAAATCCGCGGCCCGGAATTTTGATATCGGTTACTCTCAGAAAGAACTGACCGTTTTGCAGGTAGACCTCGTCAGTTCCTTCGCCGACTGAAGCGCCCTGTTTCTGTTCCTGTGATTGCTGGTCTCCTTTGTATTCTTTGCCGTTCAGGTTCGACGGAGGGGGAGGAGGTGGCGGGGGCGGAGGTGGAGGCGGGGGATGGCTCACTGGACCGCCACCGCAAGACTCCACATCACACATTAATGGCGGCAAAGCCGATTGACTCTGAAAGGGCAGGAATATGGCAACCAAAAAACCGATTCCTAGGATTACACGAAGAAACCGTCGTCCTGATTCTTTTGGATCGCTTGAGGTGTAGTGGTTATTCATACAACACTTCACTACCCACCCTAGTCCTCTTCATACACAACTGTCAATCTGCCTTTTGCATGGCTTGTAGCGGTCGTTCACATTGACATTTCTAACGCTTTTATGCTAGAGTCACCGGTCGTTTTGTTGCTGCACTCCTGCATCATAACAGATCACGCAGCTCCACATCGGCGCTGTTCGTTTTTCAACCCGAACAAGGAGGAACGACGTGGCCAAAAGGAAGTTCGGTCCGAATCCGTATCCGTACCGCGACGTCACAGACCTGGCGGCGGATTTCGTGAAGCGCCTGGCTCAGGACGCCCGCTGCGCAGCGCACGCGCTCGCTCCGCTCCTGTTGCCGGTCGCGCACCGGATCGATGGAGAGACCTGCCGCACTGGCGGATACATGTGCCTGTTCGAAGTCGTCCTAGCAACCAGCAGCGCAAGGCAGGACAATGTCGTTCTCTGCATCCCGGTCGGGATCGTGCCGAACGGGAAGGCGAGGAAGTACTTCCGCATCGCGATCAAGAAGGCAACCGACCTCGCCCTGCGTCTCAAGGAGGGAGAGCTCCTGAGCTGGCAAAGCCGGAACGGGAAAACGCGCTTCGCCGGAGCCGCGGCGACCCCGAGAGAAAACCGCCAGGGCCGACGCTGCATCCTCTCGTTCAGCGGCCTGAACGGTCTCGCGGATGAGGCCTTCGTCCTCGTCCTCATGATCTACCTCCGGCTCATCACGGAGAAGACCGCTCGCCGGCTGGCCGCCATCAGCAACAACAACTACTTCGAGCCGATGCTCGAGGCGGTTCGACGGGCGGCCTGATCCCTCGAACCTCCCAGTCCGGTCAACCTCGTTCACCCAGCCCCACGGGAGGCCGTGGAGCTGGGTTCACGCCGGCGGCGCTCGCGCTGCCGGCACGCTCAACCCGAAGCCCTGGCGTCTTGCCCGGGCTTCAAGTTTTTTTCCTCGGGATTATTGACAGCATACACACAGCATGATAGCGTACCGCCGTTGTTCTTTTCCATTGCCGAATATTCATGAGCGGTTGGATTTGGCGCTTTTAAACACGGCGCCGGATCCCACCGCTCATGCACATGTGAGTCCGGTGCGGCCGCAATCCGCAACATCACTCCCCAAGGAGAGAGGAGCAACCCATGCGTACCAAACGCAACGGCTTCACCGTGATCGAGCTGATGATCTATGTCGTCATCGCGGGAATCCTCGCTGCCATCGCGATTCCGAACTTCATCGCCCTGCAAAACCGGGCGAAGGACAAGATCACCAGGTCCAACATGCACATGGTCCAGCTCGCGTGCGAGCACTATGCCATTCAGAACGACGGCGTGTACTCCTGCCGGGCCGAGGACATCGTGCCGTTCGTCCCACCGTCCTTGAAGAACCCGTGGAATGGGAAGTCGGCCGAGGTCGTGTTCCTCGGGCATGCGCCGGCCGACAGGCCGTTCGGAAAGGGCACGCTCATCGTGCATCCCCGCACCGTCAATGGCGTGGACACGGGCGGCTACGTGGTTCGTGGCGTGGGCTTCGACGGCACGCTCATGTCCCTTCAGCTTACCGACGCGGGGCCTGACACGACTCATAGTGACTACTACCGGGATTTCTCCGGATAGATAACTTCTAGCGAAGCACCTGTCCGAAGCGCAACTGCGCAACGGACGCCGGCAATGGATTGACCCCGTACCTAACACAGGTGCGGGGTCGCTTCATATCCAACAATTGTTAGCCTGTCGTACCCGTCCCCGACTAGATCGGGGAACGCGGGTATCCATAACCTTCAAACCAACCCACTATCACTCCCGCGCAGGCGGGAGTCCACTTCCAATGTCATCCCCCCTCTTTGTCACACCCGACCTGATCGGGTGTCCATCCTCCTACCCCTTCGGCCTTACTTCCAAACCCTCCGTTTATTAATCTCTTCCTTGTTTCGGAACGCCGACTCTAAGTCAACGCCGAGCTTGTTGCATATTTCAAGAAAATAGATGAACACATCGGCGATTTCATGTTGAACGTCACTTAACTGCTTCCCTTTGTGCGCTTTTGTGTCCGTCGCTTTCCGCGCCGAACGCGCCATCTCGCCGCACTCCTCGAGAAAAAACATGAACAGCTCCGGCAGCGTTTCCTTGTCGAAACCGCGTTCGCGAACCATTTGTTCCACGTAACGTTGAAAATCTCGGAGCGTTGGTTTTTCGGGCAATTGCAACATACTATGTCTTCGGACTTGAATCTACAACTTTCTTATGCCTCAAGAGAAAAACTTTCGCTGACTTCATGGATTTCCGTCGGTATTATTTCTGTGTCAGCCAGAAATTTTCTTACATCCGGTCGCTCGAAGTATTCCTTGTATGACCGCGCATCATCCCAATCAAAAACTACAAATACTTCGTTTGGGTCCTTCACGCTTCGGTAGATTGTTGCCCCCTTTGAACCATACTGCCGCCGCAGTTCTATTTTTTCCTGCGCCATCTTTTTCCAAGCATTATAGTCCTTCAATTTTCGCCGCAGAATAATTTTCATACTAAGATTTCTTAATTTTTGGGCCTGGCGTCGATTATCCGCTTTTCCTTCAGCTCCGTCTCCATCCCCATCTGCTGCGGTGTTATTAGTTTATCAGAAAAACTCCGCGAGGCGCGGAGTCCCCTACAACCTTACTTAAGTGGTTTTTGGTGATAAACGATTATATCTATCAACCAACTGTTTCTGGTCACGATTTGCTTCTGAAACTACTTGCCTAAATAGCTTCTTCTTTTCTTTTATTGGAGCATTACGGAAGAACTCCGAAAAATCGTCTTTCGGGGCGGCATTACGACGAAAAAGCTTGGCAATTCGGCTTATCATAGTAGTCGTTGCTCTAAATCAACTCTAGTATATCTCATAGGCAAATGCCCGTCAAGTTTATCAATATTAAACTCTGACTGTTCAAAGCCAGTTTCGTAATCTTTGGTGAGTAAATTTAACTCAACTTTACTTCCAAATTTCTTTTTTGCGGCGTTAACATTTGTAATTGCGTCAAAGAAAGAACTGATAAATACTGTCTGAGTAACTTTCCTATGTTCAACGGCTTCTCTTGCTTTTGTAAGCCTCCAGGCCTCAACCGGATCTTGGTAGATAAAATAAATTTCCACTTTTCTGTTTTCTCTTAGGCTCTCATCAACATTACCGAGCGCGTTCTGATAAGCAAAAGTCCCATCGAGAATTAAATTCTTTCTTCTCTTGAGGCAATGGTGGAATAAGTTATTAACCGCCATTGATGCAGCACTCTGAAAAATGTGTGAGTTGGTGCCGTTATAACCCGGCAGTAAATCGCGTACTTCATCGGCGTCAATTCTGACTGCCTTAGTTTGAAACTTACTTATCAACCTTTTTGAAACCTCGGTTTTTCCTGCTCCAGGAGAACCTGCCATAAACAAAGAAACTGGATCCGGAACTGATTTGTATTCACTATCACTGGCGAACTTTTCCTTTAGAAATTTCCATTGGTCTTGAACAAAACGCTCGGCTTCTCTACACAGCCGCAACTCATCACCAGACAGCTTAGACCTTGGGTCTGGCGTCAACGATTCGTTTCTCCTTCAACTCCGTCTCCATCCCCATCTGCTCAAGCAACTTTTCCATTTTTTCCTGCTTGACTTTGGCCGAAACAAACACTGCGTTCTGTACTTGTTTCTCAACGTAAGCCTTCAAACTCACAAAGTCGACGCCTTGTTTCGGCGCAATCAACACGTCAATCTCATCGAGGTCGTTCGGGTCGTCGTTATGCTTCTTGATGATGACCTGCCATTCCTCGATGTCCTTGATGCCAGACAGCAGCGGGTAGAACTCGTTCAAATTGACCAGCTCGCCCTTAATCTTGGTCAAGTGAAATTCTTTCACGTCACTCGACCGCTGGATGTCGGCGATAATCCGCGGCACGGTTTTGCGGCAGACCGGGCACGGTCCGAACTCAATGCCCTTACACAAATCGCCGGTTCGGTAGCGGACCACGACTGAGCCGCGCCAGTCGAGTGCCGTGTAGACGATTTCGCCGGGCGAACCGTCAGGCAGGCGGTTGCCGTCCTTGTCAATCACCTCAATATACTCCAAATCAGGATATAGGTGATAACCGGTTGTCTCGCTGCATTGCAGCCAGGCGGTCTTGGCTTCGGTCAAGGCGTAGGTGGCGTAGATTTGCACTTCCCGCGCTTTCAACTGCTCGGTCATTTCCCGCACCTTTTGGCGAAGACCATCGCTGACGCGCTCGCCGCCAAAGACCAAAAACTTTAGATCGGAAAAATCGCGCTGCTGTTTCACGGCCTCGCGCAGCAGATGGTAGCAGTAGCCCGGGATAAACGTCGCGAGGTTAATCTTCAGGCGCTCCATGGCGTCAGTAATCTTCTGCGTGCCCATGACCTTGCCGCCGCCGGTGGCTAAGCTGGTCATGCCGACCGTAACCATCGCGTAGTAAGCCAACCAGAAAGCCAAGTGCGGCGAGTACGGAAAACCGTTGAGCGCCCGCAGCTCCTTAGTAAAGCCGCCAACTTCAAATAGGCGCTGACCCGTCTCTTTCAGGAGTTCGAGGTCGCGACTCGAGTACACGAACGGTGTCGGCAAAGCGGTCCGGCCGGTGGTGAAATGCATGTGGACCGGTTTGTACTCCCGCTCGAGCTTGGTTTTAACATCCTGCTTCGTGATTTTGCCCCACACTATTTTTAGCAGCGTGCTTTTGGCGGCGTGGTGCTTGATCAGGTGTTCGTCCGGCTGCAGGATGAACGTCCGCGGTTTGGCTCGATCATCTTCGGTCGGCGCTAAGTCGGCCTTTGAGGTAAAGGGCACGCGCTGCAAGTCGTCAACGGTTTTGATATCTTCGAACTTGAGCTGATGCTGCTCAAACAGCTGCCGGTAGTGCGGCGAATATGGCAGCTGGTGGCGGAAAAACTTGCGCAACAGGCGGTTCTGCAACTCCACCCGCTCATCCGAACGAAGGTATGCGACCTTATTCCAGGGTAAAAACATAACTACAGTTTAGCAAAACAGCCATGGAAACAACAGCGCATGTTATTTGCTCGATAGCTCGTTAGTAAGTCCTGCTAAACGCCGAAGGCGCTAACTAACTAAACCGCCAACGAGCTATCCGGCATACGCCTTTCCACACAGCGGCACGAGTGCGCGCATGATTTCGCGGGTGGCCGCTTGCAAAACATTGTAGTCAATGTCCAGCCCGCGAAACTCGGTCAGGTCAACCTCGCGACCAAAATGAACTTTGACGTCTTTGCCGCCGGCCATCAAATTCGTCAACGACTGAACAAAGGTTGAACTGCTTGAACCGATGATGCCGACTGGAATGACCGGAACGTTCGCCACCAAGGCCAGCCGCGCGACTCCCGTTTTGCCGCGCAGCAGCCGCGTGTTCGGATTTCGTTCGCCCTCGATGAAATTACAAATAATTTTTCCGGATTTCAAGTACCCGAAGGCATCGTCAACGCTGGCAGCCTTTCGGCTGGAGGCAATCGGAATGGTGGTCTTCGTCCACCAGTAGTTGTTCGTTTTGGTGATGAAATACACGCGGTGCTGCCGCGCGGCGTAGACCGCGGCCGCCACGTAAAAACCGTCGAGGAAATCAACGTGATTGGCGGCTAGGAGATACGACGACCCGTCTGGCGGCAGGTATTCATCGCCGCTTACCTCGGCCAGTTTGCGCCGGAACAGCGGCAAGAGAATCGTTTTAAACGTCGCGTACACCATGTCAGTGTGGATACGCCTTGCCGCAGAGCTTTGAAATCTCCAGCATCATCTTTTTCGTTGCCTCTTCCAGCAGTGCTTTGGTGAACGACGACTCCGGGGTCTGCGAAAAATTCATCGGAGCGCCGAAGCGCACCTCCGCTGGCTGTCTTTTCTGGAGATAGTTCTTGATGGCCTGGAAAGCGGTCAATCCTTTTGGCGCAACGATACCAGCTGGAATCACCGGCACGCCGGTTGCCAGCGCTAGTCGAGCAGTACCGGTCTTGCCTTTGAGCATGACTTTCTCCCACTGCGGATTGACTTTCGGCTTGTTCCGCATGCCCTCAGGAAAAATGCAGAGTATTTCGCCAACTTGCAACCGACGGAGCGCCGGTTCCAAACTTTCGGCCTTGGCGCTTTCCCGAATCGGGATCATGCCCAGCCAAGTCATCAATCGCTCACCGCCCAGCCGCCGCGACAATTTCCAAATATGTTCCGTGGTCAAGAACCACACTTTGACATTGCGTTCGACAATAAGCGGAAAGGCGATCTGCACCGGATCGGTGTAGCTCTGATGGTTGGCCACGATGATGTACGGGCCATGAGCGGGAACGTGCTCCAAGCCATGAACCTCAATTCGTCGAGCCAGCGTCGGCAGAATATTTCGGCGAATCCGATCGTAGGCCATATCATTCACCCGGAATTGTAGACTTTCCTACTCAAACCTGCGATCCGCCGCATCAGATCGTCGGTTAGGCCTCGGACTTCGGTTGGATCGTTCGGATTGCCGCTCGGCGTGAACGGCTGGCCGAAGCGGATCACAATGCCTTCCTGGCGATTGACGAACCGCCGCTCAATGATTGTGAGGAGCGGAACATTCGTATTCTCGATGCCAACCGGCAGGATCGGTTTGTCGGCCAGCAGGCTTATGCGCACGGCTCCGCTCCGGCCGTAAAGTAAGGTGGGCGAAGTATTCACTTTCCCTTCAGGAAAAACGCCGATGCTGTCGCCCCGACGCAGCGACCGAACTGCCTCATCAATCGCGTCGGCGTGACGATTCGGCCGGACCGGAATGGAATTGGTAAAACGTTGGAGGTAACTCCCGATCGTTTTCCAAAAGAGGTTGCGCGTATCAACCAGAAAACGTATTTTGTGCTTGGTCCGCCGTATAAAAATAGAACCGATAAATATCGGATCAAACAAACCGAGGTGGTTTGCCACCACGATCACCGGCTGATCAAGCGGAATGCACTCTGTCCCTTCAATCCTTTTTGCGAACAGACTAACGAAGGGGAAAAGGCTGCGACGGGCGATGGGATAGGCCATGAAAAAAGCTTATAGCTGGTAGCTTTTAGCTTATAGGTTGGGCGGCGGTTTGTACATGGGAAGATTTAACATTTCTTCCATCAAACTCCAGCGCAGGCTTGAGCCTGCGCTGGGATTTTTATTGTTAATGTCAGTTAGATATACAACGCCGCCAGCACCAGTGTCAGCGTGGCCAACAGCTTAATCAACACGTGGAGCGACGGTCCGGCCGTATCTTTGAACGGATCACCGACCGTGTCGCCCACCACGGCGGCGGCGTGGACTGGCGTTTTCTTTCCCTGGACAACGCCGTGAGAATCCTTGAACTCACCGGACTCGATGAACTTCTTGGCGTTATCCCAGGCGCCGCCGGCGTTGTTCATTACCAAGGCCATCAAAATGCCGGAAATAGTTCCGACCATCAGCATGCCGGCCGCCGCCTCGGCGCGCAGCAGCAAACCGGTCGCCACCGGCACCACCACCGCGATCACGCCCGGGAAGACCATGTTGCGGAGAGCGCCGCGGGTAGTGATATCCACGGCCGCGCCGTAGTCTGGCTTTTCCGAACCTTGCATAATCCCGGGCTTCTCACGGAACTGGCGACGAACTTCATTAATAATGTAGCTGGCGGTCTTTCCGACGGCCCGAATGGCCAAGGCCGAGAACAAAAACACCAACATGGCGCCGAGCATCGAACCGATGAAGACCGGAATCTTCGCCAGGTCAACGCTGGTGATGCCCGTTACCTCCAGGTAAGCGGTAAACAGCAAGAAGGCGGCTAAGGCGGCTGAACCGACGGCGTATCCTTTAGTCAAGGCTTTGGTGGTGTTACCCACCGCGTCGAGCGAATCCGTCACCTTCCTGGTTTCGTCAGACGCACCGGACATTTCTACAATCCCGCCGGCGTTATCGGTAATTGGCCCGAACGTATCCATCGCCAGAATGTAGCCGGCGGTTGAGAGCATACCGATCGTGGCGATAGCCGTGGCAAAAAGGCCGCCGTGGTTAACGCCGCTCATGTCGCCAAGTGAAAAAGCGCCCCACAGCGCCAGGGCGATTGCAATCACCGGCAGCGCCGTATTTTCAAAACCTACCGCCAGGCCGGCGATGATGTTCGTGGCCGGGCCGGTTTCCGAAGCCTCGGCTATCGACCGAACCGGACGGTAGCGGTGATGCGTGTAGTACTGCGTCAACCAAACGAAAACGGTGTTCATGGCCAAACCGATCATCCCGGCGCCGAAGAACCACAAGTACTCTTCGCCCAAGAACTGCTTGGTGGTGAAAAAAATGACGACCGCGGCCAGCAGCACGGTGATGTAGTAGCCGCGGTTAAGCGAACGCATCGGGTCGTCGTTCGCCTTGACCTTGACGGACATGACGCCGATCAATGAGGCGAGCAGCCCGAAACCGTTAATAACCAGGGGAATAAGGATTCCTGACACTCCAAATACCGGCACCAAGGCCACGCCGAGAATCATGGCGCCGATGTTCTCGGCCGCGGTCGACTCAAACAGGTCGGCCCCGCGACCGGCGCAGTCGCCGACGTTATCAC
>JACQKH010000071.1 GCA_016204585.1 Candidatus Kerfeldbacteria bacterium
AGGTAATGGAGTTCATATGCTCATAGTTAACACCTGTCAGCCTTGAATGTCCCGACTGTCAGCGCTAGGTGTTAACTGTACGTGCCCTTGACATTTTTAATAAAAGGTGTATACTATTATGTTTTCTTGAAGCTCCCTGAAGTGTAGCCACAAACCGCTGATTCTACCAAAAGAATCGGCACAACTGGAGGGCAGACGCGATGTTGAAAAGAACTTGCACCTTGTCAGCGGCCGTTGTGATTTTGACGGCCATCATCAGCTTCTTTACCGGTGTTGCCCTGGCGCACGGCCAGGACAGCACCACGGTCGGCCACGGCCTGGCCATGGTCACGGTGGCCGGAACTTTCTCCTCGTACGACTCGACCGAGTTCGAGTCCGAGCAGGCAGAGCGCAGCGGTTTCTGGCGCTGGCTCACGTGGCGGCACGATCGTCGCTACCACCAGAAGGCCAAGGGGCCGCTCGGGATTCTCGATCCCAACGGACCTGCTGCTCCATACGGCCGGCTGGTCTACGACATCCACGGATATCCGTACCGGACGTTTCCAGGCGGATACCGTCGGATTCCAGTGGCCATTCCGCCGACGCCGGTTCTGCCTGGCGTTTACCAGGGAGTTCCGCCGGAGTACCTGGCAACTGTTGGTCTTTTCACCCGACAGCAGCCGAACTTCCCGAATGTGATCATCCGGGACTTCGGGGAAATCCGGGACGGACCGATCGTGAATGAGTTTTCGGTCCGCGTGGAGGGCTGCAGCGCCGCTCTGGGAACCGGAACCGTGATCTACGTTCCCGGAGACCGTTGGTACTCGTTCGACGGCGGACAGCGTGTCTACGTTGGGCGCTACGGTCCGGGAGTCGAATTTCCCGGTCGGATCGGCGCCCGGGTGGACCAGACCTACGAGATCTGGCACCTGGATACTCCGGCCTGTCCGGCCGCCCAGACCAGTGTCCCTAGGTACTACGGACAGTACTAGGGATAGAAGCTGATCTAGTTCGACAGGGGGCGTTGCAGAACGGTGAATAATACCAATCTGCGCGCCCCTTCTTCATAATACTCCTCCCCTTCCTAAGGGGAGGGGAGCGAGCAGCACGATTCTAACTACCGAGCGCTTTCAGTATCTACTCGGTTGGACGCTTGTTGAAGTATATGAAGAAAAAGCTGCGAAGCGGAGAGGGGTAATACTCCTCTCACAAAAAACTTGCAAAAAAACTTCAAACATGCTACAATGAAATAAAGGAAAAATAAAACAAACTAGTGGCCCGAAACGAAAACACCAATTCGAGCCTGCGTTGGATCGACCTCCAGAAACCGAGTGAGGCCGAACTTAATGCATTAGGCGAAGAGTTTCACTTCCACCCGCTGGACATCGCCGATTGCAAAAAACCGGGTCAGCGCCAAAAAGTCGAACGCTACCACGATTACGCGTTCCTGGTTTTGCTTTTTCCGGTGTATAACCGCCAAACACGCGCCATCGAGTCGGGCGAAGTTGATTTCTTTGTCGGACCTGATTTCTTGATTACGGTGCACGAAGGAACGTTGGCGCCGGTACGTCACTTGTTCCAAGAGTTTGCCTCAGACCAAGCCATTCGGCAGCAGTCGGTCACTTCCGCCGCACTTCTCCACAACATCATTGATCGACTGCTGGTGGCGTTGTACCCGATGCTCGACCATGTTTCACTCGACATCCATACCGCCGAACAGCAGGTCTTCGCCGGCAACGAAAAACGGATGCTAAGAGAAATCACCTTGCTGCGCCGCAACATCACCGATTTCCGCCGGATTGTCCAAACTCACAAGAACACACTGAAGAGACTGGTCGAGATTTTGAAGCTCAACGGTCTTCATGGCGCGCGCGAAACCATCCCCTCTTTTGAGGATAGTATTGACCGTTCAAAGGAAGTCTGGGACCTGCTCGAAAGCTACCGCGAATCAATTGACACTCTCTACGAGACGAACGAGTCGCTGATGTCCTACAAACTAAATGACATCATGCGAACCTTCACCACTATGTCCGTCATCATCTTTTTCATGACGCTGGTGGCCACGCTCTTTGCCGTTCGAGCGCGCGGCACACCCTTCCTGAATAACAATTTCGCTTTCTGGATCTTGCTGGCAATCGTCACGCTGGCCGGTGGCGCCGCCCGTCAGTTCTTCAAGAAACGTCAGCTGCTTGAATAACGAAGGTGGTGAATGCCCGACCGCCGCTTGACGCCGGACGCCAACGCGTTACACTGAAATCCAGTATGACCCGCTCATCTGTGGAAACTATCACCGAAGTCACCACCGCTCACAAGATTTCGGTGGGACTGCTGACTGCCACCGCCACCTTGGTGCTGATCTCCACCGTCATCGCGGCGCTCTATACTTTGAGCCTCAACGCCCGATCCGGCGCCGGCGTAGTGGTCAACACCCCGACCGAACGGACTTCCGCGCCGCTCGAACCGGTCCAGCCGGTCCCGGGCAAGGACCGCGTCCTCGAGCTCAAGTGAGCCGCCGCCAAGAACAAAAACACAACCCATGATTGAACTGCCAACGTACACCAGCTATGTTTTCGTCGGTCTGATCTTCGCCGTGGTTGGCGCCTGGTTGTATAAACAAAACCTCAGAGAGAAATCCTCGAAAACGCCGACGCTCGATCAGTACGCCAAGGACCTGACCAAGCTGGCGCGCCTGGGGGAACTCGACCCAGTGATTGGACGCAATCACGAGATCCAGCGTGTCATCCAAATCCTTTCCCGCCGCACCAAGAACAATCCGGTGCTGATCGGTGATTCTGGCGTAGGAAAAACGGCCATTGTTGAAGAGCTGGCCAATGAAATTGCCAAGGGCACCGTCCCCTCGCCAATCCAAAATAAGCGCGTGCTGGCGCTCGACCTCTCCAGCCTAGTGGCCGGTACGAAATACCGTGGCGAATTCGAGAAGCGACTGAAAACCGTGATGGACGAGATCATCGCCGCTGAACGACAGGTCATTCTTTTCATTGATGAAATACATACGTTGGCCGAAGCGGGCGAGGCCTCGGGCGCCATCGACGCGGCCGACATTCTCAAACCATCGCTAGCGCGAGGGGATCTACAGGTCATCGGCGCTACGACCATGGAGGACTTTCGCAAGTATATTGAGCACGACCGCACGTTGGAACGACGCTTCCAACCGGTGATTATCGAAGAACCTGATGCAGAAAAAACGCTGGAAATGCTTCAGGGGCTGAAAACGCGTTATGAACAGCATCACAAAGTGCGCTATAGCGATGAAGCCCTGCAAGCCGCGGTCAGGCTGTCTGACCAGTTCCTGGTTGACCGATTCTTCCCGGATAAAGCGATTGACTTGCTGGACGAAGCCGGCGCGATGGTCAGACTGGCGACCATTAAGCATCCGGATCGCCCTGATGCCGGCTCGCCAACCGTCACCAAGCGTGACATCCAAACGATCGTCAAGGAATGGACTAGCGATCTGGTCGCCTTTCGCGACGAATCCCCCACTAACCCAACCACCAATCCACGGGATGATGCCGCCTCCGCCGGCTCGCCCGATTGAACAGGATTGTCTAAAGGTCGAAAGATTGAAACAAAAAGGAAAACATATGTCTGCAAAAAACAATACCAGCCAAGCACAACCTGAAATCCAGGCGGCGAAACAAAAGCCGGATGTGATGGTCGAAATTGCCGGTGGATACCTGCTCGGCGCAACGATCATGTCGTTCCTGGCGCTCTGGATGACCGGCCTGACCCATTTAGCCGCGGCTCAGCTACTGTAAACTTCTTGTTTAGGGATTTCCCCTAGCTAGGCAAAGAACCCTCTTTGAGCGGAGTGCGAGACAGAGGGTTTTTTGTAAATACACCTCCCCTTTCCAAGGGGAGAGGAGCAAGCGGTGCGAACAACGTGAGCGCCGCGCTGCGGAGAGGGGTACACAACCTACTGTGCTACAATACAGTTATGGTACGCTTGTTCAACACGCTCACACGCCAAGTCGATGCGTTCACACCGCTGAATCCGCCGTCGGTCGGACTGTACACCTGCGGCCCCACTGTCTACAACTACGTCCACCTCGGCAATCTTCGGACTTACCTCTTCGAGGACGTCCTTCGTCGCGTTCTGGAAGCAGGCGGTTTTGCAGTTAAACACGTGATGAACATTACTGACGTCGGTCACCTGACCAGCGACGCAGATACCGGCGAGGACAAGGTTGAATCGCAGGCCAGGAAAGAACATAAAGATGCTTACGAACTAGCTCGATTTTATACGCAGGCCTTTGTTCACGACCTTGACGCCCTGAACATCCAACGACCTCACGTTATGGTAAAGGCTACCAGCACCATTGACCTCCAGATTGACCTTATCAAGAGACTTGAACAGAATGGTTTCGCCTACCTTGCGTCGGACGGAGTCTATTTCGATACCTCGAGGTTTCCAAATTATGGCCGGCTCGGCGGTCAACGAAAACAGGATAAAAAGGCTGGCGCACGGGTGGCCGTAAATCCACAAAAACGGAATCAAAACGATTTTGCGCTCTGGAAATTTTCCAAGCCCGCTGACAAGCGCCAAATGGAATGGCCGAGCCCGTGGGGCGCTGGATTCCCCGGCTGGCACATTGAGTGTTCGGCCATGTCCATGCATGAGCTCGGCGAGCAGTTTGACGTTCATACTGGCGGAGTTGACCATATCCCGATCCACCATGAAAACGAAATTGCCCAATCCGAAGCGGCCACTGGCAAACACCCCTTCGTCAAATACTGGTTACATGGAGAATTTCTCGTACTGCCAGAAAAACGCATGGGCAAATCCGAAGGAAATTTCGTCACCCTCAGTGAACTTCCGAAGCGCGCCATTCATCCGCTGGCCTTCCGCTACCTGGTCCTGCAAACGCACTACCGATCAAAACTCACCTTCAGTTGGCAGGCGCTGGAGGCAGCGCATCAAGGTTTGTTGAACCTGTGGCTAACCATTGATACTCAGCCAGCTACTCCAAAAATCGGCTGCGCTGAATTTGAACAGCGGTTTCGTGACTCGCTCGATAACGATCTGGACACGCCGCAGGCGCTAGCGATCATGCACGAGATGCTGAAATCAGACTATCCCTGGAGTGCAAAACTTCAATCGCTGGAGGTTTTCGACCGTGTCCTTGGGATTGGTCTGGGCAACCAAGCTGTTCGACAACACTTCCCGCCACTTGATGACTCGCAATCCGCCGCCATCGAGTCGCTCGTCCAAGAACGCGAGGTCGCCCGCCAACAAAAAAAATGGGATCGGGCCGACGAACTGCGCCAACAGATCAATCAGGCCTTAGCGCCGTTCCACCGCGCTCTCCAAGATACCCCGACCGGGCCGGCTATTAAACCGAGATTCAGACATTGACGGCTAACCCGGACGAGAAGTAAACTACCGACATGAACATTAAAACCAACCTGCTAACCGGCGAGTTAACCACCACCCGAATCGGCCTGATCTTTTTGTTCACCGCCGTAGTTGCCCTCGGCGTGGCAATCATCGCCTCCGGCGCGGTAGCTTTGTCTAACTTTCAACAGCGTCGCGCTCAGCTGGAAGCCGCTCAGCGCAACGTCTTTAGAATCAGCGCCCTCCACCAAGCGGTCAGTAATGAGAAAGCAAATCCCGGGGTAATCGCCTTTTATATAGATAGAAAATTTGCCGGGGCCATCAACGAAGAAGGTGCCTACTCGCCGGCGGCCGATCCTCCGACTGGCGGACCGTTGGCCATTCTTTTCCTCAACCCGGCCAATACTGCCCTACCAACGACCGTCGAATTCTCGCCGCAGACTTTCACTCTAACTACCAACGCGGAAAGACTGGTAGTCTGTGTGCCAAGAATAACCGGTGGCAACGAAATCTGGGTGGCAAAAACCGGCAGCACGTACTTTGATGAGACGCTGACGAAACTGGCGCGATCGTGTTAGCCAATTCACACATTATATAGAACAAAAACACCCCGCCGACGGCGGGGTGTTCATTTACATCCGGTAGATTACGTGACTGGCAGATCTTTGTCCATCACGAGATTGGCGGTGATCGTCGTACCGCTGAGGGTCCCCCACACTTGGACTTCATGTCCAACCGCCAGATCGGCAAAGGTGATGAGCGATCCGTTCTTGTTCACCAAGATCGTCTCGCTGGTCTTTGCGACTGTCCGATCGTCGCCCTTTTTCTGGTCGAGAACGAAGGTCAAGGCCGTCCCGTCGATCGAGCTGATTGTCCCCTTCCAAGCATGACGCGATTTATTCACGTCGCGGTCCCATACCTGCAGGGCATTCATAGTGGCGGTCCCAGTCCGCAGTCCGCGAACGTGAACACGGTGGTTGACCATCACATCAGCACAGGTAATCGGGTCTAGATTCTTGTCGCGGATGACGGTCTTGTCCGTAAGATTGACGGTCCAGGAAGTTTTGTCCTTTCCCTTTTTCGTCTGGACGGTCAACATTTTCGGCGTCGAGCTGCAGTCAACGGCGGTAACGGTGCCGTTGAGTTCGGTCAGCTTGATTAGGATGCGGTCGGCCGTCAGTTGATTAAGCGATGGGCGCCAGACGCCGATCACCTTAACGGTCATGCCGACGCTTAGGTCGCTAAACTCGCCGGCGCGATTACCCTGAAAAACCTTGGTCTTGGAATTCGTCAATACGGTCTGATCCGACAGGCTCTTTTTCGGTTTTGACGGGTCGATGACAAATGACTTGGCGGTGCTGTCGATGCTCAGAATATTGCCCCAGAACATTGATCCTTTGCGCTGAATCGACAGATTCTTGATTTTGGTAGCGTCAATGGTAGTGCCGGTGACCGTGCCTTCGACGCGAAGAAGGTCGCCAACCACAAACTCTTCCAGTGACGATGGCCCGCCGTATAAACGCACTAGCTTAGTGTCGGCCGTGACATTAACGGTGTAAGCGGTGATTCCCGATTGCACCGTCAGCACCGCCGGCAGGGTCGTGCCGCTCATCGCGGTCAGAGTGCCGTCAACGGTCGATGCAGCCTGCGCGGCTAACGGCAAACTTACAGCAATAACGGCGGCGGCTAGTGTTCCACCAACTGAACGCACAAGTAGTTTGCGCATAGATATTTATAAATAATTAATGATTAGCCTTTCCACGGTGATTACCCGCGGACATTCCAACCCGTAGACCGTGGACCGGCCACGGACGCTACACCAGGTCAAATGTCGTATTTAAACTTTTTCCTTTCAGCCGCCCCGCCCTTAATCATAATCATCGCCAGGATGGGGCCGATGATCCACAGAAATCGAGCGGTTTCGCTGACAAAGAACGAGCGGGTGACCGGAGCCAGATGGTTTGAGGCACTGGCGGGCAAGAAAGACAGCACGATGGAGATAAGCAAGCCGACGTGCAAAAAACTGAAAACCATCACCTGCCACCACGAGCCCTTGCTATCGGCATTGGCAATAGTCTGAAGAAGAGCTGAGCGCGCCAGCAGCAGAAACAGGGCGATAAACAACGCCACAAAGGCCGAAATTCGAAATACGAAAACGCTGGCCAATCCGACATCAGCCTGCAAATTGCCAATATACGGGGCGGTGTTCACCACCGCCAAGGCCATGTAGATTGATACCAGGATGACTATCACCCGATCCCGGCCCAGGCTTAAGCCGTAGAGGAAACCGGCAATGATGAAAAATAAAACGATAAACAGATCCCATGACGGTTGGGCCCAGTTTACATTGGCCACGAAACTCTGAACGTTCGAGGAAGCGTTCGTGAGATCAACGACGAGCAATGGCATTGTTATTTTGAATGTGTATAAACTCCGCTGTCTTTATTGTAGCACAAAAGCCCATTAAATACAAGCGACGAAATGAAACTCTAAAACACTGATGATCACTCACTCCGTTTGACTGAACTTCTCCAGCAGATGGCGCTGCTCACGACTAAGTCTGTCCGGAATCTTAACGACCATCTCCACGATTTGGTCACCGCGGCCATTACCATCAAGGCGCGGCACACCCTTGGCGCGCAAACGGAACAATTTTCCGGATTGAGTGCCGGCGGGGATGTCCAGCTGAACCGGTCCATCAACCGTGTCAATTGGAACTTTTGCGCCTAGGGCGGCCTGAGTGAAGCTGATGGTCCGGCGAGTGTGCAGCTCATCCCCTTCGCGCCGGAACATTGGATCCGGCCGAACGCGAATCCGGACGTAGAGGTCTCCGGGCGCGGTCCCGCGCGGCCCCGGCTGACCCTGAGATTTTAGTCGGATGCTCTGCCCATCGTCGATCCCGGCGGGAATCGTGATCTTAAGCTGGCGCTGGCCGCGGACCGAACCAGTGCCGTGGCAACGTTTGCACTTTTGTTTCGGAACTTCCCCGCTGCCATTACAGGTCGGACAGGTCGCCTGCGAACGAAGGCCGATGAAGAATGTCTGCTGCACCTGTTCAACCACCCCGCTACCATCGCACGTTCCGCATTTTACCATGGCGCTGCCGGGCGCCGCGCCGCGGCCGTGGCAGGTCGAACAAACATGAAGACCGGACAGCTCCAGCACCTTGTCCGTGCCAAACAACGATTCACGGAAATCAATGGATAGCTCGACCTCAACATCCGAACCGGTCGGTCGCGAAGTTCGCCGTCGTCCACCGAAACCGAAGACCTCACCGAAGATGTCGCCGAAATCGCCGAAGCCGTCAGAGCCAGTCCGGAAGTCGAAACCGCCAGCGCGTTGAAAATCCTGCCAATTCATCCCGCCCGTCTGGCTGGCGGTCGTGCCAAAACGGTCATACTGCTCGCGCTTTTTCGGATCGCTTAAGGTTTGGTAAGCTTCGTTGATCTCCTTAAACCGGGCCGCGTCGCCGCCCGACTTGTCCGGGTGGTATTGGTGAGCCAACCGCCGGAAAGCCCGCTTGATATCCTCAGTTGTGGCGTCCTTCGAAACGCCGAGAACTTGATAGTAATCTTTAGCCACAGAAAAAATCCTTCCTACTGATTATAATGTACACAAATTAGCACTCTCAAGTCAAGAGTGCTAATTACTGACGAATACGGAACCAATGGGTGGTCACCGCATGTTCATCAATCACGATCAGATGGAAAGCGCGTAGTAGCCAGTAGGTTGCCAGACCTAAAAACCAAGCTAAATACATGTACAGCAAAGAAAACAGTGCTAAGGTGAAGAAAAGCGAACCGGCAAAGATGAATGGCATGAACGATTTAAACTTACCGATTGTCTGGTCGTATCGGTCGTTAAGAACCGTCCGGAGCGCATCTTCAGCTCGCTCGCTTCCGGTCAGCTCAACCCCCAAGACTTTTGACAGCTCAGTCCGGGTTGCCGCGACGAATTCGTTGCCCAGCTTTTGCACCTGTTCGTCAATCAGTTTGGCTAGTTCATCTGTATTAACACGGTTTTGAGTAAAAATTTTGTTCAGGTCAACTGGGCCCAAGTCAAGGTCTCGGTTTTTCAGTTCTTCTTCCACCGCCCGCTTGGTTACGTCGCCCTGGTTGAACTGGATGTTGTCAATGATTGAGCGTCCGCTCGGTAAACCGCTGCGAATGAGCTCGTCGATGGTAGCGTCAGGGCGGTAATCAGGAAGAACGCGCGGCAGCGTAGCGTTGAGGGCCGGCACGGCCGCCCCGACCAACAGTTGTTTGATCCGGTCGTCAGCGCCAGGCCTGGTAAAACCGTAAAAGGTATAAAGTGCTACGGCCGCCAGCATTAGGGTGATAGTGGTGGTGATGCCAAAAGTCATCGTTTTCCAAATGGAGAAACGAATTCTCATTGTCGATTCAATTCGCGCGTTACGCGCAAACGAAGCAACCGCCACCATTTCGATCAATACGCCTAGCCACACGGGTAGCGTCTGTCCGATGATGAAACCGCTCACCGCTACCGCCGCGCCGACCGCCCACGGCACCCAGCGCGCCAACACAAACGTGCCGGCCATCGCCGCCCAGGAAATGGTTGCGCAAAATCCGATCACCAGCATGGCCACCAACCACCAGCGGTCCTGAATGCCGTGCCCCACCACCGCACCCAGTCCGAGGTGAAACAGTCCCCCGCTAACAGCCGGCAGCGCCAATAGCAAGTAGGCCGTTGGCGAACGAAAAACGTTTGCGCGGTTAGTAACCATGCTATCCAGTTGGTCGGAATCCAATCTCTCGGTCAGGCTCGCTGGCCGCCTCAACCTGGCCGTGCGCAGCTTCGTACTTCTTGAGGTTCTCGGTCAGGGCTGCGATTAGACGCTTCAAATGACCGGGACTGGTGATGACGCGACTAACCAACTGGGCTTGCGGCGGCAGCACGTTCACAAAGTCAAGCACGAACTCTTCAGCCGAATGAGCCACCATCATCGAGTTGGCATAGACGCCCTTGAGCGTCTGGTCATCGGCTTTGATGTTTAGCTGTCGTGGCTGTCCATTAGTCATAGTGAGCTCCTAGTGGTGATTAGTAAATACAATCACAGTATATCACGAATTTCCCTTAAACGACGACTAAAACCCTTCAGTTAACAGTCAAGACTGACAACTTTAATTGATATGCTCGGAGCTTCTCAGTCGGGGTGAGTCCATTCAGGTACTTTCCCAGATGGATGCGTTCGTGATTGTACCAGTGCAGATAG
>JACQKH010000072.1 GCA_016204585.1 Candidatus Kerfeldbacteria bacterium
GCCGCGCAGGGCATTCGCCACCGTCACTTCATCGGCGTACTCAAGCGTCGCCCCCATCGGCAACCCCTTGCCGAGGCGCGTGACTACGGTCAGCGGTCCATTTTTTTAAAAAATCTTGTCCAGTTAGGGACGGATGTGGTTTAATAAGATATCTTTGCTGGGCACTCGGACGTTCGTTCCACCTTCGGGAGGGCCAATGAAAATCCTGCTGCTGAATGCTGATGACAAGCACACTGAACGCGTACAAGCCCTGCTAACGGCCGCCGGACATACCGTTGAGGTGACTTGGGAGGACAGCGCCGGAATTCAAGCCTGTCGGCGCTTCCAGCCGGAAGTCATCATCGCTTGTGGCGGAGGCAACCTGGACTGGTTCATGAACGCTTTAAAGCGGGAGAGGATGGATCAGTATCCGGTCATGCTCGTTGGAGAAACGAATTGGCGTAGTACGAACATGCTCTTTCGAGATGGAGTCAAGTCAGTCATTCCCCCTGCCGAAGTCGAGGGGTTTATCTTCTGGGAAATCTGGGAAGTGACGGGAGTCAGCATTTACGAGATCGACGGCTCACGTCAAAAGCGGCAAGCGGTTTCTCAGTGACCCGGAACCATGTTCAATACCTTGGGCCGCTGCCTATATGGGGCGGCCCTTTTCGGTGTTTAGTGCCGCCGGTTACGCCGATTGCCTTCCCCGAAGTGCATTTGCGACCGTGACCTCGTCCGCGTACTCAAGTGTGGCGCCCATCGGCAACCCCTTGCCCAGGCGCGTGACCTTGACCTTGAGCGGAGCCAGAATTTTTTTTAGATGAAGGGAAGTGGTTTCGCCTTCGAGGTCCGGATTGGTGGCGATAATCACCTCCCGGACGCGGTTATTTCTAATCCGTTCCAGCAGCGATTGAATATTGAGTTGGTCTGGTGTAATACCTTCCAGCGGATTCAGGACGCCGCCCAGAACGTGGTAGCGTCCGTGGAATTCGCCGCTTTGTTCAATCACCGCCACGTCAGGCGTTTCCGCCACCACGCAGATCGTGGTTGAGTCCCGTCCGGTGTCTCGGTCGAATCGGCACGGCGAAGATTCGTCAACCAGACCGCAAATCGCGCAGCGGACGATGTGAGCTGGCAGTTCGACAATGTGTTTAGCCAGATTCTCCAGGAACTCCGGCGATTGTCGCAGCAGGTAGAAGGCATAGCGCTGCGCGTTTTTTTCGCCGACACCGGGGAACTTGCGAAAAGCCTCGATCAGCGCCTGCAGCGGCTTTGGGAAAATGGCCATGCGCTAGAACCCTGGGGGAAGGCTGATGTTCATCTCTTTGACTTTTTTGGCCATTTCGATCTGTGATTTCTTCACCGCGCTATTGACTGCTTCGGCGATGTGTTTTTGTAGCTCTTCTTGTTTGGCGGCGTGAAGATATTCAGGATCTATTTCCAGGCCGATGATTTGCTGGTTGCCATCCATGACTACCTGAACCTTGCCGCCGTCGGCGTCAGCGTGAACGGTGACGGTTTTAAGGGTTTCCTGTAAGGTCTTGGCTTGATTACGGAGATCCTTGAACTGCTTGAGCTTTTCGAACATAGGGTGGGTTCCTTCCGCTGGTATCATACCATAATTATCAAGGTTAAGGAGCCGCTTTTTCGCTTGACATTACGTTTCCCACTTGCTTATATGTGCGCGAAGGGTTGTTCGATATACAACACGTTGGAAGGAGGTGAGAAGCCGATGGGGTGGGTACCTTTTCCGTACTATTATGAGCTGTTGATTCAGCATCCGGTCTGCTTCCTCGGCCACGGGCAGGAAGACGACTTCGTCAGCCGCTTCGAAGCGTCAACGAACGGAATCGTCGAGGCCTCGATGGAGCTGAGCGGGTTTGCGCCGTTTGTCTTTTCGGCAGTCCTGCAGGGAACGCTCATTAGCGTTGATGTACCGTCGAGCGACGCCAAACGCGCGGCCGAATTCCTGCATGGTGTCGTTGCGTCATTACGGAAGCGCGTACCGCCGGAGGCTTTGCTCCTGGTGAAAGCCGAATATCACTTCATTCACCGCGAGGTGCTGGTGAAGATAGTGGTGGAACGAGAAAAATCGTTCGACGCGTGGAACGTGGGTCTAATCACTGCCGTCGGAACGGTCTGCTCGCTCGTCGGCACCAACTACGAAGGTTCGTCGTGTTTGCTTGATTTTCGGTTCTCGCCGGTTCAACTCGAACTGACCGAGTAATCGAGATGGGGGACTGCGTCATCCGCGGTCCCCTTGTCATTTTTAGAACGGCGGTTCTTGCCGGTCTTTCTCGAGGTTGTGGAAACTGGTTTTGGCTTCGTCGAAAAATGCCTGGACTTGCCCAGTCGGTCCGTTGCGGTGCTTGGACACCAGCAGGTCGGCAATATGCTTGCGGTTGGTGTCGGGACGATAGATCTCCTCGCGGTAGATGAAGACCACCACGTCCGCATCCTGTTCAATTGAGCCGGACTCCCGCAAATCGGAAAGTTTGGGAATCGGCGGGTTACGCATTTCCGTGGCGCGCGACAGCTGCGACAGAGCTAGGACCGGAACGTTCAACTCCTTGGCCAACCCTTTCAATCCGCGTGTAATTTCGGCAATCTGCAACACTCGGTTTTCCGCTTCAGCCCGGCCCTCCATCAGTTGCAAATAATCGACCACGACCAGACCCAGGCCATGCTCAGACTGTAGCCGCCGCGCTTTCGTGCGCATTTCCAGGACAGTCGAAATAGCCGAGTCGTCAATGAAGATGGGTGTTTCTGACAGCACGCCCATAGCGTGGCCGATGCGACTGAAGTCCTCGTCTTCAGACAACTTGCCCGTTCTCATTTTCCAGAGGTCCACCCCGGCCTCCGCCACCAGCAGCCGGTCAACCAGTTGCTCTTTGGACATTTCTAAAGAGAACAGTCCAACCGGAACTTTTTCCCTGACCGCGACGTTCCGGGCGATGTCCAGGGCCAGCGACGTTTTTCCGACTGACGGTCGAGACGCCAGGATGATCAGATCGCCTTTCTGCAGTCCGGCCAGGATGTTGTCGAGGTCGCGGAGGCCGGTGGCGACGCCGCGAAGTTTGCCCGGCTGGCGGTGAAGCTCATCAATTCGGTCGAAGGCCTCGGTCAGGACGGTTTTCAGCGGAATGAACTGTTGCCGGAGGTATTTCTGCGAAACGTCGAAGATCGTCCGTTCCGCTTGGTCAAGCACCACCGCCACATCCTCAGTTTCTTTGAAGCCGAGCTCGCTGATGCTGGCGGCGGCAGACAGGAGGCGACGTAGCGTGGCTTTGTGCTGAACAATTTCCGCGTAGCTGACGACGTGCGAAGAGGTTGGTACGGCGTTGGTCAGTTGAGCCAGGTAGGCCCGGCCGCCGATGATCTCGAGTTCGGTGCGTTCTTTGAGACGATTGGTCAGCGACAGCACGTCAATCGGCTCGCGCTTCTCGTAGAGCTCGAGCATCGCCTCGAAGATTTTCCGGTGGGTTTCCTTGTAGAAGTCGTCCGGCCGGATGATGTCCGCAATTTTGACGATGGCTTCTTTGTCAATCAGGAGCGAGCCAAGCACCGATTGCTCGGCTTCAACGTTCTGCGGCGGGACTTTTTCGAGTTGGTCAGTGGCCATCGCCTGTGTATTGTACGGCCAGCGCCACCATTGGGCAAGGGTAGTTGCCAACAATTTGTCCCCTGGTATTGTCCACAGCTTGGCGAGTGACTGGTTGAGCCAGGGCTAGACTTTGGTTATAATGTGCGTGATGTCAATCTTAACTGCGCCAAACGAATTTGTGGTCGTTGACGTCGAAACGACCGGGTTCAAGCCGGAGGAGGGACATGTTATCATTGAAGTAGCTGCGCAAAAAATGCTCGGCCAGGAGGTAGCTGATCAGTTTCAAGCGCTCGTGCAGACTAAACGCTTGCTCGAGCCAGGGAGCGTCGAGGTGAATGGAATCACCCAGGCGATGCTGGCGGCTGAAGGAAAGCAGGAAGAAGAAGTATTTCCGATGTTAAGGGAGTTTCTTAGCGATTCAGTCCTGATCGGCCACAACATTCCTTTTGACCTCGGTTTCTTGAATAAACACTTCGGCCTGCTGGGCTTGCCAGCGCTGAGCAACAACACCCTCGACACCCTGGAACTGGCGCGTCGTTATCTCATTATCCCGAGTTATTCACTTGAGTCAGTCGCCCAGTACTTGCACGTGCCACAACCAACGGCGCACCGGGCTCTGGCCGACGTCGAAACCACCCGCCAGGTGTTCTTGAAGCTGGTCGAGCGGGCGTTGAAGGTTGGGCGGTAAGACGGGTGTGTCTTTCCCACGCATCTAGAGAAACCACGGCCGCCCGGCCTTCGTAGCCGAAGCTACTTCGGCGGAGAGGGCTGAGGCCGTGGAGCTTCACAAGCACGCTCGACCTATTTTAGCAAGAATTGCTGAACTTGGCGAACGCCTCTGTACGAAATGGTCGTAATTGCGGCCCCACGGCTTGCACACGACACGGAAAAAGTGTTAGAGTTTTTTATCGAATAAGGCCGTTGCGGTACCTTAATTTGGAGGACAGTTCTTTGACAATCAAAAGACAGAGGTGCAATCATGAAAAACGTGAAAAGACGACTTAAGAAAGAATCGCTGGTGTTGGGGAAGTTACTTAAGAAAATCGCACCGCGCATCGGGGCGACTGTGTTCCTGGAACCCGAATGGGAGATTGCCGGGCAGATTACGTTCAAAAGCGGCAAGCATTCTTACTTCCGATACAACACCCTTGACCTTAATCCGGTCGGGGCATCGGACATTGCTAAAGACAAGGATTACGCAAACCTGTTTATGCGGCGACTCGGTTACCCCGTCGTGCCTGACAGCAAAACGTTCTTTTCGAAAGAATGGGCGCAGGCCATTGGAGCGTCTGGCCGCACGATTGACGATGCGTATGCGTATTCAAGGCGTTTCGGCTTTCCAGTGGTGGTGAAACCAAACACCGGCAGTCAGGGCTCCGGCGTGGCTATTGTGCACAACCGGCGCGAGTTCTACCGCGCCATGCGTGCCGCCTTCAAGCTAGACCGCGTAGTGCTGGTGTAGAGACCGGTGCGTGGCCGAGATTACCGGTTGGTCGTTCTGGACGACGAAGTAATCTCCGCCTACGAACGGATACCGCTTAACATTGTCGGCGATGATAAGACATCAATCCAGCGGCTGCTCCAAATGAAACAACGTCTGTTTATCGCCGCCAAGCGGGGAACGCGTATCAAGGTGGACGATCCGCGCATTGCCGAAAAACTTAAGCGGCAGGGATTAGCGCTTCGCTCGGTGCCGTCTCTTGGAGAGCGGGTGTTCTTGCTTGATAACGCCAATCTGTCTTCTGGCGGCGACGCCGTTGATGTGACCGCCAGCGTCAACATCGCTTTCCGCCAGCTGGCGGTACGACTAACAAGCGACATGAACTTGCGTTTGTGCGGCGTTGACCTCATGGTCGATGGACACATAAGCGGACCACCGGTACCTGGGAAATACTGGGTGTTGGAAATCAACGCCGCACCAGGGCTCGACCACTACGCCAAGACTGGTAAGGCGCAAAAAAGAATCGTCGAGGAGCTGTATCTGAAGGTTCTTCGGAGACTGGATCGCTAGGTGGGAGATGACCCCTATCCTCAAGCCGGAGCATGCTCGCTTCGGCTTTTTGCTTTCCTAAGTTTCCGTGATATAATAGCTTTGATAAACTTCAACGATATGCTCCACAATCATCAAATAAAAACTTGGTCCGGCTGTATTTGATTAGGGTACCTTTTTAGTCAGCATTATTTTGCCACCATTAACCTATCTAATCATTATGAAATACTTTCATCAATTCATAACAAAGAAAAATGTGCTCTTTATAGCCATTTTTGTGATTCTTGGATTTATCGCTTTACAGATTCCGGTGGCGCAACTGGCGGGATCGAAGGTCAAGTTTACAATCTATGACGCGTTTGCGCCGGTGGCCGGCTCGTTTATCGGAAGCATTCCGGGCGTCATCGCCGTCTTCTTTATGCAATTTTTTAATTTTATTGTTCACGGAGCGCAGATTGAAGACGCCGGAACAATTATTCGCTTCTTCCCGATGCTTTTTGCCGTGCTTTATTTCTCGAAGAAA
>JACQKH010000073.1 GCA_016204585.1 Candidatus Kerfeldbacteria bacterium
ACATAGGACTGTCCTATGTATGTGCAGAATTACTTGGTCAATGTCTGTGTGTCGGTCGGGATGTTCTTCACGAGCCAGTCACCCATCCAGTCAGCGGTTGTGTCATCGTGAGCAACCGAAGACTCATCAGACCAGATGAAGGTCGGAGAACCAGTGACACCAGCGTAAGGGTTCTGCGCAGCGTGTGCACTCTGACCAAGAGCAATGTTGGTCTGGAAGCTGTTGCCTGTCGAGAGCGTTACTGTAGCAGGAATGGTTGCCTTTACGACGTAATCCTTGTACCCACCGGCAGGGATCTCTTGATCACCCGTGGAGGTGAAGACTACCGTTGTAGAAGCACCCATGTTGTTTGCCGCAGACGAGCCTGACAATACCGCAGCCTGGTTTGCATCGTCGTAGATGCCCCAACCCGCTGTTGTCGTCGTGATGCCCGTCGAGCTTGCAACCGTGAGGATCAACTTCCTCCATGCCACTGTACCACCTGCATCAGCAGCAATTCTGAACTTCGCGACGGTGTTTACACCGGTCGAAAGCACAGAGGTCGGAAGGGTAAGATTCGTGATTGTCGGCTTCGTTTTGAAGACGTACTGCGCCGTTCCCGTTACTGCCGTGTTCTTGTACGCCGACGTACCAGCTGAAGTCAAGTACTTCGTGCTTGCGTGTGACGTCGCCACATTGAGCGATGTCGTTGCCGCACCAGAACCGACTGCACCGAGTTGTGCATACACATCGATTAACTTCGTGCCGTCCTTCGATACCAAGACCGAGAGACCGGTCGCTGTTGCCGCCGTGCTGTTCATCGCAACACGCTTCAATTCCGTCGCACCATCCTTGAAGATGAGTTCGGAGATCGCTGCGGCGTTCGCTGCGCTTCCGACCGTCAATCCGATGTCGGTCAAGGTGAAGGCATCATTCGAAGACGTGTACTTAAGCGAGAGTACCTTCGGCATCGAGAGGCCGACCACGTTTGCTAAGATCGGGGTTGAGGCATCAGATGCAACCGTGAGCGTACCTGAGCCGACCGTGATCGTCTGACCAGCCACACCAGCCGAAGCAGATGTTACTGCAGTGCCTGCAGTTGCTGAAGTACCGGAAACCACAAGTGTTCCCGAAACATATTCGCCGGAGGCCAACCCCGTTGCAAGGTTTGCATAGACCTTAATGTCCATCGTGCCGTTTGCCGGAAACGCTTCATTGATCGCCCATGTGAGCGATGCGGCGCCGGCGGCCTTCGTGACCGACGTCTTTGTGCCATATACCACATAGATATTCGTGACATCCGTCGACGTTGCGCCGATGTTGTTCGTCGTTTCAGGTAAGGTCAACGTGAGGGTATCAAGATTGACCCCTTCCGATGAACCACCCGTCAAACGCCATTCGCCGATCTTGTAGGCGGTCTGCGGGGTGATGATCGTCTGATTCGCGTACGCCGTATACTTTGCGAGCGTAAGTGATCCCGACGCAACCGTGAGCGTATTGCCCACCGTCGCCGTGTTGTTAAAGTAGGAGAGCGAGCCCATGCGGTAGACGTTCGAGGAACCCGTTGCGATGTTCGCAACTGTCGTCGTACCCGATGCCAAGTATGCGTCTGTGCCATTGTTGTAGACGTCACCGCGAATTTCTAGGGTATAGTCTTTGCCCGGTTCAAGGATCATCGAAGAACCGAGGTTGAACTGGGTGTAGGCAACCGTACAGTTGGTGTTGGTTGTATCCTCACAGATGTCCGCCGTCGAACCGATCTGTGCACCATCCAAGAAGAGCGCACCATTGCGAATCTCCCACCAACGTCCATCTGCGGTACCTGAACCGTCGGTCGCTGTGTGCGAAATACGAAGGTTCTCTACCTTCAATTTCTCACCGTTCGCCCTGACCGTATACTTCGCGTACGTAATCCCCGAAGCATTGAGCGTAATGTTTCCTGAAGGAGAATCCGTTGCTTTGGTAATCGTCAGCGTGCCTGCGTTGATCGAGATCGTCGGCGTCGCATTACCGCTTTCAATAGCGGAGAATGTGGCGGCGGCCTTCGTCGGAGTGACCACAACGCCAAATTGGCTATCCAAGAGCTCGATATCCACCACGCGGCGAAGCGAGTACTGGAAGTTGCGGTTTGAGCCACCGACAATGTCCGCGACAACCTTCACGACGTGACTCCCTGTCTTCACCACGAAGGCGGGATCGGCCATAAAGGTGACGAAGCGATTGGCGTCGGCCTTTGTGACCGCGGCACCAACCTGAACACCGTCAATCATGAGACGGAAGTTTACAATGTCATCAGTGTACACTGAACCGATCTGTTGAATACGGAATGAGGTCAAATTCGCATCACGCGAACCGATACTAAGGCTATTCTGCCACACGATGTAGTCATTCTGCGGATCAACCGTACCCGTCAGCGGTGAGAAGCTACCCGTGAAATCTGCCGTCGTCATTCCTGAAGGAACTGCGGAAATTTCCAACTGGGGACCGGAAACCGGAAGACCGGAAACCGCTCCTCCGTCAGTTGTCACATCAGTCAACATAAGACCAACGTTCTGACCATTCATGCTTCCCGCAATATCCGCACGCACGAGCACCGTTACGGAGCTACCTGCGGGGACCGTGACGAGACCTGCCGTATCGGTGAAGTTGACGATACCTGTCGCAACTGATGCCGAGTCCGTAAGTCGCGCCGCACCTTGGTAAAGATAAACGTTATTCAAGGTTGAATCAGACGAAATGCCTGTTCTCTTGAATTTCATCATCGTTACCTTGAGGTCCGCCGCACCGCCGTTTGAGATCTTGAATCCTGCAAGTGTCGCAACCCCTTGACCAGAAATAAGGTTGTTGGTTACCACTGAGGAGTCAAGCATCACCGAGACCCCGCCGCCCACTACGGTCGTCCCGCCTGTTGCACACGATGCGCCTGTCGTCGGGCTGTAGCCTGTGGTTCCGGTACATCCGGGAACCAATGCCACCACAACCGTCCCACCCGCACACGATGCACCTGTCGTCGGACTGAAGCCTGTGGTCGACGTACAACCCGGAACTGTTGAAGTTGTGGTTGTCGTTGTCGTTGTGCCGCCACCCATGGCGTTCACTGCGGCTCGAGACTTCGGACCGAAGTAACCTGCCGTTGGACTGATCCCCGAGGCCGCTTGCCATGCCGAGACTGCCGCCTTGGTCAAGTTACCGAAGTATCCCATCGCAACGCCAACCGGCATTACGAGGTGACCTTTCGAGACGAGGAGCGTCTGGAGTGCGACAACGTCGTCTCCCGTCGATCCCAACGTGAGATCAACATTGAACATGTGTCCAGATGTCGTCACCGTTGCGCTCGTGCCCTGAAGAGCATTTAGCTGGGCGGTAAGTGCTGCAATCTGCGCCGCGATGTCGGACGCAGTGTCCGCCGAAGCGGCAACTGGACCCATCATCATGATGGCCGTTGCAAGACCCACAAACCCAGAGACCGCTTTCGCTGTTTTGGATTTCTTAAAATTCATCATAT
>JACQKH010000076.1 GCA_016204585.1 Candidatus Kerfeldbacteria bacterium
CGTCGTACGCATCGCTGAGCTCCCAGAGGAGGCGGTGCGCCAACGGCGGCGTCCAATGCGGGTGCTCACGCATACCTCATAGCACCCACCAGCATACCACAAAAACGCCCTGGTCACAAAATCGTCGATCGACGATTTTGTGACCAACGGCATGGCAGCGTTTCACCGCAAGGTGATACCAAGGAAAAGACAAAAGAGTTGACCGGCAAGCTCGAACCCGTGACGTCGTCCCGGCCGCCGCAAAGTGAATTCTCCACTTGTAACTCAAAAATCCCCGAAGGGGATCTATCTTTGCGGTAGTTCAATAACTTATTTCGGATTTTTCCTAATATCAATTACATCCTGTAAAAATTTCTTAGCTTCCTCATCCGAAAGAGATAGGGGTGGGGGAAAATATGGTACATCATAGTCACCCTGCCACATACGATATGCCTTCAACTTTTTATACTCTTCATACTTTTTATTCGAGGTGTTCAACTCGTTCGACGTTGTTATGAGCGGAACCCAAGAATACCTTTCATCATCAAAGAGAAACGTTCTTGTGAGAAAATGAGTGATTTCAGAATTACTTGGACTCTCAAATTGCATGTGAATAGAGGCTAGAATTGGGGCGTCCTCATTTTTAGTTTCGAGGAGTCCGCTCTCACTTTGTCCCAGCAACTTCCAACCTTGCGCCTCCGCCATCATTTCAAGTGCTGCATCACCCTCTCTACTGACTCCGTAATAAAGATTATTCAGTGCCTGACGCGCAACGTCAAAACGATGGGACCGCCACCGATTATTAAGCCAGAATGTATATTGAGCCCAAATTATTCCTAAAAATATTAGGGTACCGATTATTATTACGTACCATTTTTTTCTTCGGCCCATACGCGAGAGAGCTTAACTAGCCGACCCTAATTTCTTATGACGCTTTAGCGCCGCCGAAAGGAACCCAACGAACAGCGGATGGGGGCGCAGGGGGCGCGAGGTGAACTCGGGGTGGAATTGGGTACCGAGGAAGAACGGGTGGCCGGGCAGCTCAACGATCTCGACGAGTTTCTTGTCGGGCGACAGACCCGACAGCAGTAGACCCTTCTTAGTCAGCCGCTCGCGGTAGTCGTTGTTGACCTCGTAGCGGTGGCGGTGGCGCTCGACGATCTTGCGGCTACGGTACAGCTTCGCCGCGCTGCTCCCGGGGGTTAGCTTGCAGGGGTAGTTGCCCAGCCGCATGGTGTTGCCGTACTGCTGCTTGGCCAGCTTCTCGGCCTGATCGGGCATAATATGGATGAGTGGGTGCGGCGTCTTGGGATCAATCTCTGTCGAGCTAGCGCCTTTGAGGCCGACAACGTGGCGGGCGAACTCGACGGTCGCTAGTTGCATGCCGTAGCACAGGCCAAAGAACGGCAGCGCGTGCTCGCGCGCGTAGCGAATCGCCATGATCTTGCCCTCCACGCCGCGGGTACCAAACCCGCCGGGCACGATGATGCCGCCGTAGCCGGCCAGCTCCCGAAGCTTCTCGGGATGGGCCTCGTACTCGTCGGAGTTAATCCAGTCAACGCTGGCTCTCACCCCCAGCGAGGTCGCCGCGTGGCGGATGGCCTCGATCACCGAGATGTACGCGTCGGGCAGGATGAAGTCACCGGTGGCGAAGTACTTGCCCACGATGCCCACGCGCACGCTGCGGCGGGCACGGCGGCGGCGCTGCACCATCCGCCGCCACTCGTTGAGGTCGCGGCGTTTGGGCCGCAGCTGCAGCTTGGCCAGGATCTTATCGCTGAAGTGCTCACGTTCGTAGTCGAGGGGCACTTCATAGATGGACTCCACGTCGGGAGCGGCGATGACGTCGGCCTCCGAGACGTTGCAGAAGATAGACAGCTTCTTCTTGCGCGGCGTATCCAGCGGAGCGCTGGAGCGGGCGACGATGAAGTCGGGCTGGATCCCCGCCTCGTTGACTTGGCGCACCGCGTACTGCGTCGGCTTGGTTTTCATTTCGCCCAGCGTGCCGGGCACGGGCAGGTAGCTCACCAGCAGGAAGAGCACGTCATCGGGCTGCTGGTAGTGCATCTGCCGCGCCGCTTCCAAGAACAGGATGTTCTGGTACTCACCGACCGTGCCGCCGATCTCGATGATCATGATCTCGGCCTTCGCCTTGGCCGCCGCCCTGCGGATGCGGTCAATCACCTCCATCGGGATGTGCGGCACCACCTCGACGCACTTGCCGCCGTAGGCGAGGTTGCGCTCGCGCTGGATCACCGACAGGAAGACGCGGCCGGTGGTC
>JACQKH010000077.1 GCA_016204585.1 Candidatus Kerfeldbacteria bacterium
CCGGAAACTGCCGATGTCGGGCCCGCAGTGATGCTGTTGCCCGTCACCTGGCCGGTGATGGTGGTCCAGTTAGAGCTCGGGGTCGTTGACGCAGAGACCGTGTCATTGTTGGCAAAGTCCGTGCCCAGCTTACCGACGAGCTTGATGTTCGTGATACCCACCGGGAAGGTAATCGTGTCCGTGAAGGTCAGGAGACCCGTCTGGATGGTACCAGTAAGATCTTTCGGACCCGCGAGCACGGTGCCGTCCTCCTTCACAACCGAAATGTTGGTCATATCGGCCGCCGACACGTCATTGCCGGTATTTTCAGCGGCAAGAACGCGGAAGACGATATTACCGACGGAGATCGGCTCACCTTTCACGTCAACGGAGAATCCGCCCATCGGCTGATTCGCGAGGTTGACCGCGATGTTCTGTGCCGGAACTCCCGTCCAGGCCGTCACGTTGACCGTGCCGGCGCTGATGTGAACTTCGGCCGCATCATAGTAGTAGTCATCCACGTTGTTGAACGCGGCGCCATCTCCCGATGCAGCGGAGCTCGCGAATGCCGGCGTCACGCCGTAGCCGTAGGTTTCGCCTACCGCATAGACGTCCGCCCGCTTCGCGATGTCAAAGTCAACTTTACGTCCGGAACCGCCCACAACGTCGCCTTTGATGGAGAGTTCTTTGGAGAACCCTTTGTCAACCAAGAGGCCTTTGCCGGGGAAGTTCGTCGTGAAGTACTTTCCATCAGCGCTGACTGCCGCGTCATACGCGACACCGTCCACGTAGGTTTTTACGTTCGCGATATCGGCAACACCCGCGGAACCGGTCTGGTTCCAGCGGACGGATTTAACGTACACGCGCTCTTGCGAGTTCGCGGTCCATTTCACCGAGGAGAACGTATAGCCGGCGGTGCCGACTTCCTTTGTCTGGCTTGTGCCGGGGTCAAGGGATCCGCGCGACGGGCTAGTCAGTCCGCCGATCGTAAGCGTTTCGTTCACGGTGTGCGACGTGCCCGTCATCGGCAAGGTGGCATTGACCGCTGCAGACGTGTTCACCGCCACAAGGGAGAGTGAAATCGTCTGACCGCCCAATGAACCCGCCGCTGCGCGGTTACCCGCAACGGTAAGCGTGCGCGACTGGCCGGCTTTCACGACGAATGCTTCACCGATGTTGGCGCGATGATCCGAGCTAAGGGTCTTCGCGATACCCGTCTGGTTGCCGTTTTCGTCCAAAAGCACGACGCCCGCGAGCGCCCCGTCTGTCGCGAGTCCTGTCCGCTCAATCGTGAGCGTTGACACCGAGACGTCAGATGCGCCCGCGGTTAACGTCACAACGGTGAACGGAATTCGTGCAGCGTCAGCGGGCGCCAAGCTGGACACCGGCTGGTTTGCAGCTAATGCAACGGTAAGACCCGATCCCGAAGGAACAACGGTCGTTCCTCCGGTTGTGCCACCGGTTGTGGTGCCACCCGTCGTTGTCGTTGTCATTGATGCAACTGCTGCGCGAGTGATCGGACCAAAGTAGCCGACCGCGGGCGTGATGCCCTGCGCGGCTTGCAATTTCGCCAACGCGGCTTTGGTCAAAGAACCAAAGTAACCGGTCGGTTCAACCGCCAAATAGCCTTTTGATTTCAAGAGGCCCTGCAATGCTGTTACGTCATCACCCCTACTGCCCACAGTGAGGTTGCGGGTGTAGTTGTATGCCGGAGCGGCTGCCGGGGTACCTGCTTGAAGTGCCTGAAGCTGCGCCTGCAATGCCGAAATCTGCGCCAAAAGATCCGCAATGCTCACTTGCGCTTGCGCTGCAAGCGGCATAAGCATCGCTGAACCCGAAAGCCAGATTACGGTGGTTGCAGAAAGCGCAACTGAAGCGACTTTCTTTGCAATTTTACCCATAATGTTACTCTTTAGAACCTATCTCAACAACAACTCCCAATTTCCCTCGTGAGGCGGCAGTGATGTCAGGAATTGTTATTGAGATAGGTCCGTTAAATTACGCTGACTGATAATGGTTTCAGGAAGCTATCCCCTCATACTCCCGTCGTAAAACGGATCGGCCGCGAGTACGCCAAGGATAACCGTTGATAGTATAGTGATGATAACCAAAAACCCCACCGGCGGGGGTGAGGCACGAAAATGTGGGGCTGAACGCCCCAAAACACACAACGTCGCAAATCGGCCTCACACTGATTTGCAACGCATTATCGGTAGTGTAGCTGATGCCCGGAAATCCGTCAAGCCGAGCGTTTAAAGTACAGGAATAGCGTGCTTTTGACGGTTCACTAAAGAAAACGATGAATCGCCTATTTTATTACGTAATAGGACGCGGGACCTCCATTTCCCACTCGTTCAACGGAACCATGCTGTAAAAGCCGCTGAAGGTCGTAACGGATGGTCCGCTCGCTCACATCCGGGAACTCGGCAATAAGGTCCTTCATCCGGCAACCCTTTACGGCGCTACCTACGGAAACATCACTGCACGAAACTTTGATTTTGTCTAAAATTGCCGATTGCCGTATTGCCGAGCCAACACTCACCATATTTGATTGAGCTTTA
>JACQKH010000078.1 GCA_016204585.1 Candidatus Kerfeldbacteria bacterium
ATAACAACAAAAATAGTCAGTACAAAATCTGAAGCACAGAGATTATTTGAACAAGGAGCGGTATCAATTAATGGAGCAATCGTTCGCCAGTGGAATACGACACAGCGTTCTCTTGGCCTTGGAGACCATCTTTTCACAGTTGGAAAAAAGAAGAAATCCTTTGTTTTAAAGGTGAAGTACTAAGCATTGTTATGGGAAGCATTATCGAATTTAACGACACGTTGCAAATTACAACGGAACAGGGATTTCCGGACGAGCTCCAGCTAGAAAAGCACCTGAAAACACCATTCACTGCAAAAGATTTTGGAGGGCGCGTGTTTGAGTTTCATGATAAGCCGGGTATGCGGTTGTACCATCCTGCACCAACGCGCGCATTCCTCGTACACAACATCAATGGCAAATGGCTTTACTGGGGGCACGTTCAAATCGTAGAACAGACGATCAATTCCCGGACGAAGACGACCGCAGGCAAGTTCGTTATAACGGAAATTTATTCTGCCAAACAGCAACGCGAGATGAGCATCCAGGAAGTGGATGCCGGGAAGGAATATTTTACTTAGCCGTTTGGAAAAAGCAGCCGATAAAATTCGTCTCGCAGCTTACGGTCCGCACGCATCATGAGCAAGATACCGGCTAACTCTTTTTCGTAGAACGACGGGTCTTTGGACAGCATCAAAAATTCATCAAAGGTTATCATTCGCGGTGTAACCTTTTCACCGGCGTCGAGCCGCGGATTCTCAACCTTTGAACAATTTCGAGCGATATAGGTAAACACTGTCCATTCCATCTTGCCCACTGGACTTTGTTCTTTCCAGAGTTTCCAGTCGTCGGATTGGTAACCGGTTTCTTCTAATAATTCCCGTTGCGCCGCTTTCAACGAATCCTCGCCCCAATCGCAGCGCCCGCCCGGCAGTGAGAGGCGGGAGTGTTTCCAGTTTGGCTGCAGTTGCTCTAGGATAAGGATTTTGTCCCGAACGGTTGGAATTATTACGGCCGTATTTGGTCGTTTGAGCATCTCAAATACCTCCGTGCTGCCGTCAAACATTTTTTGTTTCCACTGCCAGACCTCGAAAATCACGCCCTTAAAGACGCGTTTGGCGTGGGCCGGAATTTGTAGGCGCATACTTCTACTTTTAACGTGAGCGGGAAGTTCTTTGTTTCTTCCTATCCCCACGATAGAATTTGGCCGCGTCCTCGGGCGCAACGGTGTTGACGATGAGACGAGATCCAAGCTCAAGACCGGCCCAAACGTCGCCGCGTGGGGCAATCCGAAAGTAGAAGTGCTCATTTTTGTCGTTGACCAGCTGGTGACAGAAGAGGTTGTAGGACAGCCCGAGCTTAGCCAGTCGGATGAGCAGCTTTTTCAGCATGGTGGCGAGCGACAGCCGCTCGGCAGTTTTCAAGTTGCCGAGGTTATCAACATGCCGCCAGGGGATTATCCAGGCTTCGTAGTTGTAGGATGAGGCGTACGGGCAGAAGGCGCCGAAGTACTCGTCCTCCGTGATCCAGCGCGGCCCCCGCTGCTCTTTGATTAGAAGATCTTCATAGTAGCAGCGGCCCTTTTGAATTTGGTATTCTTCCGCGCGCTTGCGCTTATCGACGATGTGCGGCGGGACGAATGACGAGGCGAATATTTGGGAATGGGCGTGGGCAATCGAAGCGCCAGCTTTGCCACCATGGTTTTTGAAGGCGAGGATATACTTTATTTTCGGATCGTGACCGAGCGCCCGGAATCGCTGGCCGAAGACTTCGAGGATGGTCGCAATGTGCTCAATCGTCAGGTCAGCAAACTCGACATTATGTTCGGGAGTGTCGACCACCACCTCTTGATAGCCGTACGCTTTTGGGTTGTCCGCGGACACGATCGGGAAAATGTTTTTAATGACTTTCACTCGCCAGTTTAGTCCCCGGCCAACAGTCAGGAGCGCCTTGACGTCTTTGAGTTGCGGCGGACAGAAGATGCAGGATTCTGGCCCGCCGTCATGACGGACCACCGTGGTCTGCGGAAAGTCGTGCGGCCGGCGCTTTCGTCCCGGGGCGATAAGGACAACGCGGTCGTGGATATAGTCCTGACGGACTTCTGATTTGATCATTGTTGCTGGATGGTTTGTTCGTAGAGCTTAAGGTAGGAACGGGCCGAGCGCGACCATGAAAAGTCTTGGGCCATCACTCGCTTGATGAGCTGTTGCCAGTCGGACGGTCGGCGGAACCAGTTGAGTGACCGTTCGACCGCTTCCCAGAATTTCCCCGCTTCGTATTCGTTGAAGGAGAAGCCGAGTCCGGTCGGCGGCGCTCTATCAATATCCGGCACTGTATCATGGAGACCGCCGGTAGCGCGAACCAAAGGAATCGTCCCGTAGCGCATGGCGATCATCTGGCCGATACCGCATGGTTCAAATCGCGAGGGCATTAGAAAGATATCTGATCCGGCGTATATATTCTGGGCTAATCTGGCGTCGAACCCGGTGCGGACCGCAATTGAGTTTGGGAATTTATTCGCCAGTCCAAGCAGCGCCCGTTCAGTTTTGGCCATTCCCGATCCCAGCACCACCAACCTGGCCCCCCGCTCAACAAACATTTTAGCCGTGGCGAGAATCAGATCAACCCCCTTCTGTTCGGCCAGTCGCCCGACGAAACCGAAGGTCGGAACGGAACGGTCAAGGGGGAAGCCGCACTGTTCGTGTAGGGCCAGTTTGTTTTCGACCTTACGGTGAATGGTGGTGCGGTCGTAGCGCACGCGGATGTCCGGATCGGAAGCCGGGTTGAACCGTTCAATGTCGATTCCGTTTAGAATGCCCACTAGATGTTTTTGTCGACGTCGCAAGTCTTCCTCGAGTCCCCGGCCGCACTCGGGAGTCAAGATTTCTTTGGCATACGTCGGGCTGACGGTATTTAGGCGCGTCGCTTGGCGAATGGCCTGCTGCATAAGGTTGAGGTCGCCGTGACGGTCGCGCGCATGTAGATGTTCCGTCTCGTCGCCGCGAAGTCCAAGGAACGAGAAGACCTCGTCGGCGCTCCAGACTCCCTGGTAGGCGAGATTGTGGATGGTGAAAACCGTTGCGACCTGACGCTGTCTACCGACGTTCAACAGAGCCGGCGTTAAACCAGTGTGCCAATCGTGGCAATGGACAATGTCAGGCTGCCAACCAAGGCGCGCCATGACTTCGACGCAGGCGCGCGAGAAAAACAAGAATCTCGACAGGCCAAGGAAAGCGTCAGCGGTTCCCCGCTCATCATAAATTGGGCCGCGGCTGAGGTATCTGGCGTTGGCGATCAAGTAGACGACGATCGAACTGCCAGGGAGCAGCGTTTTGTATACTTTGATAAGTTCGGTGGTTTGACCAACCGGTACTTCGAGGCGGTCCAGCACTAGCTCCAATCGCAGCGATCGCTCCAGATGTTCGTACTTTGGCATGATGATTCGCGCTTCGACGCCAAGCTGCTTGAGCGTCAAGGGAAGCGCACCGACTACATCAGCCAGACCACCGACCTTGGCGAGTGGCGCGGCCTCGGCGCTGACGAACATGACATTCATAGGATGCCCGCTTTCCTTACTAGCGAGGCGATGTTCATCTTAAGCAGTGCCTGGTAGAATTTTCTACCGCGGCTTGCTCGCGGCAGGTTGGTGAGCGTCACCGCTAGGATTTCTAGACAGCTGCGCAGTTCGAATAGCGGAAGAACTCGGAGTAGAGATTGGCGCTGATGGCTAGATGCGCGGCCAAGGTATGTCCGGAGGAAAAGATCCGCCAGTTTTTCAATCCGATGTCGGGGAAGGATTCCCGCCAGCATGATTCGAAGGTGGGCCAGAAAGTTACCCACGTCAATCATCGGGTGACCAAGCCCGCTTCTGGTATAGTCAATGATTCCGATTGGCGAGGAGGCGATGATGTTGCTCGCCTGAAAGTCATTATGGACGAGCACGCGGTAGTTGTTCCATATTGGTTTGGCGGCGCGTTTGAGAGAGTAGATAATCGAGTCGAGGTTCGGAATCAGGCGACGATCGTGTTGGCGGATGCCGGCCAGGACTAGCTGGAGGAACTGCCGCTCATCTTGCCAACTCAACATTCTCACTTTACGAAAAACGAGTGAGTGGAGGTTTTGCAGCGCTCGGGCCGTACCGCTGATGACGGCGGCGAACGACGGCGAGCGGAACTTGGCTAAACGAAGCGACGGCCCATCCAATTCTTCGTAAAAGACGTAGCCGAACTTATTTTCATACTGGAGTGGGTGCATGGTTTTGAAAGTTCGGCGCGGGTGGCGATAGACACTCCGCAATATCTCGTAGGTTCGACGATCCCAGAAATTGCCGCGGACTACCCGTCGGTCAGCGCCGCCGGTCTGTCGACGCAAGAGAAGCACGTAGCGGGTCAAGAAACTTCGGGCGGACAGCGCGTGAGGCTGCTCGATGGTCAAGCGCTCAACCTTGTTGCTTCCTTGGAAAAAACCTGCCAGGTGGTCGGTAAAATAGGCAGTCATGGCGGTATGATTGATAAGCGCCGGGCGGAGCAGGCCAAGTGGTTGGTCGGTTAGCGAGTCGACCGGTGCAAAGGAACGGCGACGGAGCAAGCTAGTTGCGCTGGTAAGCGCACGCTCGGCGATGTGGCGGCCGATTGAAGTTTTAGTGGAGAGCGTGTAGGCGAGGATTTGTATCGTCCACCATGCCCGGTGCAGGTCAATCCTCGTTCTATTCATGGCCGGTCGTCCAGTCACCTTGACGTATCCGTCGAGCAGTTCTTGCTGGAGCTTCTTTCCCTGAGAGTGGGCCACCTTCCCCGACCAGACTAAGATATCAACTTGCGCTAGGAAATTTCCGATGTCATTGAGAGGATCGAAGACCGTGCTAGTGCCGAAATCAATAAAGCCAATGCTTTGATCCTGGCCGAGGATGATGTTGCTGAGGTTAAGGTCGCCGTGGATCGTGCAGGGCTGCCAACGACCGTGGCGAAGAATGTCGATCTGTGATTGAACGGCGGAGTCCAGCACTCTGAGAGCACGCCCGGTCGCGGCTGGCGCAAAACGCGAGAAGTCGTCCAAGAAGAAATCCCGCTCGAGCCGGATTCGCTTCGCTGTTCGGCGTGGACCGACTTGGAGAGTTGCCCGATGGAGCTGGCCAAGCCAATTGCCGGCCCGGCGGGCCAGACCGAGTGACCGCTGGTCGCGCCGTTTCGCTAGATCTTTGAGATTCCTTCCGGGGAAATCCTCATAGAAGTTCATGCCGACCGAGGGGAAGTGTCCCAGTGTGCGAGGTACTCGCAGCGGGCCAGCACGAAAACCCATTTTCCAAAGCCTTTTCTGCACAGCATCAGCTATTTTAATTTCACCAGGCGTGTCCTGACTTGGCAGGTTTCCGCGCAGACGGACGATTGAGCGACTTCCGTTTGGCAGTCGGAGATGGAGCGTACATAAAAGCGAGCGCTTGAACCGATAGCGCCCGACGTCGGCGGTGGAGAAGCGAATGAGCCGGGCGCCGGCCGGGTAATAGCGGCGAACAATGGTTTGCCAGACCCGGCCGAGCGCTCGGCGGTCATTCGCCGCGAACCAACGCCGACTTGTCCTCATGGTTGAGCCTCGTCCTCGTGGGCGTAGCGTCGGAGTTCCTTGATGCGATCCCTGAGCTGGGCGGCGCGTTCAAACTCCTGACGACCGGCGACCAGGGTCATCTCCTGCTCTAGGTTGCGGATGATTTTATCAATTTCGGATTTCGGCAACTTCGGCAGACCCACATCTGTGCGTTGTCGAATTTCTTCGTCTTCCTGCTTGGCCAACGCTTCGACGATTCCCTCACGCTGCCAGTCGAAACCAGCGAAGATGATTCGTTGGTAAAGGTCGTTGGCCCGCGCCCGATCGTCATTAGTCGCCGCCGGGTCTTTAAGAACGACATCGCGCAGCTCCTTGGCGCCGCGCTCAATCATTTCGAGCGACCACCAGGGCTTGGCCGACGCCCACCAGTACTGGTCTGAGTGCAGGGCCCGGTCAAGGAGAAGGCGCGACTCGGCATTGTTTGGGCGATTGGTTGAGGGCCGATTGACCACGCTGACGGCCAGGTCAGTGAGTTCCCACTGGAGTTTGTGGATGGCATTATTCTCGTCATCCCAGCGCGCGAACGGCACGTTCCGTTCAAGGTCTTTCTCCATCAGCGCCCAGGTTGACGGCAGGATATTTACGGCGGTAACGTCCGGGAATTTCTTTGGCAAGTCCGAGATCAAAACGGTTTTAAGCTCTTTCGATTCATAGACTTCAAACAGGAGATGCTCCATGCCCGGCCGGTGGTGGCCGAAGGTTTCGCCGTCCATGGCCGTCAGCAGGTACTCGTTACGCTCCAGGCGCGGACCTAGTCCTTGGATTAGGAGGTTGCCAGTACCGAGTTGGCCGGAAAGAATCTTGTAACTCAGGCGGCGTTCGCGGAAGTAGAGCGCCAGGTTCGGCCGGCTCTTGAGAGCGAAGATTTTTCCGTAGTCAATAGTTCCAAGCTTCCGGTCGTAGGAAAGTTCGTCGCAGATTAACCAGTCGAACCCTTGGTCGGCGATGACCTCGGCCACATGTTCGGAAATGCCCATTTCCGGCGGAAAGAACCCGCGCGGCCGGTAGAGGTCGCCGAAGTAATGACGGTGGGTGGCAGTATTGAGGTCGATCTGGCGGATAATTTCACGGTCGGGGATCCGTGGCAGCAGGGGGTGGTACTTGGCCGATCCAGTTAGTTCAACCTGGCCGTTTTTCAAGAGCTGCCGGACAAGATCAATGACATCACCAGCGCCGCTCTGGTTCCAGAGCTCGACCAGGATTGAGCTGATATTCATCGTCGTCCGTGCGCTCGGGTGGGCGAGCATGCCGCGGAGGATCGGTCGGTAAGATTCGTCCGTGATGCGCTTCACCCAGTACAGTTTCTGTGTTGGCGGTTGATAAAAGTGGAGGAAATTGGCCCAGAGCATGTTTGAGTATGGATAACTGATGACATGTGACGCGTGACCTATCAAGTCCACTCAATGGTCAAACGTCAAAGGTCAAATGTTACATGTTATTCCTAGTGTACACGTTCGCCGCCGAGGTAGCGAGGGACCCTGGCGGATTTCAAAAACTCACCGGCGTGGCGCCGCGCCTCGCCAGTTTCTTGCCAGCGTCGGGCGGTGGTGGCAATCTTATGGACCAGGGCGCGAAGGCGGTCACGGAGCAAGGGCGGTGGATTTAATTCTTCGGCCAGAGTATGGAGGTTCTGGGCGGCGCCGACGACGATCGCCACGTCCCACCATGGTTCGCGCGACGCCCACCAGTACCAGTCGCTGGCCACCGCCCGGTCGAACTCGGCTCGGAGTGAACTGGATAACCGTCCTCGCCGCTCATGTCGCTCGACCAGACTTTGCACGAGCAAGAAGAGCTGCCATTGGAGAAGGTGGAGCTCGTTGTTTGGATGGCGCCAGAGTCCGAATGGAACCCCCCGCCTAAGCTCCTGAGACTGACTTGACCAGCTGGCAGCACGCGGTGTGATGGCCAGGTCGTTCGGCAGTGTTTTTAGCAACTCGGAAACCTTGATAGTTTGGATGTGAGGCTGGTGTACGAGCGTTTGCCAGATTCGCTTGGCCGCCCGTCGGTGGTGGCCGAGGTTCTCGCCGTCCATGGCCGTAACGAGAATCTCCTGTTGACCGTTCCAGCGCTGCACTGTTGACAGAAATCGTCGGGAGTCGCCCGCCTGAATAGCGAAGGCCAGGTAGTCGCTAATGTAGCGGTTGCGGAAGACCGCCGTCATCTTCGTTCCCCGGATACGATATCGCTGTTGGTAATTAACGATGCCGGGATGGCTCAAGCCGTCGAGGATCACCCATTGGTACTTGAGCTTATTCAGAATCTTTCCAAGTTTGGCGCTATACGCCATTTCCGGCGGAAAGAATCCTGACGGTCGGTAGGCCCTACCAAACACGCGGCGGTTAAGCCGGCGATTAAGTTGTATCTGTCTGGTAATTTCGCGGACGGGAAGAAGGGGCAGGATAGCATGGTATATGGCCGAGTCGGTGAGTTCGATTTGTCCCCGGTTGAGAAGGCGACGAACGCCAGTGATGATTTCCTTGTGGCGGGGGTTAGTCGCCAGCTGTTCAGTCAGCGAACCGCTGATGTTCAGGGTAACCTTGACGTGGGCGTGGGACAGGAGGAAACGAACGAGCGGCCGGTAGCTCTCTCGGGCGACTTTCGAAATGACGGCGGCGGGCCATCGGGGCGGTTGGTAGAGATGAAAAAAGTTTGCCCAGCGCATCGATTCACTCCGGCTGGCTACGTTTGTGGTTCAGAATTGCCCGACGATAGAGTTGAACGTACTTTTCAGCGGGGATGTCCCAGGAGTACGATTCTTGCATCGCCTGCCAGGTGAGGTGTTCCCAGGTCTGTGGGTACTTGAAGGTTTCGAGTGCGCGAACAATGGCGATGAGGAGGTCTTCTCGTGTGTAACGCGAAAACACGAAGCCGGTGCCATGGCCGCTGCGTGGGTCGAAGTCTTCCACTGTGTCGGAGAGTCCGCCCGTCTTGTGCACGATGGGAATCGAACCGTAACGCAGACTGATGAGCTGCGAGATGCCGCTTGGCTCGTAACGACTTGGCATTAGGAACATATCTGATCCGGCGTAAACCCTGGAGCCAAGTTCTTCGGTGAAGGGTGTAAAAATGCCGATCTTCTTGGGGAACCTTTTTTCCATTTTGTGGAAGAAGTTTATGTAGTCGCGGTCGCCGCTCCCGACGATTACCATCTGAAGCGGAAGCTGCATGAGCACGGGCAGCACCTCGCGGATGAGGTTGAAACCTTTCTGTTCCGTGAGTCTGTGCACGAGGCCGATGATCGGAATGTCGTCACGGTGTTCTAGACCGACGAGTTTTTGTAGCTCGCGCTTGTTTTTCATCTTTCGGTCGAGCGAATTCCAGTCGTATTTGTGCCACAGGTGCTGATCAAACTGCGGGTTGTACACAGCGTAGTCAATGCCATTGATGATGCCGTAGACGTACTTTTGTCGCCGCCGGAGGAGACGATCGAGACCTTGCCCGAATTCCGGTGTTAAAATTTCCTCGGCGTACCGCACACTGACAGTATTGATCGCGTCGGCGTACATGATCGCTCGCTTAGTAAAGTTCAGCCAACGGACCTGCGACGATGTGGTCGGCAGCGGTCCGCGACCTTCGTCAACCTTGTCGTCCGGAACCATCCACCAGTTACCCTGCATTTGGAACGGGAGGTTGTGGATGGTGTATACTGTCGCCGCCTTGGCGATCGGGTCATGGCCGAGCTCGAGCTTGAGGATGTTGGGGATTAATCCGGTATGCCAGTCGTGACAGTGAATAACGTCAGGAATCAGGTTTATTGCCTTGAGCAGTAACGGTACGCCACGGTCGAATACGAAAAATCGGAGCGCATCATTGTCATGCGCGTACATGCGCGTTTGGTAGCGTCCAAACATCTCTTCGTTGCACAGGAAGTACGCGTCGAGGTTCTGGCGCAAACGGGAGTGCTTGAACTTGAGGTGGTAGGTGTCCGGGCCGATGCGAATGTCGCTTCCGCCAATCTCTTTGTAGGGAATATCTTGGCGTTTCATGAATCCCCAAAACGGCGTGACAATCACGACGCGGTGTCCGAACTTGGCGACGTGCTTCGGCAGGGCGGCCGCCACATCACCGAGTCCGCCGCTTTTCGAGTACGGTGAAACCTCGGCGCTGACACTGACAATAGTGAGAGGTTTCATGGCTGTACGGATATCCCCAATTCTTCTGCGGCAATGATGAACATTGCATGACTCCAGACGAGCGGGGTGATGCCGATACGGAAATCGGCGAAAATCTGCTCAGGAATGTAGCGGTCAACTCGATCAACGACCCAGTTGAAATAGGTCTCGGCCTTGGCGCTGTCGCCGGCCCGTTTCAAGACGATGGTCAGCCAGAAGTTTAACACTGGCCAGGCCCCGCCGCCCTCCCAGGCCGACCCTTCGGAATCAAAATAATCGAACTGGAAGCGGTGGACTCCTCCGTCCATGACAATCACTCGCTCAATGGTTTGGATGGTAGTCAGCATTCTTTCGTCATTCGCCTCGACCATAGCAAAGGGCCAAACCAGGCCGAGCGCCGAGGCGTCAATGTTGGGGTCGTCGATTTTCCCGTGATTGCGCAGGAAGTACCCACGGTTCGGGTCGTACGCTTCGTTCATTCGCTTCTCCATCTGCAGCGCGGTCTGTTTCCAGAGTTTGTTTGGGAAGAGTTCATCAGCCAGGAAAAGGCCACGGCTGCAGGCTGCCAGCGAGTAGGTGAAGTTGTTCTCCACGCGCGAGGAGGTCTGACGGTAGCCATCCTCCCAGAGGTCGACACTATTGAGGATGAAGTAAGTTTTGTTCCAGGTCGCGACCAAACCATCGCTAAGACGTTCGATCAGCTCGCGAAAATCGCTGGCGCGATGTGGGTCGCCTTTGACGTACTCGTAGATGGTCCACAGGACCGTTCCCATCTGATCGGGCTGAAACATCCGGCCGATGCTGCCGATTCGACCGTTGGTGGAATAGTTCGAGTACAGCAGTTTTTCTTTCTGAAAGTCCTCGGGTTTAACCAGCAGCCAATGGAAGAATTTTTCCGCCGCCGGGATGCCGAGAGCTTCAGCCGCTAGGGCCGTGAAGCACGCGTCGCGCGGCCAGACGTAGCGGTAATCGGCAGCTTCGCGCGGATAGTACGGTTTGTCGCTGTTAGCGGCGACGATGGCACCGTTGTCTAGGACGGCGTCGCGGATGACCTCGCGTGACGCGCCGAGCAACCGCCGAATTTTCTCAGCTCGATTTTTCATGTGAACCCAGCTCCACGGCTTTCCAGGCGTGGCCTCTGGGCGACGACCGGTGGGACGCCCGAAGTCGTTCCTCCGCGGGCTGCCACCCGTGGCTTCCCGTGGGGCTGGGTGAATTGTGATCGCGATCCACAAACCGCAATGGCGATCGCGTCGGCGGCGTCGTCGGGCGAAGGGAGATGTTTAAGCGAGAAGATTGCCTGAATCATGCGCTGTACCTGCCGTTTGTCCGCCCGACCATATCCGGTGATAGACTGTTTCACTTCCAAGGGTGAGAACTCCTTCACCGGGATGTTCGATTCGGCGGCGGCCAGACGGACGACACCGCTCGCTTCGCCGACCGCCAAGGCGGTGGTGACGTTGCGAGAAAAGGCCAGCGTCTCTAAAGCCACGGTATCCGGATGAAAGGACGATATCAGCGAACGCACCTGGCGGTAGATTCGGTGAAGCCGGTCGCCTAGATCGAGACCTTTGCTGGTTTCAATAACGCCGAATTTTTTTAACTTTAGACTGCCTCTCGTTACTTCGAGGATGGCGTATCCCATGCGTGAAATACCGGGGTCGATCCCGAGTATGGTACGGCTAGACATTGGCGTTGGTGGCAACGTTGGTGACGTCTTGGAGATCTTCGAGTTCATGAAGAAGCCGTTCGAGACGCCGACCTCCCGCTTCAGTCAGCGCCAGCGATGTTTTTGGGATTAAGGCGATTTCGGTGCTATTAATATCCGCACCAGTTTTTAAAATAGCGTCCCGCAACTGCCGTAAATTGCCTGGCGAGGTGGAAATCACTACCCCGTCATTTTCCGAGATGTCTAGCGCCCCAGCGTCAATGGCGGCAAGTTCAAATGAGGCGCGCTCGCCGGTGGGCTTCACTTCAAGAACTCCTCGTCGTTCAAACATCCAGAGGACGCTGTTCGCGTTCCCGAGGTTGCCACCGTGCTCGGCGAAAATGCGGCGGAGTTCGCCGGCCGTTCGGTTCCGGTTGTCGGTCAGCGTCTCGACGACGATGGCTGCGCCGCCCGGTCCGAAGCCCTCATAAGTGACGTTGGCGAGGCGCGAGCCCTCGAGTTCACCGGTCCCGCGGTTAATTGCCCGGGCGATGTTCTCTTTCGGCACGTTGGCGGCGCGGGCTTTGTCGATAGCCAGCCGCAGTCTAAAATTCATGGTCGGGTCTTGACCGCCTTCCCGAACCGCCACGGTGATGGTGTTCGCGAGCTTGGTAAAGATCACTCCTTTTTTGAGATCAGCGGCGCCTTTTTGTCGTTTGATTTGTGACCACTTCGAATGTCCAGACATACTCTCCTAATAAAGACGCTTAAAAAATCTTCAACCACAATCGTGGAGGCGACGAAATAGTATGTAGACTGTAGCATTTTTTGGCGACTTCGTCAATACCAAACAAAGGGGCTCTGTCACCTTGGTGGTACAAGGGTTAGGGTTTCGGATAAGTAACGATGGGGCGATTCGAAGATTTCCGGTGAGGAAAATCTGGCGCAGAATTCCCTCACGTACTCAGGCATCTTGTCTGAAGTGGCGTGGTGATACATCCGACGGATGAACGTCCGCATGGTGCCGAACAAGCCTTCGATCTCCGAGGTCTTCCCGAACTCCCATTTGCGGTGAATGTCGGTGCCGTGCTTCACTGGCCACCAACGATTGATGCCTTGGTAGATCCCTGAGCCGTCCGTGTACAGCCTGCTCCCCGGTTTGACGTGCGACTGGGCGAAGAACACCGCGTGGTGACGCTGGGGATTCGGGTCATCGAGGAAGGCGTAGGCCGCCCGCCGTGATCCCTGCTGTTTTCCCATCATCAGGGTCCAGCCTTGTCCAAAGGCCTCGTCGAGCTGGATGATTCGTTCAAGAATGACGGGGTTGTGCGGCAGGTGGGCGCGGAAGTGTCCGTACCAGTCGTAGACTGCCTGACGGCTCCGTTCGGTGAGGTCGGCTGCTTGTTTCACCGGCACCTGACTAGTCCAGCACCAGAGGACCAGCCAGAGGGTTTTCAGGGGCAGCCTCAGGCCGTGGAGCCAGGTATGCGAGGTGAGGGAAAACTTAGTCCGACACCGCGAGCAACGGTATCGTTCTCCGTACCGGAACACGGCACGGGATCGGCATTCAGGACAGAAGACGTTCTTGCCAAAGAGCACGCGGCGCAGGAACTTCCTGATCTGCGCCTCTGATGGTATCTGTTTGAGGTGGTACATGTCCATAGGATACTCCTTGGATCTGGACCACCAGGGTTACATTACCCCTTGTGATAGTTCAATAGCTTGGCATCACCTCGAGGTGCACTGG